>JBCNLQ010000004.1:0-137325 GCA_039595375.1 Chryseobacterium sp.
CCTGCTACGCCTTCCAGGTGCAGCGCCAGGACCCGGCCAAATTCATCTTTTAATGACGAGCTTGGAGTTTCCAGAGAAGAATGGCAAAATCAAGTGAAAGAATCTTCTGTAAGGTTACAATGGGACCCAGACCACAACCCTTTCGGAAATAAATTGGAAAGAAGAGCTATTCAAATTGGATTGAGAAATGATTTTATCAAATCTTTTGCGAAAGATGATATTCTTTTGATTGAAAATATTTCTGATTTTGTTTGGGAGCAACATCAATTTGTTTTGAATAAGGATTTAGATAAACTGATAATTCCTGAAGAGAAACCATTGCTGTTTGATGATGAAAATTTAAATAAAAAATTAAGGCTCAATGAAACCTACAATTGAAATCATAAAGGGCGACATCACAAAAGTAATTGCCGATGCAATAGTAAACGCTGCCAATTCCTCATTACTTGGCGGAGGCGGAGTGGATGGCGCAATTCATCGTGCAGGAGGAAAACAAATTCTGGAGGAGTGTATGGAAATCAGAAACCGACAGGGGAAATGCAAAACTGGAGAAACGGTTTACACTTCTGCTGGAAATCTTCCTGCAAAATATGTAATTCACACTGTCGGTCCGATTTGGAATAATAATGAAGAAAAAAGTTCTAAACTCCTAGCTAATTGTTATAATAATTCTTTGAAACTGGCAGAGAGTCTAGGGGTAAAAACAATTACTTTTCCTAATATCAGCACGGGAGTTTACAGATTTCCGAAAGAATTGGCTGGAAAAATAGCTGTTGAAACTGTAAGAAATTTTCAGTCAGATGTAATTGAAAAAATTATTTTCGTCTGTTTTGATGATGAAAATGAAGAGATTTATAAAAAATTATTGGAGAATGCGTAGTATTATAAAATCAGGAATGTTTGGAGTTTGCGTTGGTGATGCTTTAGGTGTTCCAGTGGAATTCAGAAGTCGAGAACAATTAAAACGTTCGCCAGTTACAAGAATGAGAGCGATGGGAACGCATCGTCAACCATTGGGAACTTGGAGTGATGATGGTTCGCTTACACTTTGTCTTGCCGAAAGCCTTTGTAATGGATATGATTTGGAAGATATTGCGTTGAAGTTTTTACAATGGTATAATACTGAAATCTGGACGCCACACGGAAATGTTTTCGATATTGGAATTGGTACAAGACAAGCGATTTACAGAATAAGTAAAGGAGAAATTTCGCAATTATGTGGAGGAACAAGTGAATTCGATAACGGAAATGGTTCCTTGATGAGAATTTTACCATTGTTATTTTACATTAAGAATTTCTCTATTGAAAAACGTTTTGATGTAGTGAAAGAAGTTTCTTCAATTACTCACGGACATATTCGTTCTGTGATTTCTTGTTTTATCTATCTGGAGTTTTTGATTGAAATTCTAAATAAATCAGAAAAACTTGAAGCCTATCAAAAAATGCAAACCAAAGTCAAAGATTTTCTAGATAATAATCCAATTTGCTCGCAAAATGAAATGGATTTATTTGACAGGATTTTAAACAATGATATTTCAACTTTTCCCGAAGATGAAATTAAAAGCAGCGGTTATGTTCTTGACAGTTTAGAAGCTTCGTTATGGTGTTTTCTTAATTCTGAAAGTTATTCCGAAGCAGTTTTGAAAGCCGTCAATTTGGGAGAAGACACAGATACAACCGCAGCTATCACAGGTGGAATTGCAGGAATTTTTTATGGGTTTGATAATATTCCTGATGAATGGATTTCTGAATTGGTAAGGAAAGATGATATTGAGAAATTATGTATTAAATTAGAGACTAGATTAATGAAATAAGACACAAACAATGAACGAATCACAAAAGAAAAAAATCAGCAAATTTCTAAGCCTGATTCTTAGACATCAACCGGAAACTATCAATTTAACTTTGGACGAAAATGGTTGGGCAAATGTTGATCAATTAAGAGAAAAATGCTTGAAGCATAAAATAGATTTTACCTTAGACGAACTAGATGAGGTTGTAGAATCCAATGATAAAAAACGTTTTATTTTCAATGAGGACAAAACCAAAATCAGAGCTAATCAAGGACATTCGATTGATATTGATTTGGCTTTGAAACCACAGCAACCGCCGGAGTTTCTCTATCACGGAACTGCTCAGAGCAATGTAGATTCAATCTTAGAAAAAGGAATTGAAAAAAGAAACAGACAACACGTTCATTTGAGTCAGGATAAAGAAATGGCCACCAAAGTCGGAATGCGCCACGGAAAACCGATTATTCTAACCATCAGAACAGGCAAAATGTTCGAAGACGGAATTCTGTTTTATCTTTCTGAAAATAGTGTCTGGCTGACGGATTTTGTGGATACGAAATACATTTCAAAGTCGTAGCTTTGTTCTTTGCTTTAATAAAAATGAAAAATCTCTTCGCATTATTCATCCTAATCTCAACCTTTGCTCAATCCCAAATCCAAACCCCTTTCGAAAAAGGCAACGGCAACCAAACCACAACGTTTGATGAGATGCGAAAATTCTATCAGGAATTAGCAAAACAATATCCATCAATCAGTTATGAGGCCAAAGGCGAAGACGACAATGGCGCGCCAATCGATGTTGTGATTTTCAATCCGTCAGGGAAAAGCTTCGAAGAAGCCAGAAAAGGAAAATCGGTTTTGTTTGTCAATAATGGCATTCATCCGGGCGAACCAGACGGAATCGATGCGACAATGATGTTGATGCGGGATTTAGCAACCGGTAAAATCAAAGCGCCGAAAAACGTCATTTTCGCAGCGATTGCAGGTTACAACGTCAGCGGAATGATGAACCGAGGCAGTTTTTCCCGAGCCAATCAAAACGGTCCGGAGGAGTATGGTTTCCGTGGTAATGCAAGGAATTATGATTTGAACCGCGATTTCATCAAGACGGATTCAAAAAATTCCAGAAGTTTTCAGCAGATTTTTCAATGGCTAAAACCGGATGTTTTTATTGATAATCACGTCAGCAACGGCGCAGATTATCAATACACTTTTACTTATATTTCAACGAATAAAGAACGTTTGGGAAATGTTCTCGGCAATTATTTCAATGGCGAAATGCAGAAAACACTTCTGAAAAATATGGAGAAAAAAGGCGTGATTTCCGTGCCTTATGTCAACATTCACGGCGATGTTCCGGATGGCGGCTTCCCAGCTTTTATGGATTCACCGAGATATGCGACAGGTTACACCACTTTGTTCAATGACATCGGGACAGTTGTGGAAACGCATATGCTGAAACCGTACAAAGACCGTGTGAAAGTGACGTATGATTATATGGTTGATAATCTGAATTATATCGATGAAAATTACAAAACCATTCAGCAAAAACGAGCCGAAAATCTGAAACAATACAAAGTCGGAAATCGATACGCTTTATCTTGGAAACTCGATTCCACAAAGTTTGAAAACATTGATTTCAAAGGTTTTGAAGCGAAATATAAACCAAGCAACGTTTCCGGAAAAACCAGACTTTGGTATGACAGAAATGCCAAATTTTCCAAGCCTGTCAAGTTTTACAACACTTACGTTCCGGCAAAAGAAATCACGATTCCAAAATATTACGTCATTCCTCAATCCGAATGGAAAATCATCGATTTGCTGAAACTGAACCAAATCAAAATGATGCCAATCAAACAGGATTCTACGATTGTGGTGGAGCAATACCGAATCAAAGATTTCAAAACTGTTCCCAATCCTTACGAAGGTCATTATCTGCATTACGACACCTTTGTTACCAAAGAATCCGGGAAAACCAAATTCAGAAAAGGCGATTTTCTTGTTCCTCTGAATCAAGACGGCGCTAAATTTCTTTTGGAAACTTTAGAACCGGAAGCGGTGGATTCTTATTTCAATTGGAATTTCTTCGATGCGATTCTGGGTCAGAAAGAATATTATTCGGCTTATGTTTTCGAAGATACAGCGAGCAAACTTCTGAAAGACAACAAAGCTTTGCAAACTGCTTTCGAAATGGAAAAATCGATTAATCCAAAATTTGCCCAAGACGGAGAAGCGCAACTGGATTGGATTTACAAACACTCCGAATATTACGAGAAAACGCATCGGCTTTATCCGGTTTTTCGGGTTAATTAGAATTTGGGCAGCTTAATCCGCCTTCCGCTCCCGCTTTTTTCTGTGATTGCGGACGAAGTGAAGCAATCCTTAGAAATTTTACCCGCAATGCCAGAAAAAGTGCTCCGCTCAAGTCGGGCTGCGGATTCAAAACAATGTCATTACTTCATCAAACTCCACAAATAACGTTCAGCATTCATCACAGGAATCATCGCATTTTTAAAATCCTTTTCGTTTCTAGTGATTATAATATTGCAATTAGAAGCCAGCGCACTAAAATATTGCATTGCATCCTCAAAATCTTTGAAGTCAGAATTGATGGCTTTTTCCACCACTTCATCATCCATCACAGACATCGAACATAAAAGCTTAAATTTCCTTATTTTCTCTAGTGCAATTTTGGAATTTTCATATCTCGTCAAGACATAAAAAACATTGGAAACAGAACTTGGTGAAGTATAGACTTGAATCTTTTTTTTGTCTGCTAAAGTCATAATTTTTGCTGACGCTTCATAAAAACCCTCTCGTTCTCCAAGGAAATCCAAAATGATATTGGTGTCCAAAAATATCTTTTGCATCTATTGATGTTTTTTATCCAAATTGTCCATGTAATCATCTCTCAGAGTTTTCCAATCCAAATCTGCCGGTACACTTTTTCCACTGGAAATGCTTTTCACAAAAGGGGAAATCTCAAAATCATCGTTTTGTTCACGCGTAATAGAATCAAGATAATTTTCAATCAGTCTCGATAGGCTAACTTTCTTGCTGGAAGCATAATTTTTAGCCCGTTCGATAACATTTTCGTTTAATTTTAAAGTGAGTTTGGAATCCATAAACAATAATTTTACGTACAAATATAAAAAATTAATACGTAAAAATGAATTTTGATTTTGAAGTAAACTTGCCATTAACCAAAAACTTCCTATTTTTGGTAAAATTATATCAACAAACCTTTTAGGTTGAATCATACTCCTATGAAAAAACTGAAATTCTCTCTATTCTCAATTCTTTTTTCTCTCATCTTGTCGGCTCAGCAAAATTCTTATTATCAGCAATATGCTAAATATAAAATGGATATTGATGTGGATGCTGCCAATTTCACTTACCAAGGAAAACAGACTTTGGACTACAGAAACAATTCGCCGGACGAGCTGAAAGTCGCTTATTTCCATTTGTATTGGAATGCATTCAAACCAGGTTCTATGATGGACCAGCGTGTGCATTCTCAAGGCGTGAATGCGGACGGAAGATTGGCCAAAAGAGTTGGAAATACAGTTGTTTCCAGATTGTCAGAAATTCCTAAAAATGAAGAAGGCGCACAGAATATCCGTTGGATCAAGCAAAACGGTAAAGATTTGAAATTCGAAATCCAGGGAACTATTATGAAAGTTTACTTGGCAGAAGCGATTAAACCCAATTCTTCCACCACGTTCACAATGGAATGGGACGCCGTAATCCCGATGCAAATCCGAAGAGCCGGAAGAAACAACCGCGAAGGAATTGATATGACCATGACGCAATGGTATCCAAAAATTGCGGAATACGATTATGACGGATGGGCAGCGTTTGATTATGTGGGAAGAGAATTTCACGCACCGTTTTCTGATTATGAGGTAAATATCAAAATCGATAAAGACTATGTCATCGGAGCTGGAGGAAACCTTGAAAATGTAACAGAAGTGAAAGGTTATGACAGCAGTGCTTCCATCAAACCAGATATTGCCAACAAAGTAACATGGAAATGGACAGCGAAGAATATTTTGGATTTTGCTTGGGCGGCCGACAGAGATTATTCCGTGGAAAGCTTCCCAATTCTGGATGGACCAAAAATTTATTTGGTTTATCAGAAATCTGAAAAGACAAAATATTGGTCAGAAATGAAACCATACATTACAAAATATTACCAATTGATGAACGCGACTTTCGGACGTTACAAATGGCCAAGTTATTCCTTCATACAAGGTGGTGACGGTGGAATGGAGTACGGAATGTGCACAATGGTTCTAGGCGAAGCGACATCTTTGGAAGGTCTTTCAGGATTGATGTTCCACGAAGGGGCGCACTCCTGGTTTCAGCAGATGCTGGCGACAAATGAAAGTGTAAGACCTTGGATGGACGAAGGTTTTACGCAGTATGCGGAAGATTTTGTTTCCTACAGACTGTTCCCGCCAAAAGAATCTCAACCGAATCCTTTTGTGGGCGCATTGAAAGCTTATGTTAATTTCGCTAAATCCGGAAAAGAAGAGCCGGCAGTTTGGTTGGGCGACCATCACGATAATGGAACAGCTTACACCTATGCGAGTTACATCAAAGGAGAAACGTTTTTGGTAGAGTTAGGATACATCGTAGGAGAAGAAAATCTGAGCAAAATTATGCTCAAATATTATGACGAATGGGCAATGAAACACCCTACGGAAAGAGATTTCATCCACATTGCACAGTTGGTTTCCGGGATGGATTTGAAATGGTTTCAGCATTACTGGATCAACACAACGAAAACGATTGACTACGGCATCAAGAATGTGAAATATGACCCACAATCTACGACCATTACTTTGGTGAACAAAGGCGGTGTTCCGATGCCCATCGATTTCAGTATTTTGACCAAGGACAAGAAAGTTATCAACTATAATATTCCATTAAATCTGACCAGAACCTGGAAAACGAAAGACATTTACGGTAATATCCAGACATTACCGTTCTGGGCTTGGACACAGCAGGACTACAGTTTTACGATTCCTTATACTAAGTCTCAATTGTCTGCAATGGGAATCGACTTCAGCCAGAGACTGGCAGATGTTAATCCTGAGGATAATTATCTGGAAGTGAAATAATAATGTAACAATATAATAATTGAACAATGTATCAATGTCAACTGAATTTAAGATTTTAAATATTGGTAAACTGTTACAATTTTAAATTGGTAAATTAATCTAAGTAATGAATTCTATTGTAATTAATATAGGCAACACCAATATACGTTTCGGGCTGTTTGATGATGACAATTGTGACATCTCTTGGGTCATCAACACGAAACCATACAAAACCACCGATGAGCTTTTTGTTCAGGTTCTGATGCTTTATCAGACCTATAAAATCGAAGTTGATAAAATCGATAAGGTTATTATTGGTTCCGTTGTGCCACAATTAACAAAAGTGGTGGCAAGCGCTATTAAGAAAATCCACAACAAAATTCCTGTGATTGTGGACAGGAATACATCGTCCGGCGTGATTCCGAAATCGAAACAAATGGGAACGGACATCTATGCCAATTTGGTTGCAGCACACAATCTTTATCCGAAGCAAAAGAAAATTATCCTGGATTTCGGAACCGCGCTCACGGCGAGTTGTTTAGCGGAAAATGGTGAAACACTTGGCGTTATCATTGCGCCGGGAATTGTGACTTCATTGAACAGTCTGATACAAGGAACTGCGCAATTACCGGAAATCGAACTGGTAAAACCAAAGTCAGTTCTTGGTTTGGATACGATTACTTGTATGCAAAGCGGAATGGTTTACGGTTTCCTTGGAATGGTGGAAGGTTTTATTGACCGGATTAATGATGAGGTGAATGACAATTGCTTCGTGATTGCGACTGGCGGCGTGAGCCACGTTTACAAACCTCTGACAGAAAAGATCAATATCGCAGACCGATTGCACACATTGAAAGGGTTGTATTTTCTGGGGAAGGATCTATAATCTATCGTTTATTCTTGAAAAAATCTTTGACAATCGAAGAACATTCATTTTCCAAAACTCCGGTTACGACTTCTGTTTTGGAATGCAGAGAAAGATTTTTGTTGATGAAACCTCTTTGTTCGTCTCTTGCCCCAATCACGACTTTCGAAATTTGAGACCAGGCCAAAGCGCCGGAACACATCACACAAGGTTCTAAGGTCACATATAAAGTACAATTCTGAAGGTACTTACCGCCAAGAAAATTAGCAGCAGAAGTGATGGCCTGCATTTCTGCGTGAGCGGTCACATCGTTTAAGGTTTCGGTAAGGTTGTGAGATTTGGCGATGATTCTATTATTGGAAACAATGACGCAACCGATAGGCACTTCATCTTTTTCTAATGCCAATTGGGCTTCCTGCAAAGCCATCTTCATAAAATAATCGTCGGTGAACATAAAAAGGAAAAAGTTTAGTACAAAACTAAACTTTTATTTATAATCAATCAATTTTTGTCATTAGAAGCGATAACCAATACCTAGCATTCCGCGACCGGTAAGGTTATTGGCGTCGTAATAATAGATTTCTTTTTTAGTGTCGCCAAATCTTCTAGCCAATCCTGCACTCACTTCAAAAATAATATTATTTCTCGTAATCCATTTTCCTCCAAAACCGATTCCGATTCCTACCGTAGTTCTCGTGATTTCTTCAGAATAGCTATTGAAATAAGGACCATCGGAGTATCTGTAATAGGTGTCTTTTGTACTCGTTATAGGTACAAAGCCTTCTACAAAAAAGCCAGCCGCATATTTCTTTCCAAAATACATCCTGTAGTACGGAGAAACCTGAGTGAATCCGGTTTCATCAATATTATCATTCGTCCCAAAATAGAACATACCATTGATTCCGACTCCTGATTTTTCATTGATAAGCCTTTCGTAAGAAATGTTGAGTAGAGGATATGCGATCAACTCAATGGGGCTGAGCATGATTTCATTTTTCCTTTCTGACGTGGTTTCCGACTCAGAAGATTGTGCATTGATTCCAGTTATGCCAAGAAGTATCAAGGCTAGAATGCTGATAGTTTTTTTCATTTTAATTAGTTTTTAAGGAAGTTTTTAATTTTTTTTAGATAGGACAATTCTCAGATTTTGTCATATCTGCGATGCTAGTATCCAAAATCGGCAGCATGCTATCCCGAACATTGATGAGGAGTTTTCTGATGCCACAAGTTCCCTCATCGGTGCAATCTGCACATTTTTCATAGAAATTAAGCGATGCGCAGGGCAACATGGCCACTGGTCCGTCCACAATACGGATGACGTCCAGAACTTTAATCTCGGCTGGGTCTTTCATGAAAGTATAACCTCCCTCAGCACCTCTTTCGCTTTTCAGAATTTTATTTTGTTTTAGTTCACGCAGAATTTGTTCAAGGAATTTGAGCGGAATACGTTCGTTCTCCGAAATTTTTTTAGCCGAAAATAGTGAAGCATTGTTAGTCCTGTTTAGGAAAAGCAAAGTTTTGATTGCGTATTTGACTCTTTTTGAAAGCATACTGTAAAAATAATCAAATTTTTATATTTCAAAAATAATATTTGTATCCATAAAAAACCGCCTCGATTTTGGGTTCGAGACGGTTTATATTCATTGTGAAAATTTTTAATTAGGGAAATGTTACACCAGTATAAGAATTTGGGCTTATCATTGGAAGGTTGGATTTGTACTTCATATTAATCGCTTTCAAGAATTCATTAGCAATAATTGCATAACCTCTTCCTGTTGGGTGAACACCGTCTAAAGAGAATGCGCCTCCTGTTACAAAGGTAGCAGTGTACTTCACGCCATCCCATACGATTCCTGAAGTTGAGTTAAGTTCTGTCATTTTTGCTTTAGAATCTACCAAAGCTAAGCCGTACTGTGCTGCTAAATTGGAGATTGCTGTATTATAGGCATCTGTTGCCGTTTTCACTTTGGCTGCCTCTGTTTTTGTCAAAACCAGTTGATCCGCCAAAGGAATTGTAACACCACCAATTGTTTGAGAAGTCGGTGATGGTGGTAGTCCTGTTGTTGGGTCAATTCCGATCACTCCAGATGCTGTTAATAAGATTAAATCTTCTGCAGTAGCATGTCTAGCTTGTCCATACATTTTCAGATTTGCTGGCAAATAAGGAGCGATATCGAAAAGGCTTTTATCAATTATTAAAACTGGATTGCTGGTAGAAGCTGATAGAGTTATAAATCTTTTTGCTTGTCCAAGGCTACCTAATGCTGTGTTAAGTTGTCCAAAATTAGCATTAAGCGCAGTTGCAGATGCAGCAGATAGTGGGATTGGATTGTACGGAACTCTTGTAAAGTAAGGTATAGAAGTTACATAAGGGATATTTGAAATCACCCCTTTTGTAGCACCTTTGCTTTTCAACCCATCCAAAACGGCTTTTATTGATCCTGCAACGACATTTGGATCTGATATGTCATTCGATTTATATGTTGCTGGATTTGTATTCCCGGTTTGGTCGGTTGCTGTTGTATAAGTTGTGACATTTCCTGTCGTTGTAGAATTGGTACCACCAGATGTAGAATATGATAATACATCATTAGCACCAATCCATAGTGAGAAAAAGGTAGGATTTTGAGCCATAGCATCTGCCAAAACAGTGGTGGTTGCAGATGTAGCAAATCTCACAAAGTAAGGATTTGCAGCGCCAGCTGCTAAGTTTGCAAAGTTTCCATATCCTGGTGTTACTAAGTGAAACGATTTTGCGCCAGGAACGCCCATATTTCCAAAGTATTTTCCAGCACCCCCTATAATGTCCAGTTGTGCCGCAGCTGCCGCCTGTACAGGTGATAATGTTTTCCCGGTAACAGCGCCCGTGTAATCTTTTACATCTACAAGTGCTAGATTGTATTTACCTCCAAATCCAGGGATTCCTGTGAAACCTCCGACATTATTGGGCATCAAAGGTTGTGTAAATTCTCCACCACCTGCTAGTTTCATTTGCATGGCAAGCATGCTTGGATAAGATTCTGCCTGTCCACTTGAATAAAGCGCTCCATCTCTGTAACCTGATGTAAGAGAATTTCCTAAAGCGATATATTTTGAGAAATTGGCGTCACCAGAAGTTACCATCACATCTTCCGTGCTGTTTTCAAAATCATTTTGACAGCTAACCGTGAAAAGCAAAGCCGCAGCTACTGTTGATATATATAATTTTTTCATAATTAATTCAAATATTAGAATGCGTTATAAGATAATCCAAGACCAAAATAGAATACATCAGCCTTGGCCTGTCCTGCAAAATTCAGGTTAGGATTGTTAAATGTTCTGCTTTTTGGCATTGCATACGCTCCGGAAAGATCTACTCCAAGTTTATTGAACTTAAATCCTACACCACCTGTTATAACATAATTATCAAAAGAAGGTGTTTCAGGTATAAAATCTTTATCTGCATATGGTGTTTCGTCATAATACCATCCCAATCTACCAAAAATCATATCGTTGAATGCGTATTGTGTTCCGATACGTACGCTGGATGTATTTCTAAAGTTTTTTGGTGATACGGAAACAGTTGGGTCATTCGGCTGATTTCCTGCTGCAACTGTATTGAAATCAAGTGTCAGTTTGCTGTATCTTTCCCAGCCGTGGTAGTTATAGTCAGCAGAGATTAACCATTTAGGTGTAACCTTATAGGTAAGACCAATTGTATATTCATCTACCAGAGGAAGTGTCGCTTTAAAATTGTCTGTACCTCCGTTGAAGTTAGACATCAGAGAAGATGCAACCATAAATGTTGCTTTTCCTTCTTTTGCTTTCATATCAACAGGAGATCTGTACGCTAAGCTGACATCCCATTTGTCATCTGGCTGGAAATAAAAACCAAACCCGAAACCATGCCCAGTAGCACTATCATCCAAAAGATTTAGCTGTCCTCCGTATTGAGTCAGCGCTTTCGTCCAGTCTACTTTTCCTTTTGCATAGATATAACTTGCTCCAAAAGATGCCCAAGGTCCGAGTTTAACAGAAATCATAGGTTGGAAGAAATAACTTTTTAGCTCCAGTTTTTGTACAATTTCTTTTCCTTCCCAGTCAGTTGGCCATTCTATTGTGCTACCGAAAGGTGTAGAGAAACTAAAACCAAGAGATACGTTGTCCAAAACTTTATATGCAATGGCTGCATAAATTGGTGTTCCCAATGGATTATCTGTTTCAGTTTGTTGCAGTGTAGTTGTGTTTTGATATGTAATCTTGTTTGATACTCCAAAACCACCAGCAGCAACACTCAGTTTCGAAGGAATGAAAGAAATCCCTGCTGGATTGAAGAATGCAACACTTGCATCTTCTGCGTGAGCGCTTGTGTGAGCCATCGCCAGCTGTTTAACACCTTGTAGAGATACTCGGAAACCTCCTGCGTATGTCATAGATCCGGCTGCTAGTGCCATCGATATTAAAATTCGTTTCATATAATTATTATTAATGTTCCAAATTTATAATTATTTTAATAACAATTATAAAAAATCATAAAAAAAGTTAAACATTGCTATTCGTAGAATAATTGTTTAAAGCGGTTGATTTTTTAAGTAATTGTTAATGTGTGTTTTAATTTATTTTATAAGCTTTTTTTAAATTAAGTTTAACTTTAAACAATGTGTCGTGAATCCTAATAAATTGAATTATCAATTTTGATTATATGTTACGTATTTCTATAATTATTTAATAAATCATCAATATTAATCAGATATTAACTTAAAATTAACAAAAAAATATTTTTAAAAGATATTATCATCAACCTTAAATAAAAATTATATTAACTTTGCAATCAGACATAAAAAAATAATATATGAGTTGTGGATGTAAAACATCCGGCGATTCTTCCCATTCTTGTGGCACCAAGTCCGCTAATGGGTGTAGTAGTGTAGATACCTGCGGGAATAGTTATAAATTAAGTGTTTTTGACTGGCTTTCTGATATTGATCCTTCAAAATCAAAAAGTTCTGAATATGTGGAAGTTCGTTTTAAAAACGATCGTAAATTCTATTATAAAAACGTCAATAACCTCCCATTGCATATTGGTAGTATCATCGCTGTAGAATCTAGTCCGGGTCACGATATAGGTGTGGTAAGTCTTGCTGGAGAATTGGTGAAAATCCAAATGAAAAAGAAGCATGTACAGGAAGATCACGCCTTGAAAATTTATAGACTTGCCAATCAAAAAGATATAGAAACCTGGCAGGAAGTTAGACAAAAGGAAAATAATATCAAGATTGATGCGCGTAAAATTGCCTACGGACTCAATCTGGAAATGAAAATAACAGATGTAGAGTATCAGGGAGATGGCTCCAAGGTAACTTTTTATTACACGGCGGACAACCGAATTGATTTCCGACAGTTGATAAAGGAATTTGCAGGAACTTTCCGCACCAAGATTGATATGAAGCAGATTGGCTTCCGTCAGGAATCTGCAAAAGTTGGTGGTATCGGGTCTTGTGGTAGAGAGTTGTGTTGTTCTTCTTGGCTCACAGATTTCCGATCTGTCAATACCAATGCAGCCAGGTATCAGCAGTTGAGTATTAATCCTCAAAAGTTGGCCGGACAATGCGGTAAGCTGAAATGTTGCCTCAATTACGAATTGGATAGCTATCTGGATGTTCTGAAAGATTTCCCATCCTCCAGCACCGTTCTGAATACCGAAAAGGGACGTGCTTTCTGTATAAAAATCGATGTTTTCAAAAAGAAAATGTGGTTTGCTTATGTAGAGAATTCTATGGCTTGGTATGATATCGATATTTATGATGTTCAGAAGATGATTGCCATTAATAAAAAAGGCGAAAAATCACAAGCATTAGAAGATTTGAAAGTTGTTGAAAATCCTATGGTAACTTCTGACTTGATACAGGAGAATAATGTAGATCGTTTTGAGAAGAAATTCAAAAAGCAGAGAAGCGGACAAAACAATAGGGACAGAAATCCGAAACAAGGTGGTGATAATAGACCTGCAAAAGTACAGGACAATAGAAATCCGCGTCAGGCAGACAACAGAAACCGTTCTAATGATCATAAACCGGTAGAAAACGTAACTGTAGCCTCAAATGTTAAAACAACGGAAAATCAGAAACCGGAGAATAGAAATCCTAGGCCAAATAATAATAACAGAAACCGTCAGAATGGTCAAAAACCGGTAGAGAATAAATCGGCAGTTCCAAATGTACAGGTAACCGAAAATAATCAGCCGCAGGAAAATAAAACGAAAAAAAAGCCGTTCAAAAAACCGAAAAAGAAACTTCCGCCGAAAAATGAAGGGAATGCTTAGATCAATTTTTGCGTTTGTTTTGTTGATATCACTTTTTTCTTGTCAGAATAAAGATGAAAATATATTGATTAGTAATGTTGGTAATCAGTGGGATAAAAGGAAAGCTCAACAATTTGATTTTGTTGTGAATGATGCTCAGAATCCAAAGAATCTGGTTTTTGTGGTTCGCAACAATAATGATTATCCTTACAGCAATCTTAGGCTGATTGCAACGCTTGAGCATAATAAAAAAGTAATCGCAACAGATACGATGAATTATGTCCTGGCAAGGCCAAATGGTGAATGGCTGGGAACAGGATTTGGAGAAACAAAAGAAGCGTTGTTTCAATATAAACTCAACTATAAATTCCCTCAAAACGGTAATTATTCTTTGAAAGTGGTACAGGCGATGAGGAGGAATGTCTTACCGGGAATCGAAGATTTAGGTGTCAAAATTCAAAATTTAAAGCCATAATTTATTAATGGAAAATAAAAAAGCTGAAAATAAAACGTTCCCTCTTCCAGACAAGAGAAAAGCAAAATCCGGAATCCGAAAATGGATCAAATTCATTTGGATAGGATTTTTAGCTGTTGTTTTGGGTATTTCAGGTCTATTCTTTGCCGTTTCGCAAGGTTTCGTGGGAGATATGCCAGATGTTAAAGAGCTGGAAAATCCTGATATTTACGTTGCTTCTGAGATTTATTCTTCGGACAATGTTTTATTAGGAAAATTTGAAAAAGAAAAAACAAAGCCGGTTACTTATAAACAATTGCCTCCATATTTGGTTTATGCGTTGCAAGCCAAAGAAGATGAGCGTTTTAAGGAGCATTCCGGAATTGATTTGAAATCAATTGCTAGGGCTATCTTTTTTCGAGGTGATAGAGGTGGAGGATCTACTATTACGCAACAGCTAGCTAAACTTTTATTTACTGGCGAGAGATCTCAGAATAAGATTCAGAGAAGTTTCCAAAAACTCAAAGAATGGTGTGTTGCAGTAAGTCTTGAAAAACGTTACACGAAGGAAGAAATTGTTGCTTTATACTTCAATAAGATGGATTTTCTTTTCAATGCAAAAGGAATCGAAATGGCGTCCCGAGTTTATTTTAATAAGTCTGTTAATCAACTGACTTTGCCCGAAGCTGCAACTTTTGTAGCCATGTTGGAAGCGCCAAGGAGAAATAATCCTTATAGAAATCCAGAGAGAGCAAAAACCAGAAGAGATGTCGTTCTGGAGCAGATGGAAAAAACTGGCTATATTGATAATGAAACTTATAAAACCGCTGTAGCAACGCCAGTTGTCGTAGATTTCCACGAGATCAAAACTGTTGAAGAAGGTTATTCTGCATATTACAAATATTACCTGAGAAAAGAAATTCAACAGTATCTGGAGTCTTACGAAAAAGAAACTGGTAAAGAACTGAATCTTTATAAAAACGGATTAAAAATCTACGTGACTTTGGATTCCAGAATGCAAAAATATGCAGAGGAAGCAATTAAGGAACATTTGACAGATCTTCAGAGAAATTTTGATGGCGAGATGAGACGTAATCCAAACCGTCCTTACTACAACCTTTCAAAAACCCAAATCAATGATTTGATGATAGCAGCAGTGAAAAGAACTGGTCGTTACAAGCAATTGAAAGCAGAAGGGATGTCCGAAGATTCTATTATGATGGATTTCCGCCAGCCGACAAAAATGACAAGATTCACCTGGCAAGGAGAAGAAGAAGTGGAAATGTCACCTTGGGATTCTATCCGTTATCATAAACAGATTGCACAAGCTGGTTTGATGTCTATGGAGCCGGCAACTGGTGATATCAAGGCGTGGGTTGGTGGTATCAATTGGCAACACTTTCAATATGATCACGTAAAACAAGGAAAGCGACAAGTAGGATCAACCTTCAAGCCGTTTGTCTATGCAACAGCCATAATGCATCTTGGGATGACGCCATGCTCCGCAGTTTCCAACGCTTCTTATTCCAAAGGAAGTTGGCATGTAAAAGGTGGAGGAGGTAGCGTTACAATGAAAGAAGGTATTGCAAAATCCTTAAACCCTGTGGCTATCCGACTGGCAGAAATGGCGGGAACTGAAAATGTCATCCAGCTGGCAAGAGATTTGGGAGTTACAAGTCCGATTGATAAACATTTGCCGATGGCATTGGGTACTTCTGATATTACGATTTATGAAATGTTAGGAGCGTTCAGTACGTTTGCTAATTTCGGAAATTATACAAAACCGGAAATGATCTGGAGGATTGAGGATGCCAACGGACGTGTTATCAAAGAAGTAAAGCCTGTCGTGAAAGAAGTGATGAATGAAATGTACGCTTACACAATGCTAGATTTGATGAAAGGTGTTACAGAATTTGGTACAGCTTCTGGAGAATTAAGAAGAAGAGGGATCCCTGCAAGTGTAGAAATCGCAGGTAAAACCGGGACAACGCAGAAAAACTCCGATGGATGGTTTGTAGGTATTGTTCCAAAGCTAGCGACTGATGTTTGGGTCGGTTGGGAAGACAGAGCGACACATTTCTGGAGCACTGGCGAAGGGCAAGGTGCCAAAATGGGACTGCCAATCTGGGCTATCTACATGAAAAAAGTCTTTGCAGACAAAGCTTTGAATATCCGTCCGGAAGACAAATTTATAAAACCAGCGAACTGGACCGGAAGCTGTTCAGACCTCAATAATCTCAGAAATGGATACGGAGATGAAGGTGGATTGCAATCCATCGATGAACTGAAAAATCCTGTCAAAGAAGTTCCTGATAAACCAGTGAAAAAAGAAGATAACTCTAATGAAGCGATCAACTCTTCAGAGGATATAGATTTTAACAAATAAACAGATCCCGCAGCAATTGCGGGATTTTTGATAAATGAATATAAAAAATATTACCCAAAAATTCACGCAGATATTTCCAGGAGATCTATCTGGAAATATGATGCAGCGACAAACGCCAGATGTTTTATTCAGTACAATTGAGCCTGCTGATTTTGATAAAACCGAATTAATTGATTTTAATGAAGAACTCTCTCTCAAAATTGGTCTGGGGAAATTGGAAAATGATAAGGGTTTTTTGGTAGCGCAAAATCTTCCTAATAATGTAAGACCATATGCCACGGCTTATGCAGGTCACCAATTCGGAAATTGGGCAGGACAATTGGGCGATGGAAGGGCGATTTATGCAGGTGAAATTATCAATGAAAATCAACAATCCGAAATCCAATGGAAAGGTGCAGGCGCAACACCATACTCCAGAAATGCAGATGGAAGAGCAGTTTTGAGATCGTCAATTAGAGAATATTTGATGAGCGAGGCGATGTTTCATCTTGGCGTTCCAACAACTCGAGCTTTGAGTCTGTCCAAAACGGGAGAAGATGTGATTCGGGACATACAATATTCTGGAAATCCGCAAAAGGAGCCAGGTGCGGTTGTAGTTAGAACTGCTGAATCGTTTCTTAGATTTGGGCATTTTGAACTGCTTTCAGCCAGAAATCAAGTTGATTTGCTGAAAGATTTAGCAGATTACACCATAAAAAAATTTTATCCGGAAATCAATTCAGAGAATAATCCTAGTAAATATCTTGATTGGTTTCATGCGGTTTGTGATAGAACTTTGAAAATGATTATCGAGTGGTATCGCGTCGGTTTTGTTCACGGTGTTATGAATACAGATAATATGTCAGTTCTTGGTTTGACCATCGATTACGGACCATTTTCTATGATGGACGGTTATGATTTGGAATTTACGCCCAACACAACGGATTTGCCGGGAAAACGTTACGCTTTCGGAAAGCAGGGTCAAATTTCACATTGGAATTTGGCGACTTTGGCCAACGCTATCTTTCCTTTGGTTAATGATGCTGAAGCTTTAGAAAATATTTTAGAACATTATGGAAAACAATTCTGGACAGCACACGATAGAATGTTAGCCAGTAAATTTGGTTTAGATCAGGTTTTGCCGGAAGATGAAAGATTCTTTACGGAATGGCAGCAGCTGATGCAGGATTTGAATTTGGATTATACCTTATTTTTCCAAAGCCTTGAACAAACAACTACGGAAGTTAAAATGCCAAATTTCATAGATTCTTTCTACAGAAATTTGACTTCAGATGAACTTAAAAGACTTTCCAAATTCATAGAAAAATATCAGGAAAGAAAATTAAAAAATAAGATCTCGGAAAAAGAATCTTTGGAAATGATGTCAAAAGCAAATCCGAAATTTATTCTAAGAAACTATCTTTTGTTTGATGCCATTCAAGACGCAGAAAATGGTAATTTTAAATTATTTTTCAAACTGAAAGAAGCGTTGCAACATCCTTACGAAAATCGTTTTCCGGAGTTTAATCAGAAAAGACCGTCAAAATATGATAATCAGTCGGGAAGCAGTCAGTTGTCGTGCAGTTCATAGTTATTTAGCTTTTTGGCATCTCAAACTGATTATTCTAGTCATAGAATCTCCATATTATCCTTTAGGAAATACATCTGATAGCTCTGTAAAACTCGGTTTGTAATATATTTTCTACAAATCCAATCATAACACAACTTGGTAGATTTTATGTTAAAGTGCAGACAATCGACAACTTATAATTTTCATCAAGAACAGCCATTTTAGATTGTTCAGCATCTTTAGTTTTCTGCTTCGCTTTCATTTTCTATTTTTGCAGAAATATCAAACACTTGAAAATCCTGAATAAAATTTTATCCATTCTGAAAATCATTTTTCCTGCAACCAAAGCAGAACTACTGATTTTCTTGTTCTTTGCTCTGGTTTACGGCATCAATGCGTGGTATATCGCAGAAAATTTCAGCATTATTTATGATGATAGAATTCCTTGGGATGGGTATTTTAGTTTTGACAATCGGGCAATTGTCCAGACGGGAGGCGGTTTTGAGAGACATCCGTTGTCCAACTATTTCTTTGATGGAATCAGGGATTTTGCATTGTGGGTTTCTGGTAATCATTACAATTCAATCTTTAGATTGGTTTTGGCTTTGTTCTCGACCATCGTAATCTCTCTGGCAAATGTTTCTGTTTTCAAGTATTTGAATAATGTCATCCAACTTCCGCTGAAAATCAGTCTTTTGATTTTGTTTTTTTACGGTTTGTTTGTGACCAATATTTTGTTGTCATTCACGCCAGAAACTTACACCTATACTTTACTTTTCCTGTCAATGTTCAATTACTATTCGGCAAAAAAAATTCA
The DNA here is from genome assembly GCA_039595375.1 of Chryseobacterium sp. Classification (GTDB taxonomy): domain Bacteria; phylum Bacteroidota; class Bacteroidia; order Flavobacteriales; family Weeksellaceae; genus Epilithonimonas. The sequence goes on from JBCNLQ010000004.1 coordinate 19,250, forward strand.
GGAAGAGAAACCGATTTCTTTTGGGGCAACCATTCTAGGTTCTGTGCTGATTGGAGGATTGACAATCACGAATATTGTCAAAATTTATATTCCGTTTCTTTTTGAGAAAAAAATCTTCTGGAACTGGAGGAAAATCGGAGTGGCAGCTGCAAAAGTTGCGACTTCTGTCGGTGTTTTTGTGTTTTTGTTTTTATTAAGGTTAGATTTTAACTTCCAGAATTTCCTCAACAAAACCGAAGAACAATACGACAAATTTTCCAAGCCGAAAATCACGCCACTTTGGGATATGATTTATTCCTGGTTTTTCGGAGGCAACATTTTATTTTCAAATTACGAAATCAGAGATTATCATAACAAAGACAAAACCTTTTACTACAAGGCTTTGTTTATGGATGTTTACAGCTCTGTCATTCTCTATGTTTTTATCGCTTTGATTTTACTGGTGATGATTTGGAGCGTTGTCAAAAATTACAAAAACAAACTGGTTTGGATTCTTGTAATAACGTTTTTGTTTGATGTTTTTATTCACTGCTTTCTGAAATTTGGTCTTCATACATCGTATATTTACGGCGGTCATTTTGTTTTTGTATATCCTCTTTTGCTCGGGTGGCTATTTTTCGGTTTTAAGGAAAAATCGGTTACTGTGAGTTTACTTTACGGATTAGTATTAATAATGACCTTTTATCTCGGCTTCAACAATTTCCATAGAATGACCGAGTTTTATCAGTTTCTGGAAACTTATTACCGATAAAAAAAAGCGATTCAGTATTTTCTGAATCGCTTTTTCTTTATTTGGAATACGATGTCTATTTTGCTTCTACACAAAAAACTGCGTAAGGAATGACGCGAGCCGAACGATAAATCCTGGAAATGTTTCTCAAATCATCTGCTGCACTCTGTTTGGAAAAGTAGCTTCCTGCCAGTATTTTATAATTTGGTCTCAGGGAAGCATCGGTTTCAACTTTCAGACTTCGGAAGTTGTTTCGGAACTCTGTAGCGATTTTTCTGGCTTCCTCATTACTTTTTACAATTACAACCTGAATCTTAAAACCCATAATTTTAGGGTTTTTTCTGCAAATTTCTGCATTAGTCAGTTCTCTGTTGGCTACTAAAACTTTCGGCGGAACTTTTACTGCTGTTACTGCATTGCGGTCACATTTGTCTTCTATTTTTTCTAATGCATCGTTGATGCGCGTGTCCAGTGAGAAAGAAAGTTCAGTGCCAGATAAAGTATCTTTCTTTACAACGTATTGAGCATCAATTTGGTAAAAACAAAATAGTGCAGAGATGATAAAAAGCTTGAGCAAATGATTCATTTATTAATTATTTTTTACAAATTTAGAATAAATTGAATGAAACGCAAACCTTGTTATTTAGAACGTTTACAAATTAATTAGAATTGAGAAAAACCATACAAATAGGGCTTCTTAATTTTTGTTAAAGTGCTATTTTTGCGGAATTGAATGTAAACTCAATACATATTACTAACCCAAGATTATATAAATGATTAGTTGGAGAAAGCATTACAAAAAGGGTCTGATAGCAATTGGTCTATTGTTATCAACCGGCGCTTCCGTTTATGCACAAGGTGATCCGAAAAAAGGACAGGAGCTTTTCAAAGCAAACTGTGCTGCTTGTCACGCATTGGACAAAAAAGTTGTAGGACCTGCACTTGGCGGTGTTGTTGAAAAAGTTAAAAAAGAAGGTCAGGATGTTGACTGGCTTCATAAGTGGATCACCAATAACGAGAAGCTTAGAGCATCTGGTGATGCATACGCAAACAAAATCTATGAAGAAAATGGAAAAGTTGCGATGCAGGTATTCGAAGGGAAACTTTCTGATAAGGATATCGATGATATCTTAGAATACACAACTAATCCTCCAAAAGAAGAACCTGTAGTTGAAGAAGGTGCTGGCGCAACAGCGGTTGATAGCACAGCTTCAATTGAAGCTGCAAAAGCACAAGAGCTGAATTCCAAAATTATGATTGCGGCGTTGATCGCTATCGCTGGATTGTTATTCTGGTTGTTGCTTAAAATTCGTCAATTGGTAAAACTTCAGCAATCTCCAGAATTATCAGAACTTAATGCTACAAAAGTAACTTCTTTCTCTGCTTTGTACGAAAAGTACAGTTTTGTAGGAAAGGCTTTGGTAGGTTTATTAGCGTTATTTGCGCTTTACGGTGTTTGGAACTGGTTGATGTGGATTGGTGTTTACAAAGGATATGCTCCAGAACAGCCTATTTACTTCTCTCACAAAATCCACGCTGGAGAAAATAAAATCGATTGCCAGCTTTGTCACTCAAGTGCTAAGTATGGTAAAGTTTCTGAGATTCCTTCTCTAAATGTTTGTATGAACTGTCACAGAAGTATTTCTGAATATAAAGGGAAATACATCGAGCCAGGAAAAGACAGAGAGTTCTACACAAGCCAAATCAAATCACTTTATGCACACGCTGGCTGGGATGAAGAGAAGCAAGCATATACAGGAAAAACAGAACCTGTTGAGTGGACAAGAATCCACAATATGCCAGATTTCGTTTACTTCAATCACGCACAGCACGTTGTGGCTGGTGAGCAGGCTATCATTAATAGTTTCAATGCGAAACAGAAAGATGCTACCAACAAGATTGATGTCGTTTGTAAAGCTTGTCACGGTAAAATTGATACAATGAACGTCGTTCAGATGGCTAACAACTTCACAATGGGCTGGTGTATCGAGTGTCACAGAACGACTGAAGTAGATATGAACAACGGTTATAATAAAGAGTACTTCAAAAATCTGCATGATAAGTTGAAAAAACAGTACGGTGAAGGAAGCAAGATCACTGTAGATGCAATTGGAGGTCTTGAGTGTGGTAAATGTCATTATTAATAACAAAAATTAGAAGTATAAATGGCTTCAAATAAAATACAATTCAGAAGTATTCACGAACTTAAAGATCCAAGCCTCAACGGGAAATTGGCTCTGAAAGAGTTCCAGAATGAAATTCCGGTTGAAGATTTCTTGGATAATGCCGAGAATAATTCAGGAACTTCTCGTAGAGACTTCCTTAAGTTATTAGGGTTCTCTACTGCAGCTGTAACTTTGGCAGCTTGTGAAGCTCCGGTTATCAAAACAATCCCGTACGTGGTTAAGCCCCACGATATCATTCCGGGAATTCCAAATTTCTACGCGTCTTCTTATTTTGACGGTTTCGATTTCGCTAGCGTTTTAGTAAAAACGAGAGAAGGTAGACCAATCAGAATCGATGCTAATCCTGCTGCAGGTGCCCTTGGGAAAACCAACGCAAGAGCTCAGGCAAGTGTTCTTTCTCTTTACGATAATGATAAAGTGAAAAAACCAGCTTTGAACGGAGACGAGCAAGAAGACTTCAATAAAGTAGATGATTTTATCCTGAAAGGTTTAACCGAGTCTCAGGCTGGCGGTAAAAAGATTGTAGTATTATCTCACTCTTTCCCAAGCCCGACTTTCAAAAAGTTATTCGGAGATTTCAAAACAAAATATCCTTCTGCTGAATTAGTAACTTACGATGCAATTCCTTACGCTGCAGCATTAGACGCCGCTCAGGAAGTTTTCGGACAAAGAGCATTGCCGGTTTATGACCTTAGCACTTCTCAGTTAGTGGTTTCTTTTAACGCAGATTTCTTAGGAGATTACAATGCTTCTAGCTTAGAAGTTTCTTATGCGGCTGCTAGAAAGCCTGGAGCTGATATGCTAAGACACGTTCAGGTAGAATCTAATATGAGTTTGACTGGAGCTAATGCCGATTCAAGATACAGATTGAAGCCAAGTTCAGTTTTCAAAACTTTGGTAGAGGTTTATAACGGATTGAATGGAGGAACTTCTGATAAATTAGCTTCGGAGATCGTAAAAGAACTTCAGGCTAAAGGAGATAAAGCAGTGGTTTTGGCTGATGGTTCAAAAGCAGCTTATGTTTTAGCGCATTTAATCAATCAAAAATTAGGATCTAAAGCTTTCACAGGTAAAGCTAATTTCCTTAAAGAATATGACAATGCAAGATTCAATGAATTTGTTTCTTGGTTGAATGGAGGACAAGTTGGCGTTCTTATTGCAAACAATATCAACCCAATCTATTCTCACGCTAAAGGACAGTCTCTAAAAGCAGTAATCGAAAAGGTTCCTTATTCTGTAGCTATTACAGATAAGAAAAATGAGATTTACAAAGCTTCTAAAGCGGTTATTCCTTTCGCACACTGGCTAGAATCTTGGGGAGATATTACTCCGGAAACTGGAGCTTACTCTTTGATGCAGCCAACTATCCAGAAAATCTACAAATCAAGACAGCTTGAAGAATCTATTTTGGTGTGGATCAATGGAAAAAATAGCCCAGCCAATAATTATTACGATTATCTTAAGGCTAATGCTTTAACACTTAACGCAGGTAAAACTTTTAATAAAACACTTTATAATGGTTTTACAGAAGGTGGACTTTCTACAGGATTAGCTTATTCTGGAGGAAATGCAGCTCAAGCTGTTGCAGAATTATCAGCTTTCAAAGCAGGTCAATTAGAATTACAACTTTATACAAAACCGTCTATTGGTGATGGAACTCAGGCCAACAACCCTTGGTTGATGGAGCTCCCTGATCCAATTTCAAGACTATCTTGGGATAACTACCTAACCATTTCTCCAAAAGACGCTAAAGCTTTAGGCTTAGAAAATAAGCTCAATGCAAGAATGCAGTTGGATGGAGACGCTGTTAAATTAACTGTGAATGGTGTTTCTTTAGAGAATGTGCCGGTATTCATTCAACCAGGTCAGGCAGAAGGTTCATTAGGACTAGCTTTGGGCTATGGTAAAAAAGATTCTGGAAAAGTAGCTGAGACTGGTGTGAATGCTTATCCACTTTTCGATGGTTACAATACAGTTCTTACAAATGTAAAAATCGAGAAGACAGGAGAAGATTATGAGTTTGCAGGGATGCAGCTTCAAAATACGTTGATGGGTCGTTATGAAATTGCTAAAGAAGTTACTTTAGAAGATTACATCAGCAAACCTGTCGATGAGTGGAACAAACCTTTGGAAATGCATACCATTGGTGGTGAACTTCCAATTGGGAAAGTTGACCTTTGGGATGCTTATGATGACACAGATGGTCCTCACTTCAACCTATCTGTTGACCTTAACTCTTGTACTGGTTGCGGGGCTTGTGTTGTAGCTTGTCAGGCAGAAAACAACGTTGCTGTTGTAGGTAAAGAAGAAATCAGAATGTCTAGAGATATGTATTGGTTAAGAATTGACCGTTACTATTCTACTGAACAGAAAGTTGAAGTTTACGAAGGTCTAAAAGAAGGAATGGCGGTTCCTGAACTTTATGGAAGCAGTCTTTTAGGAATTGAAGGTGCATTGGAGAACGCAGCAGAGAACCCAGATGTAATCTTTCAACCAGTAATGTGTCAGCACTGTAACCACGCTCCTTGTGAGACTGTTTGTCCGGTTGCTGCTACATCACATGGAAAGCAAGGTCAAAACCAAATGGCTTACAACAGATGTATCGGTACTAGATATTGTGCAAACAACTGTCCTTATAAAGTAAGAAGGTTCAACTGGTTCAACTACGCATTGAATGACAAGTTCGATTTCCACATGAACAATGATTTGGGAAGAATGGTTCTTAATCCAGATGTTGTTACAAGAACAAGAGGGGTAATGGAAAAATGTTCTATGTGTATTCAATTGACACAGAATGTGATTCTTGAGGCTAAGAAAGATGGAAGAAAAGTCAATGATGGCGAATTCTACGTTGCTTGTGCTAACGCTTGTTCGACAGGTTCATTGAAATTTGGAGATATGAATGATGTGAATTCAGAAGTTCGTAGCTTATTCAACAGCAACAGAAAGTACACGTTGTTAGAAGAGATTGGTACTAAGCCAAACGTCTTCTATCATACAAAAATCAGAAACAGAAAAGAAAGTTTAAATAATAAATAGGTAAAAAATGTCAGGACATTACGAAGCTCCGATAAGGGAACCTTTAATTATTGGTCATAAGACTTATCACGATATCACAGAGGATATCGCAAGACCTATCGAAGAACGTGCGGGAAAATTATGGTGGGCATCATTGTATGCTGCTTTAATATTGTTCGTATACGGATTCGGTTGTATCGCATACACCATAGGAACAGGTATCGGTGCGTGGGGACTAAACAGAACTATCAACTGGGGTTGGGATATTACCAATTTCGTTTGGTGGGTAGGTATTGGTCACGCCGGAACATTGATTTCTGCCGTACTATTATTGTTTAGACAAAGATGGAGAATGTCCGTTAACCGTTCTGCAGAGGCTATGACAATCTTCGCAGTATGTCAGGCAGCTATCTTCCCGGTAATTCACATGGGTAGAGTTTGGGTAGGATATTGGGTGTTCCCTTTGCCTAACCAGTTCGGTTCTCTATGGGTTAACTTCAACTCACCGTTACTGTGGGACGTATTTGCAATCTCGACTTATTTCTCAGTATCAGTAGTATTCTGGTTTATGGGATTGATTCCTGACTTTGCAATGATAAGAGATAGAGCAAAAACACCTTTCAATAAGAAGATTTATACGCTTTTAGCGTTTGGATGGGGTGGTAAGGCAAAACACTGGCAAAGATTCGAAGAGTTATCTTTGGTTCTTGCAGGCTTGGCAACTCCGCTAGTATTCTCGGTACACACTACGGTATCATTTGACTTTGCTACGTCGGTAATCAAAGGTTGGCACTCAACCATCTACCCTCCATATTTCGTTGCTGGGGCGATTTTCTCAGGATTTGCAATGGTACAAACTCTATTGTTGGTTGCTAGAAAAGTTTGCCACTTAGAGGATTATATCACAATGTATCACATCGAGATTATGAATATCGTAATCGTTGTAACAGGTGGTATGGTAACTGTAGCGTATGCAACTGAATATTTTATTGGATGGTATTCTGGATCAAGATTTGAAGATTTTACGTATCTCTCTCCAGGAGCAGCAGTAGGACCTTATTGGTGGGCATTTTGGGCGTTAATTATTTGTAACTTGGTCGTACCGGCTGCGTTCTGGTTCAAAAAAGTAAGAACTAATATCTTCTGGACATTCATCATCGCATTGATTATTAATATCGGTATGTGGTTTGAGCGTTTTGATATTATCGTTATCAACTTATCTAGAGATTATTTACCATCATCTTGGACGATGTTTAAACCAACAGTTATTGACGTTGGTGTATATCTTGGAACAATTGGATTCTTCTCTGTATTATTCCTTTTGTATGCCAGAACATTCCCTGTAATTGCGCAGGCCGAATTGAAGAGTATTTTGAAAATTTCCGGTGAAACTTATAAAGCAAAAGAAGGAGATGAGCACCACTAAGATTATATACGGACTTTACGGCGACGACGATGATTTGATGCACGGCGTAAAGGCCTTTACAGATAAAGGAATATCTATAAACGAAGTTTATACGCCATTCCCAGTTCACGGACTTGATAAAGCTCTTGGATTAAGAAAAACAAGGATTTCTGATGCAGCATTTATCTATGCTTGTTACGGAGTTACCATTGGTATCACCTTAACAGCTTGGATTATGAACCACGACTGGCCTCAGAATATTGGTGGTAAACCATCATTTGACTGGGTTCACAACTTTCCGGCTTTTATCGATCCAATGTTTGAATTAATGGTATTCTGTTCCGCTCACTTGATGTCATTGACTTTCTTAGTAAGAAACAAAATGTATCCTGGAGCAAAACCGCAGAATCCAGATCCAAGAACTACAGATGACAAATTTATGATGGAATTTGTGTCTGATGATGTTGAAACTATTAAGCAACTGTTGATTGATACAGGTGTTGAAGAAATAACCGTTAAAGATGCCTAAGATGAAGAATAGTATATTAAAATTGACTGCAATCTTTGGTTTAACAACTGTTTTACTAAACTCTTGCGGTGGACCGAAAGATAATCCACCATTGGTATATTTTCCAGATATGTATTTTCCGGTAGCTTATGATCCACTGATGAAAGCTAAGGATGCCTATTCTGATCATGAAAATGAAATTCCTGCTTTTGTTTCCCGAAATGGAGCAACAGGACTTTCTCCAGTAGTAGGTTCTGTTTCACAAAATAAAGATGGAATAGTAACGGAAGAGACTCTTCCAAAAAATGTAGATGAATATAATGCTGGATATGATGCTGCAAAACTTGTAAAAGAATCACCTTTAAACCCTAAGAATCTTGAGAAAGATTTGGCAAGAGGAAAAGTGTTATTTGATCATACTTGTTCTGCGTGTCACGGTACTGGTGGAGATGGACAAGGGCCAATTGTTAAAAGCGGTGCTTATGCTGGTGTTCCAAATTATGCAGATAGAGATATTACGATAGGATCTATACATTATGTTTTGACTAATGGTAGAAACGCAATGGGATCTTATGCCGGACAACTCAATGTTGGCGATAGATGGAGAGTGGCTTTGTATGTTTACAATACTTTTAAGGCACCAACTGCAACAGCAGCTCCGGCAGCCGCTGCTGCTCCAGCTACGACAGATAAAACTTCTGCTGCTCCTGCAGCAACTGAAGCTAAAACCAATGCTAAATAAAAAAAGAAAAAAATGTATAGTTTTTCACCTAAATTAAGATTATATTCAATTATACTCATTGTTGTAGGAGTTGTTTTATTCGGTATTGGTTATGCACTTAACCACGGATTGGATGATACCGCAATCTCTCATTGGATGGAGTCTGTTCATTCAAAAGGTCACGAAGCGCCTTCTCACTCTAGCGAATTAGTTGGTCCTCAAGACCACAACGCTCATTTGGAACACGCAAAACATCAGATTCATAATCAGCCTTTGGCTGCGATTCATACATTTGCGGTATTTGCATTCGGAATTAGCTGTTGTGCATTATTCTTTTACAGTATTCAGCACGCAGCTCACGCAGGCTGGTCTATTATTGTAACTAGAGTAATGGAAGCTATTGCTTCATATATTCCTTATGGAGGAGCTCTATTAGTAATTTTAACTTTATTGAATATCACAGGATATGGTCACCTTTTCCATTGGATGGATCCAAAATTGACAGACCCAAATTCTGCCGAATTTGACGTTATATTATTCGAAAAGAAAAGATTTCTTAATATTCCTTTCTATTTTATAAGAACATTAATTTACGTAATTGGAGCATCATTCTTTATATGGAAGTTGAAAAGTGTTTCTAAGAAAGTGGATGAAAATAAAGGAAACAGAAAAATCTACGCTAGCTTATATAGCTGGAGTGTTGGTTACATTGCATTCTTCGGATTCGCTTCTGCAGCTTGGGCTTGGGATTGGTTGATGTCAATTGACCCACACTGGTATTCTACACTTTACATTTGGTATTCTATGGTTAGTTGTCTATCAACATCCATTGCGGTAATGATTTTAATCAGTGTTTATTTGAAGAAAAAAGGTGTTTATCCTCAATTTAATAATAACCATCTACACGATCTTGGTAAGTTCTTGTTCGCAACTAGTATGTTGTGGTCTTATCTTTGGTTCTGTCAGTTTATGTTATATTGGTATGCGAACGTTCCAGAAGAGGTCAACTATTTCTTTGGAAGATTTGAATATTACAAACCGACTTTCTTGCCAATGTTGGTAATCAATTTCCTAGCGCCGTTACTAGTTTTAGTAAGTAGTAGTATCAAGAGAAATTACAAAGTGGTAACATTTATGGCTTGTGTTGTAATATTTGGTCACGCTGTAGATTACTTCAATATGGTAATGCCTGGTACGGTTGGCCCTTATTGGAATAATGCTTCAAATGCATTACTAGTTTTAGGTTCATTTGTTTTTGTGATTGGATTATTTACTTTCACAGTAATGACAGCCTTATCAAAACTAAAATTGATGCCTACAGGAAACCCTTTCTTCCACGAGTCAGAAATTTACGAATATCCTTTCTAATTAATTTTAGAATAGAAAATATAAAACCCAGCAGGAATGTTGGGTTTTTTTATTAATTTTAAAGAAACTAAATACACATGATTCACAAAATCCCAATTGAAAATATTCTCTTTCTTGATATTGAAACCGTTCCTCAAATTGATAGTTGGAAAAATCTGGACTCTACCACCCAATATCTTTGGGATAAGAAAACTAAATCTCAAAGAAAAGAGGAAATAGAAGCGTCCACATTCTACGAAGAAAGAGCAGGGATTATGGCAGAGTTCGGGATGATTATATGTATTTCCATTGGAATGGTTGATAGCAATTCTGGTAAGCTTAAAATTAAAACCTTTTCCGGCGAGGAGAAAGATTTATTGATTTCTTTTTGTGAATTATTCAACACGCATCGTTTGTCCAATGTTATTCTTTGTGCTCACAACGGAAAAGAATTCGACTTTCCTTATATTGCCAGAAGACTTTTGATTCACGGCATTCTACCTCCAACGCCGTTTCAGATGTTTGGAAAGAAACCTTGGGAAATTCCGCATATTGATACGATGGAACTTTGGAAATTTGGAGATTGGAAAAGTTATGTTTCTCTGGAATTACTGGCTCATATCTTCGGAATCCCGACACCGAAGGATGATATCGACGGAAGTATGGTCGCCGATATATACTACAAAGACGGCGATATAGACAGAATCATTCACTATTGTGAAAAAGATGTCTTAACTTTGGCAAATGTTTTTCGGCGGATGCGTCAGGAAGATTTATTAAAAAGATTAGATTAAAATGAAATATACAGACGACCAAATTGCAGATATTGGTGAAGAAATAATCAAAGAGTTAAAAACGATTTTCGACCCGGAAATTCCGGTAGATATATATGAATTGGGATTGATTTATGATGTTCAGATTTCGGAAGAAGGTGCGGTATTGGTTATAATGACTTTGACCTCTCCAAATTGTCCAGTAGCAGAATCTCTGCCTATGGAAGTAGAGGAGAAGGTAAAAAGTGTAGAAGGTGTAAAATCTGCTAAAATTGACTTAACCTTTGAACCAACCTGGACGAAGGAAATGATGAGCGAAGAAGCCAAGTTCGAACTTGGTATGTTATAAAAAGAAATCCTGCTATTAGCAGGATTTTTATTTTAGTCTTTGTATTCAAACAGGAATATTTTTTTGATGTCTGAATTCAAACTCAGGTAGACCGGACTGTTTCGCACAGCATTCTCTAAAAATTCTTTTTCTTCCATAGCGTAAGAATGTGGAAATTTGAAAACGCAGAAAATCTCACCAATTCTTCTAGGTTCAAAATACATTGTCTTTTTCAGGTCGCACGTGGCGCCAGTGATATCGATATGTCTGTCTTTTGCCACCACTACAAGGTGTGCAAAAACACTTTGTGCGAGCGCAGTGGCAAAAATATCAGTCGGAGAAAAGTGTTCACGTACACTGAAATCATTGGTAGGAATATATGAAGTGAAAACATCTCCAGAGCTCTCGTGTATAGAGTCTATTCTATTCTCACCTACATAAGTTGTTTTTGAAGTCATAACGATAGTTTTTATTGTTTTTTCTGTAATAAATTTACGCTTTTTTTTTAAATATGGGAAAACCTAAAGCTAATTATTGTTAAAACTTGATAAAAATTATGTATCAATTCTAAAAATGGAAAATATCCTTGGCTATATTATATGCACTTTCGAAATGCAAAAGATTTTGATGAATATCCAATTTCTCTGACTGCATAAAGGTAAAAACCTTCTCAGTGGGCATATTTCCCACCAAATCATCCTTCGCCATTGGGCAGCCGCCGATTCCTTTGATAGCGCTGTCAAAGCTTCTGCAACCTTCGTCATAAGCAGCTTTCAGTTTCATATAAGAATCCTCGTAGCGATTATGAAAATGCGCTCCGAAAGTGATGCCAGGATATTTTGCAGGAATTTTATTAAACAAAAGCGAAATTTTCTCCACATCACCAACGCCGGTAGTATCGGATAAAAGAATATTTTTGATTCCAATTTCTTCAAAGCGTTTTGCCCAAAAATCCACATCTTCCCATTTCCAGTTTTCGCCATAAGGATTTCCAAAAGCCATAGAGAAATAGAGATTCAGTTGTCTTCCTCCAGATTTTGTAAGCTCAAAGATATTTAGCACTTCGGTGAAAGCTTCTTCTCTGCTTTTATTGGTATTTCTGTGTTGGAATGTTTCAGAAATCGAGAAGGGAAAACCTAGAATATCAATTTGATCGTGACTTAAAGCTTTCTCAGCACCACGGAGATTGGCCACTACAACAGACAGTTTGGTGTTGGAAAGCGATTTGTCTATTTCATCCACCACAGTTCCGGAATCTGCCATCTGAGGCATTGTTTTCGGGTTTACAAAGCTACCGCAATCCAGCACATCAAACCTGACTTCCATCAGCCTGTTGATGTAGTCAATTTTTTTCTGTGTCGGGATAAACTCTCCCCAGCCTTGCATTGCGTCACGTGGACATTCGGTTAAGAACATTGATATGTTTTTTAATTTAATGTTATGGGCAGCTTTTCCGCCTTCCGTTCCCGCTTTTTTTGCCTGGCTTTTCCCATTGCAAAAAAAGAGCTCCACTCAAGTCGGGCTGCAGTTCCGTGTGTAAAACAATATTTGTCAAACAATTGTTATTGATCTACCAATTAGACTTTCAACTCTGGTCTACATTTGTTTGTCGTTCACTGCATAAATATATAACTTTGCGGAGATATACCAAATTATATGGAAAACATCCAATTAGACGGAGTTTGGAAAGAAAAGCTCCTGAACAGATTCATCACATACATCAAGATATTTTCAACCAGCGACGCAGAAAGTGAGACTACACCTTCTACAGCAAGGCAGTGGGATATCGCTAATTATCTGTACAAAGAATTACAGGATTTGGGATTGGAAGATGTGAGCATCGACGAAAAAGGATACGTTTTTGGATTCATTCCTTCTAATAAAGAGGAAAAAGTTCCACAAGTTGGATTCATTGCACATTACGATTCCTCACCGGATTTCAATGGCGAGAATGTGAATCCACAGATTTGGGAAAATTATGGTGGCGAAGATTTGTTGCTGAACAAAGAAACAGGATTTACTTTGTCCTCAACCAAATTTGAATCGTTAAAAAAATATATAGGACAAACCATCATTACAACGGACGGAACAACATTATTGAGCGCAGATGATAAAGCCGGCGTTGCAGAAATTGTAACGGCGGCGGAATTTCTTTTAGCAAATCCTCAAATCAAACACGGTAGAATCTCAATTGGTTTCAATCCAGACGAGGAAATCGGAAGAGGCGCTCATCATTTTGATGTTGAAAAATTTGGCGCTGAGTGGGCTTACACAATGGATGGCGGCGAAATTGGTGAATTGGAATATGAAAATTTCAATGCGGCCGGAGCTGTGGTAAAAATCCAAGGATTGTCTGTTCATCCAGGTTATTCTTTCGGCAAAATGTTGAACGCAGGTTTGGTAGCTTCAGAATTTATCAATTCGCTTCCTGCTAATGAAACGCCTGCAACGACAAAAGGTTTCGAAGGATTTTTCCATTTGACAGATTTCGACGGTGATGTTTCTGAAGCCAAACTTCAATATATTATCCGTGATCACGATGATCAAAAATTCGAAGACAGAAAAAAGCTGATCGCCGAAAAGGTGGAGGCAATTAACCAAAAATATGGCCCAAAAACTGCTGAGATTGATATCAAACCACAATATCTGAATATGAAAAAGCAGTTCGAAGGGAAAATGCACATTGTAGATATTGCAGAACAGGCAATGAAAGATTCCGGAATAGAGCCGAAAATAAAAGCCATCAGAGGCGGAACAGACGGTGCGCAATTATCTTATATGGGATTGCCTTGCCCGAATATTTTTGCAGGTGGTCATAACTTCCACGGACCGTATGAATTTGTACCTTTGGAAAGTATGTTGGCTGCGGTAAAAGTGATTGTAAATATTGCACAGTCGGTAAAATAATTTAATTTTAATTCAAATCAATTCTGAATGACAATCAAAGAAAACCAACAGGAATTAATAGAAGAATTCGCCTTTCTGGAAGATTGGGAACAGAAGTATGAATATATCATAGATCTCGGAAAAGAACTAAAAGGACTTCCTGAAGATAAGAAAACGGATGAAAATCTCATCAGAGGATGCCAGTCCAAAGTTTGGATTGATGCAGAATTCACCGACGGAAAATTGTTTTTCAACGCAGATTCTGACGGGATTTTACCAAAAGGAATTGTATCTCTTTTGGTAAGAATCTACAGTGGACATTCTACCCAAGAAATCCTCGATTCTGATTTTGACTTTATTTCACAAATCGGTTTGCAGGAATTTCTCTCGCCATCCAGAGCAAACGGTTTGATGGCAATGACAAAGCAAATCAAATTTTACGCAGTTGCGTTTCAACTAAAGAAGTAGGTGAAGACAATTTTGGCATATCGTTTTTCCGCATTTGGGGATGTAGCGATGACGGTTCCTGTCTGCGTCGAGTTTCTGGAGCAGAATCCTGATGTGCAGATTATTTTCATCAGCAGAGAAAATTTTCGAGACCTTTTCGAAAAGCACCCGAGATTGATTTTTAAAGGTATCAGCTTTGATGATTACAAAGGTGTTTTCGGAATCCGGAAATTGACCAGACAATTAATTCAGGAATTCAAACCGGATTATGTGGCTGACCTGCACGATGTGATCCGAACTAAAATGGTAAACACGATTTTCAAAAGACATCGTTATCAGGTTTATAAAATCAACAAAGGCAAAGAGGAAAAAGAGAAGCTGACCAACATTTGGAATCTCGATAAAAAACCACTGAAGAGAACCGTTGAACGTTATGCCGATGTTTTCCGAAAGATGGGTTTCCCGTTAGAATTATCTCACAAATACAGATTGCAATCAACCGAAAAGGTTGGAATTGGTTTTGCGCCATTCGCACAGCATAAAGGTAAAATGATGCCGTTGGAAAAGTCCTTTGAATTGGCTCGGATTCTTGCAAAATCACATAAGGTTTATTTTTTCGGAGGCGGAAAGGAAGAAGATGAGATTCTCAGAAAATGGGAGAGTCAAATCCCAAATACGCTCAGTTTGTCTGGGAAATTAACATTAAAAGAAGAACTGAAGAAAATATCAGAGCTGGAAACAATGATTTCTATGGACTCCGCAAATATGCATTTGGCGAGTTTGATGGGAACAAGATGTATCTCAGTATGGGGTTCTACACATCATTTCGCAGGATTTTTGGGGTATGGACAGAGTGAAGATGACATTGTTCACGTCAAAGATTTGTCCTGCAGACCTTGTTCGGTTTTTGGTGATAAAGAATGTTTTCGAGGCGATTATGCTTGCCTGGAAGAGCTGAATATTCAGAAAATTATCGACAAAATATGATGCTGAGTATTTGTATTCCTATTTATAATTTCGATGTTAATGAGTTAGTAAATGATCTTCATCATCAGATTGTGTCCAATAGATTAGATGCAGAAATTATCTTAATCGATGATGCTTCTAAGGCTGAATTCATTGATAAAAATGAAAATCTGGAGAACACTGTCAGTCAGTTTATTTTCCTTGATAAAAATATTGGCCGTTCCAGAATTCGGAATTTATTCTTAAAATATTCTACGTCAGAATATCTACTATTTTTAGATTGTGACGGGAAGATCATCAACCAAAGTTTCTTAATAAATTATATCGATTTTATTCATACTAAGAATCCCGATGTGGTTTTTGGAGGCAGAAAAGTAAGCGAGGTAAAACCGCCTTTGCAATATGGGTTGAGATGGAAATTTGCTGTGGAAAGAGAGAATTTGCCAGTAAAACAGCGTCTGAAATCGCCGTACTTGGACTTTCAGACTAATAATTTTATTGTTAAAAAAACAGTTTTAGAAAAGAATCTTTTTAATGAAACCATCACACAATACGGTTACGAGGATTTGATTTTTGCAAAAGACCTTTTTAAAAACAAAGTTGCAATAGATCATATTGATAATCCGATTTTCAATAACGATGTAGAAACCAATGAAGTTTTTCTCGCAAAAGCTGATCAATCTGCAAAAAGCCTCTCACAGCTTATTAAAAATGACAAAGACGTGGAGCGACTTTCTAAAATTAGATTAGCAATAGCTTATTCCAATTTAAAAAAAACAGGCTTGATTTTATTTTACAGGTTGCTTTATAAAATAGCAAAACCATACGTGCAAAAAAAACTTCTAGGAGGAAATGCCTCACTAAAAGTGCTTGATTTTTACAAATTGGGGCAGCTTATTTATTATATGAATAAGTCGTAAACGGTTCGGAGTAATTCATTTCTAGTCTTACGTTGGCGATATTCAGCCATTTTGCAACTTGAAGCGCAAAATATCCTATCAGCATTCCGAACGTATTCAGGAAAACATCATCTACGTCCGCAGTTCCTCGCGCTGTATAATATTGTAATAGTTCTATTACAGAAATACCACACACGAATAAACAGAAGAGAAGAGGCAAATTGTTTAATTTTCTAAAAAGTAGTCCGAGTCCGCCAAATGGGATAAAAACTAAAATGTTGCCTACAATATTGACCATAAAAGTTTCCGAGAAAAACTCATTATACCTCAAAAAATATGTAATGCTTCGTAACGGATCGAGTTGTAGAAAACCATATTCTGGATGACGCCCACAGCCGTAAAACATCATATAGAACAGGAAAATAGTGTAAAAGGGAATTAACACTGCATAATATCTTTTCATAGGTTTCCTTTTTAGAGGATTAGTAATAAAAGAGTTTTATACCATACAAATCAATTTGGAACAATTTTATTGGCAGATTGCAACAAATATCTATCCAAAAAAGAAATATTAAACAGATGATTAACTTTTTATAAGAAATTTAACATTACATTAAAATTAAGGTCAGAACTTTTAGTGATTATTTAAGATTTGATAGTCGTGAATTTCTTCTGCTAATTAACTTTCACGCCAAAAAGATGCCCAATCAAAGCCGTCACGCCCATAGCGACAGTTCCCCAGAAACAGATTCTTATAACAGCAATCCCTATTTTCGAACCACCTGTATTTGCGGAAATTGCTCCAAGGATCATTAAAAAAATAATAGAAAATCCATATTGGATATAGACCATTTCCTTTATTGGTGCTAAAAGTGAAACAGCAAAAGGCAAAAGAGCACCCAAAGCAAAAGAACCAAACGATGCAAACGCGGCCTGCAAAGGCTTTGCCTGAGTAATTTCATTAATGCCCAATTCATCGTGAGCATGAGCTGCCAAAGCATCGTGATTGGTCAGTTCAGTAGCGACCTGCAAAGCAGTTTCTTTACTTACACCGCGATTTTCGTAGATTTTGGCTAACTCTACTAATTCTATTTCTGGCATTTCTTCCAGTTCTCTTTTTTCCCGTAGCAAATCAGCTTTTTCAGTATCTTCCTGTGAACTTACGGAAACATATTCTCCAGCAGCCATCGACATGGCACCCGCAATCATTCCCGCTAAGGCGGTAAGAACAATTGTATTTCTGTCGGGATTAGCTGCCGCCACACCAATTACAATACTTGTGGTAGATAATAATCCGTCATTCGCTCCCAAAACCGCTGCACGAAGCCATCCGACCCTATTCACGTAATGCTTTTCCAGTTCTTGATGCATAGCTTTTAGCTTTAAAAAAAAATTTTGACTTGCCAATTATATTAGCAAGTCAAAATTAAAATGATTTATTTGAATCTTAAATTTAATGAAATAATATCAGATTTCATTCCAATAGATTTTGTGTAATGTCCATACCTAATTTCTACCATATTAAGCCTGGAAATTCCAAACAACCCATTCTTAGGATTGATTCTGACTCCAGCTCCATAAAAATTACTGCTAAATTTAGACAAATCGTAGTTACTCGTATAAAAATCATCGAATGCCGTATGCTGTTGATAAGGAGCGAAATATTTTGCCGAAGTCTGGGAATAATATCTATAAAAAGGACTTACCGAAACAAACGGCGAAATCTTAACCGGAGTTTCCAAACTGAAAGTATTTGATTTTAAGCCCCAATCATCAGTATAATAACGGTAGTATGCTCTCAGAATCACTTTGTCGCCAAGGAAATAATTCGCTCTAACTCCCAACGGGATTTTAAATCGTTTATCCGGCAACGCTTCCTGATGTACAGAATTATCATTAAAATAAACCCTGTGAAATGGTAAACTTAGATAACCGCTTTGCTGAACAGCATCTCCTAAAATTTCGATTTGAAAATTCTGATTGATGATTTGAGAATAAGCCAGCGAAAGTGCGTAGGTATTTCTGCCTTGAGTTCCGGAACTCAGAAACGATGGGTCGCTTCTTAGTTCAATTGGTGCCACCATTTTTACCTGGTCAAGATAAGCCTGGAACTTAGCCGTGAATTCTCCCATTCTGTTTGGGGTTTTAGTGGCAAACCCGATATTGGCGCTGTAAGACTGGTAGTCATATTCGCTGGACGAGGAAATTCCTGCCATTAAAGTTGTTCCTTTGGCTTCGTTTTCACGGCTCCAGCTGAGTGCAGGATAGATTCTTGTATCTGCGTGTGAAGCAGATGAATTCGCCTGAAGGTCAACCATATCGGAGGAAGCGGAAGTGTAATGGTCTATCCCGACACTAATTCCAAATTTATTTTTCCTGTTCTTTTTGTCATATTTCAATACAGTCACATCGATGGTGTTTGAAACATCGGATAATTTTTCAGTTCCGATTCCGCCTGTGACTGCAGAGTTGTTTCCATTCTGCTTATAATAACTGGAAACCAAGTTAGCTTCATCAAAAGTCAGTTTCTTTGGTTGTTCATTGCTCGTATTTTCCTGCGCCTTTACATTGAAAATCCCGAAAAGGGCAACGATACTTATGATTATTTTTTTCATTTTGTTTTAAATATGACCGTTACACTTTATTAATTACAACCGCATCCACCACCTACTTTTCCCGCATTGGCTCCTGAAGAACCTTCTCTGTAGGATTGGAAGCTCAATTCGGTTTTTTCAATCGTTCTATTTCCGAGTGCCATTTCGGCATCGTTCAGTTTATTTTTTTCGTACTCTTTTACTGTTACGCAAGATTGAACTGAACTCAATATTGTTACAGAAAAGATCACTGTCGCTATTTTAATTAAATTTTTCATTTGCTTTAATTTGTTTTTTACAATTTAAAATGAAAAGGATATAATCATTTTAAATTGATATTTTGAGAAGAATAAATGTTGTTTTTGTCATCGATGATGATGCATTCCAGATGGTTAATTTGGTTTACCATATTGAGAGCGGCATCAATTCCCATAATGCTTACGGGCGTTGCCATCGCATCGGCAATTTCTGCGTTGGGGCAAAAAACTGTCACGCTTTTCACGCCTGAGACTGGCATCCCGGTTTTCGGATTTATCGTGTGGGAATATCTTTTACCATTGATGATGACAAATTTTTCATAATTTCCCGAAGTTGCAACTGCCATATCGGTGATGTTCATATAAGAAAAAGGCTGTCGTGAATTATCCGGATCGGCAATACCAACCGTCCAAGGTTTTCCGTTGGCTTGTTTGCCCCAAGTGGTCAAATCGCCCGAAGCATTTACAATTCCCGAATGGACACCACGATTCTTAAGCAGTTGTTTCGCCATTTCCGCGGCATAACCTTTACCAATTCCGCCAAAGCCGATGCGCATTCCTTTTTCCTTTAAGAAAACATTCTGGTTTTCTTTGTCAAGAATAATGTTCTGATAATCTACGAGTTTCAGATGTTGTTTAATTAAATCAGGATTCGGAAGCTCTTGCATTTCTTTATCAAAATTCCAGAAACTTTTATCGATTCCGCCGTAGGAAATATCGAAATAGCCATCGGTGATTTTACTGATTCTAAGGCTTCTTTCAATCAGATTAAAAATTTCCCAATCTACTTTTACAGGTTTTACTCCTGCATTTTGGTTGATGAGATTGGTCTGGCTTTCGTCACTGTAGGTGGTAAGAAACTTTTCAATTCTTTGGATTTCTGCAATGGCTGCATCAATGTGTGCGTTGGCGATATTTTCGTCATCGTTTACAACGGTTATTTCAAAAGCGTTCCCCATTAGCTTCTGAGGCCTTTTGAATTCTCTCAACATCGTCTTACTATTTTTGATTGTTCTTGATTTCTCTGATTTCTGTACTAAAAGCCGAAGCATTTTCCGATGGAAGTCCTTCCCAGCTTTTCAGGACTTTTCCATCTGAATCTAGCAGAAGCGTGTAAGGAAACATCCCTTTCTGATTGTACTGGTCGGCAAGGGAAGCATTTTCCTTTTTCAGTTCTGGAGAAAGCTGATTCTTCTTATTTCTTGGGAAATCTGCGTTGATGTAAATAATCGTATTATCAGATTCCAACTTCTTAAATTCATCCGTTTCGATGATATTTTTATGAAGTTTAATACACGGAATACACCAGTCTGAACCGGAAAAATTAAGTAAAATAAGTTCTTTGTTTTCTGAAGCTTTTTTCTTGGCATTTTCCAAACGGCTCTGCGCCTGAATGCCAACAGCGAAGACAACCATTAAGATGGCTGAAAATAGTGTTTTCATTATTCTAAAATTAATGATGAATAAAAATAGATAGAGTAGTGCTGAATCACAAATTGTAAATCAGCTCATTGTTTTTTTTTAAGAAAAATAAAATCTTGGTGGTTCCCAAACCAAATCGAAAAAACCTTTGAAACAGTGATCTTCGTCTTTCGAGGGAATTTTGTGGGAAATACTGTTAACGAAAGAATTGTTCTCAAATTCCAATTTAAAATCTTTAGCGATGGTAAAAATCAGGTTGAGAGGCTTTGCGTGGATTACGAAAGGTAATTTTTGATCTTTCCCATAGTCGCCATCTTTTGCAGGATTATCGTAATGGGTTTTTAGAAAAGCGGTGAAGGTCATTTCCGAATTCAATCCTTTATGCTCGACGTAGTGTTCTACAAGTTGCGGGATTTTCAATAGTTGATATATCTCGGTTGTAGAAACCAGATATAATATCAATAATAATATGGAAACCAGCTTTTTCACAAGTCAAATTTAGTAAATGTTTTTATTAGAATTATTTTAAATATAGAAATCATTAGGTACAACGTAATTTATTCTTGGAAATTATCACGTAAGGATTTTAATAAGAATTTATAATATTTTTAGTGATCAATAAAATTTAAGGTTTTATTATTGCCAATTTAAAATTATTAATTGCGAAGTTATTTAATTTTACAAAAAAAGAATATATCTTTATTGTATTATAAAAAAATTAAAAAATGAAAAATCTAATTTCTTTCTTTACCGTCGCTTTGCTAATGTTTTCTACCGTAGCAAAAGCTCAAAAAATTGCAGATGGTGAGACTGTTGATCTGAACGGTCTATCAGTAACCTTCAATGTACTGAATAAAGAATCGACTACAGCCGGCGGTAAAAACTATGACCGCTACAAAGTTTCCGCGACGCTGACCAATAATTCTCAAAAAAGTTATAACATGAGGATGAGCAATGCGCCACAATTGGCTACTAATACTGCTCTTGTGGAGTTGAACTGTATCAATGCAACAGGAGCAAAGCTGACATCCAAAAAATTGGAACTGAAATTGAAATCACAGCTTGTTAATGTGACATATTGGGCGTACAATAAGGACGGAAAATATGAAAGCTCTGTCATACCGATTGTTGCAAGCTATTATCTAGATGCTGGCGATACAGTGAATGATACCGCAATTTTTATTGTCCCGCAAGGCGAAGCTCTAAATGTCATGGCTAGAAAACTGCAGTAATGAAGTATTGTCGTTTAATTATAGTAGTTCTAATTTCTGTTTTCTTTGTTTCGTGCATCTCAGAGGAGCCGCTCAATCCGGAAGCTGATATAGAGGCGTTTGTTATAGATCCAAGTGCATTATCTTCCAATACCGTCATAGATCAAGCCAATCGAAAGATATTATTGTATCTAAAGCCAGAAGCTTTTCAAAATGGTATATCTCCAGTTGTTAAAACTACAAAAGGAGCAACTGTTTCTCCCGCTTCTGGCACAAAAATTACGTTTGAGAATCCTGTCTTCTTTACAGTAAAATCAGAATCTGGAGACAATCAAAAAAAGTATGAAGTAAAAGTGGTAGAAATTGGGAACTGGACTTTTAATTTTGAAACCTGGACTGCGCACCCTACCAATGGCTATGAGTTTCCTTTGGACAACAATGTACAGCTTTGGTCATCTGGAAATCCGGGAGTTGCGCTATCGGGCGTTCCTTCACAAGCTGACGCTTACCCAACAATTTCTACAGTAAACGGTCTAAATGGATCAAAAGCTGCGGAGCTAAGAACACTTCCAGGGAATGCCTTGTCAGAATTTTTAGGTATCAAACTGTTTCCTGGGTCATTTTTTCTTGGTGATTTTAATTCTGAGCAGGCATTGGCAAATCCCTTAGCTGCTACAGAGTTTGGACAGCCTTATTTTGACCTTCCGGATAAATTTACTGGTTATTATACCTATTCCCCAGGCGCTACTTTCCAAGATCAGGCCGGGAATCCTGTTTCTGGACAAAAGGATCGATTTTCTCTCTATGCAGTGCTTTTTAACGGACCAGAACGGTTGAATGGGACTAATATTAATACCTCGGAAAGAATCATTGCCCGAGCAGAATTGCCAAATAATGTAGAGCCAGCGTCTACTTTCAAAAGATTCGAAGTTCCTTTCGAATATATACAGGGAAGAGAGCCTGGTAAGAATCTGATGGTCGCCATCGTTGGCTCATCCAGTTATCAGGGAGACCAGTACCGAGGGGCGATTGGAAGTAAGTTAGTTTTAGATAGTTTAAGAATCATTGCCAAATAGTTATGAGAAAATTATTTTATACGTCAATGATTTGTATTGGCACTTTAATAAACGCACAGACCACGGAAGATCAGATTGACTTCCGAGTTACTGCAGGGCTAAATATTGGTGGATTGTCACCCATTCCGCTTCCCGATAATATTCGCAAAATAGAAAGTTACAATCCGGATTTCAACCCGTCAATTGGTGTAGAAGTGTTATATAAGTTCAAACCAAAGTGGAAATTGGGAATCTCTCCGAGAGTAGAATACAAGGGAATGAAAGTGAAAGACGAGGTAATATATTTTCACACCCAGATTCAAATGGGTAGTGGTGCTGGTACGGCTACTTTTGAAGGAGCGTTCTCTGGGAAAAATTACACTGCTGCCAAGAATCTTTATTTGGGACTTCCTGTTTTTGCAGAGTTTAAGCCTGGTGTTCATTGGCATTATCGTCTTGGTGCTTATTTTGCTTTTTTGATGCGTTCAAAGTTTGAAGGAGAAGTTTCCGACGGTTACATCAGAAACGGCGGTTCATTAGGCGAGAAAATAGAAGTCACAAGCGCCAGCTTTGATTTTGCAGATGAACTCAGATCTCTGGATTATGGCATTTATGCTGGCATTCGAAGAGATATTGGCAATCATTTTTCTGTTGATGCCAGTTTGCAATATGGTCTCCGTTCTGCTTTTCCATCAGGATTTACAGGGATAAGTTTTCCAATGTACAATATCTATGGACAGATTGGTTTAGGGTATGGATTCTGATATTTAGATATCTATATTCAAAGCTAATAATATAATGCCTGTAAGAAGTACGACCATCATATACCAGAGTAAATAACTCAAAATTGACTTAATAAAAACTTGGACATTAGACAATGTTCTGAAAAATTGAATATTAGTCCAGATAATTAGACTAATATCAATAAAAAAAAGGATATTAACACAGAGTCTCGTAAAAATGGGATTATTGACCAAGAAAATTACCGGTAAAAAAGCTGTGTGTACAATAAGCCTTTGAGAAGCCTTAAAGGACTCAAAAATGATGTATTCCGGATAGTTGTAGTTTTGAGTTCTAAAAAATAATTTGGTACAAATAGCAAACAGCGGAATAGTCGCAATAATGAACCAATAATAATGGCCAATCAGATAATTATAAACCTCTACAGAAGAATTGTTTGTAGACGATAGTAGATTGATATTTGTCAAATGATAGATCAAGGCATAAATAGTTGCCAGAACAATAACCAAAGAAATAGGACGGAAGTGTCCGACCCGTTTGCCATTCACGTAGTCGCTGATGATATATCCGGGTCTTAGAAATAGCTGTTTGGCAGAGTAGACGATACCTTTGTCATAATGCAAAATACCGTGGTGTATGTCTTCCCAAAGGAATTTGATGTCAATGCGCCCAGTTTTGG
This sequence comes from Chryseobacterium sp., assembly GCA_039595375.1. GTDB lineage: Bacteria > Bacteroidota > Bacteroidia > Flavobacteriales > Weeksellaceae > Epilithonimonas. Next base: position 43,423 of record JBCNLQ010000004.1, read on the forward strand.
CAGATTGGCCGCAATGATTGCAGAAGTTACCCTCGAAGCGATGTCCGCAGTTTTTACATTCTATCATAAAGAATTGTTATAAATCCAAATTTACATTTTTATTCCTTATTGAGAGATATAGTTTTATGCTAAAATAATTAATAATAAAATTTGAATGTCTTTTTGAGAATTAGCCTTTTTAAGTAAATCCCAAAAACAAAAAAATCTCCCAGTTTCCTGAGAGATTTTGTGGGCCCTGAGGGATTCGAACCCCCGACCCTCTGGGTGTAAACCAGATGCTCTGAACCAACTGAGCTAAGAGCCCTGAATTTTTTTAAAAGGTTTCAGTAAACCTTTGTGGGCCCTGAGGGATTCGAACCCCCGACCCTCTGGGTGTAAACCAGATGCTCTGAACCAACTGAGCTAAGAGCCCGCTACGTGTTACCGTTTTGAGTGGTGCAAATATACAACTTATAACGTTATTCACAAATTTTTTTCTAAAAAATCTCCGACAACAAAGTTACTTCCACCAACAAAAATCATTTCGCTTTCTATATAATTCTGTTTTGCAGCAAGATAGCCTTCCTGAACAGAATCAAAAATTTTATACTTGAGATTCGATTTTTTTAATAAATCTTCATACTCACGCGGGTGTCTGCCTCGGTTGATGTTGGGTTTTACAAAATAAAACTTTTCTTCTACAGGCAACATCGGAATCACATCGTCAATCTTTTTATCATTCACGAAACCTAAAATAATATGTTTTGATTGAGGATATTCATTCAATTGTTTGAAAACTTCCTCCAATCCGGCCCGATTATGACCAGTATCACAGATTATCAAAGGTTCTTTTGAAAATTCGAACCAACGTCCGATGAAGTTTGTGTTTTGATGAACATTCAAAAGTCCCGATTTTAAATTTTCATCAGTAATGTTAAACCCCCGTTTCTTCATTTCATTGACCAAAGCTATCACTACGCGGATATTTTTCTTCTGGTAATTTCCTTTCAGATCTGAAACTAAATCGGTTGTAATATCCGTTGCATCAACTAAATCAGTTTTTACATCAATAGCTTTTTGTTTAATGATTTCTTTAACCGAAGGATTTTCATCGCCAGAAATGATAGTGACTTTTTTCTTGATAATTCCTGCTTTTTCAAATGCTATTTCTTCAATCGTGTTTCCCAAAAGATTTTGATGATCGAGTTGTACATTGGTAATCGCTGACACCAGAGGATTGATGATATTGGTAGAATCTAATCGTCCGCCCAAACCAACTTCGATAATGGCAATATCTACTTTATTCTGAAAAAAATATTCAAAAGCCATTATGGTTGTGAATTCAAAAAAAGACGGTCGTATTTCCGAAGGTAGTTTTTTTAGTTTTTGAATAAATCCATAAACAAATTCTTTATCGCAATTTTGTCCATTGATTTTGATTCTTTCTGTAAAATCTACTAAATGAGGTGAATTGTAAAGTCCGGTTTTGTAACCAGATTCCTGAAGAACCGAAGCCAGCATATTGCTCGTAGAACCTTTTCCATTGGTTCCTCCAATATGGATGGTTTTGATTTTATCTTGTGGGTTTCCGAAAAAATCACACAATTTTTTGATGTTATCAAGTCCCGGTTTGTAGGCTTTTTCTCCATCGATTTGATAATTCGGGACCTGAACAAAAAGCCAATCTACAGCTTCCTGATATTCTTGTGAAGTCATATTTCAAAATGAAATACAAATTTAAAAATAAGATGAATTTAAAATGTATAAATGAAGAAAATTTAAAATCAATCGGAAATTTTGAAAACTAAAAATTAATAGTATAAGTTCCCTGAGAAATATTCTGCGATTTTTTAGCTTTCACATATTGTTTTGTCCAAATCACGGCTGCTGTGATGTTACAAGCATCTTTTATTCCACTGCTTCGTCCTGCATTGGTTACATTTCCAGCTTTATCAACGGTAATGAACATGACGAGCTGACCTTTGGTTTTACAATTGTGAGAAGGTAGTTTTCCAGATTTTCCCATTGTTCCTGGAATGAAACCAGTAAGAATTCTGTCTTTTCCGATTTTAGTGATTGTATTGTCTTTAGAATCTGGAGTTGCAGTTTCTTTTTTCTCATCTTTCTTCGCTAATTTCTCTTCATTTTTTTCTGTTTTCTCTTCTTTCAAAACAGGATTTTCCTTTACAATAGGAATTGAATCAACAGGCAAAACTTCGGCATCCGGAACGTAGATTTCGGGTTTTGCAATAGAGTCTACTTTTGGTTCTTTTATTGGTTTCGGCGTTTCTGCAACAACAGGTTTTATTTGTTCAGAAGCTCTGTGATAAAGAGAATTGAAAGAAAATATAAGCACAAAAAATAACAATGCAACCACGTAAAACGCAATTGGTAATCCAGATAGTTTTTTTGTTCTTCTTCGGAATTCCATCTTACGAAGGTTTGTTGATGATGTCTAGAAACTCATTGGTGTGATATTGGATTTTCATCAACAGATAATCCACTTTTCCAACCAAAACATTATGAAAAATATAAGACAAAAATCCAACAATAAGACCAACTGCCGAAGGCGCCAAAGCTTTATAGAAATCAGCAGCTAAAATATTTTGTGCGACAACAGTATCAGTTTTTGATAAAGTTCCGAAGGTCGAAGCCAAAATCAAAATACCACCAAGAAGTCCCAACATTGGCGCTGCGCCGGACAGCGTAGCCAGATAATTGATATTTTTTTCTGCTTTGTTGAGTTCTATCTGAGCGTGTGTTTCCATCGCGTTGGCAATTTCGCTCACAGGTCTTCCCAATCGGGAAAGCCCTTTTTCTACACTTCTGGATTCTGGCGAATTGTCTCTTCTGCAAAAATCCACCGCAGATTGGATTCTGCCATCATTCAAAAGATCATTGACATTTTTCAAGAGATAAGGGTCCACCTGATTTTCTTTGTTGAGTGCGTATAATTTTTGACCGAAAAAAATCAAGGCTGCAATTCCTGAAAATATAAGGATAATGATAAAAGAAACGCTCAATAAGCCTCCACCAAAAAGGAATTCCCAAACAGAAATATTTTGATTTGCCATAATTTAAATTGTTGTTTACAGTTTCAAATGTATGAATTACTTGATGATTTATCCGAACAGATTATAAAGGAATTTATGAAAAATGATTATTAATAGGAATTTTAAAACGTAATCTTGTAAGTTCCTTTGGATGATACGCTAGCAGCTTCCGCTTTTACATATTGCTTGACCCAATTGACAGCTGTAGTGGCAACGCAAGGGTCAGAAATGCCGCTCAGTCTTCTGGCAGAGCTGACTTTTCCAGATTTGTCGACCGTGTAAGATATTGTAATACTTCCACTTGCTGTACAATCGTGATTAGGTTGTGCGCCGCCTCTTCCCATTGTGCCGGGGATAAAACCGGTTAATTTTCTGTCGATTCCTATTAAACTATTTCCATCACCGTCTCCGCCAAGCGGATAACCATAATTTCCTGGTCCTGTACCGTTGCCTTGAGAGCCGGATTTTGTTCCGCGACCTTTCAGTAGATTTCCGATGGCTGCATTACCCTTTCCATCTCCAGCAGCATTTTCTTTTTTGATATCTCCTTTTGCCGTGGTCTTTCCAGTAATTGTTTTTGTAGAATTGGCAACCACGGGAGAATTGCTTTTCTCAATAGGTTTTTTCGTTGTTACAGGCGGATTTTTGGTTCTGGTTGGGGTCGGAACGGTATTTTCAGGGATGTCTTTATCCACTTTTTCTTTAGATGGTTTTGCAACTTCTGCTGCAATCTCTTTTTCCTCTTTTTTTTCTACGATTGGCGCCGGACTTCCTGCTTCTTCTTTCGGCTCCTCTGCATCTTTTCCGTTTCGGTTATCGCCATAATTGATGCGCATTTCCGTGAGTTCAACAGGAATGATTTTTTCGCTGTCAACAGCGGTTACTTTTTTATTTTTGATGAAAGAAGCTGGAAGAAAGAATAAAACTGAGAAAAGGAAAATGCCAACTACCAAAGCTTTGGTAAGCGTAAAATCATAGTGTTTGCGGATGGCATAGGCGCCATAAGCTTTATGTTTATCTTCGAAAATAATATCATCCAGATCCTTATACATGGGCAATGGCTTGTTAGCGTTATAATATTGTTTTTATAACGATTCGTAAATATAAATATTATTTTCGGAAAAGATTAATCGTCAACTTCTATCTCGTCTGGACGGAAGTGACATTTTAATTTGAAAGGAATGGGATTTTCAGAACCAGTATAGAAATCCGTGATTTGACCTTTCCAGGATAGTTGCAAATCGCCAGTTTCATTGGTGTCAAATTTCAGCTCGTTTTCGAATAAGAATGCGTCTTCATCATCAAACAAATCAACTTCTGTAAAAACTTCGTCATCTGTATCCTCAATGATGAAAGTTTGCCCTTCCAATTCTGCTGTATCTACAGGAAATTCTATAACATCCAAAGACAATTGTGGAAAATTGTATTGTAAAGAATCATCGTCTACGTGGTCCAATGAATCGTTGGTAATGATTTCAACTTCAAGGAAATTCTGAGAGTTGATGTAAACGGATTTACAGTAGGTGCTATCGATGAAATATTTCAGAGTTTCCTCTGGGTGATAAATCTTTAAGATTCCTTTCATTTTAAGGATAATAGATTATTATAAATTTTTAAATGTGCTGAACAAAGATAAAAAATAGAATGAATTTGAAAAATTTTTATCAATTATTTTTGTCAATGACGATGAGAATTGATGTCTCTGTCGATGTTTTTCAAATGTTTTGAAGGTTTGCCCCAAAATAATGAAGGTAGATTCCTAATGATAAAATATTATCTTTACACTGCAAAATTTACATTATGAACTCTTTTTACAAAATATTATTGCTTTTCGGAATTTTTATTACTGTCATTTCCTGCAAAAAAGAGGATTCGCCAATGGTCAAAAATGTCGGTTTCGATGCTTCTGATTTGGATTCCATAGCTGCAAAATATTACGAAGGTTATTTGAGATTTTATCCTTTGGAAGCTACTTCACAAGGCGATGAAAGATTTAATGACCAACTTCCGAATAATCTGAGTTCTGATTTTATCAAAGAAGAGATTGCATTCTACAGTTCAGTTCAGAATCAACTCAAATCAATTGACTATAATTCTTTGAGCAATGACCAAAAAGTTGTTTTTGATGTTCTCGAATACACGTTGATTGACAAACAGGAACGTTACGCCTATCATCCTGAATATATTCCTTTCACTCAGTTCGACGGTTTGCCTTTGACTTTTCCAATGTTGGGAAGCGGAACAGGTATTCAACCGTTTAAAACGGAGAGAGATTATGACAATTGGTTGAAAAGAGTGGATGAATTCCCTATTTGGATGGACTCTGCTATCGAGAATTTCCGGTTAGGAATAAAAAATAATATTGTGCTTCCAAAATCATTAGTCCTGAAAATGATTCCCCAAATGAAAGCCGAAGAAATCACGACTTTCGAGATCGAGAAAAATATTTTCTACGGACCGATAAAAAGTCTTCCGAAAAATTTCACGCCCGTTATTGCAAATAAATATACCAAACTTTATCAAGATGCTATCAAAAATAAATTGATTCCGGCTTATCTCAAAATGGCAGATTTTCTGGAGAAAGAATATTTGCCCAAAGCGAGAACTACAAGTGGTTATGGCGCTTTGCCAAACGGAAATGATATCTATGCTTATTACGTAAAAAGCTGGACGACTACGAATAAAACACCAGAAGAAATCCACGCTACCGGACTTTCTGAAGTTGACAGACTTAGAAAGGAAATGGAGAAAGTGAAAAATCAGGTTGGTTTCAAAGGTTCATTGGAAGAATTCCTGACTGATGTAAAATCCGACCCGAAAGCAATGCCTTACAAAACTTCTGCAGAAGTGCTGACGGGATTCCAGTCGATTTTGGATAAAATCTCGCCGAAACTGAAAACGATGTTCAATGTTACTCCCAAAACACCTTTCGAAATCCGGCAAACCGAAAAATACCGTGAAGCCAGTGCAAGTGCAGAATATATCCAAGGAAGTGCTGATGGCAAACGTCCGGGGATTTTTTATATGCCAATTCCCGACCCAACTAAATTCAATGTAACCTCCGGAATGGAGTCTCTTTTCCTTCACGAAGCGATTCCCGGACATCATTATCAGATTTCTCTCCAACAGGAAAACAGCAAATTGCCTAAGTTTATGAGATTTGGTTGGATTGGTGCTTACGGCGAAGGTTGGGCATTATATTGCGAATCATTAGGCGCGGAATTCGGACTTTATACCGATCCTTACCAAAAAATGGGCTCTTTGAGTGATGAGATGTTGCGCGCGGTTCGTCTCGTAATCGATACGGGAATCCACACTGGACAGATGTCGCGCGAAGAGGCGATTACATATTTCCTAAGCAATGTTGCTTATGATGAAGCTGGCGCAACGGCGGAAGTAGAACGATATATGGCTCTGCCGGGACAAGCATTGAGCTACAAAACCGGCGCCATGAAAATCCGTGAACTCAGAAATAAATATCAAAAAGAACAAGGCAGAAAGTTCGATCTGGCTTCTTTCCATGATGAAGTTTTGAGCCAAGGTTGCCTTCCATTAGAAGTTTTGCAACGTAAAATGGAACTTTGGGCAAAGAAATAAATAGTAGGAAGATCTTTTTCAAAATTCCATCACAATTATTTTCCCGATTTTAGAAGGAGTAATGATGATGGAATTTTTATTTCTCAAAGAGCATTTTTGTAAGAATATCATTTTCACGGTTGCCTCTCGCCGGCGAATATTCTCTTCCATAGAAAATAATCTGAAGATGCAATTTGTTCCACACGTTTTCATCCCAAAGTTTTTTTGCATCTCTCTCAGTTTCGACCACATTTTTTCCTGAGGTCAATTTCCATTGCGTCATTAATCGGTGAATATGTGTATCAACAGGAAACGCCGGAAAACCAAATCCTTGACTCATCACCACAGAAGCAGTTTTGTGTCCAACGCCAGCCAGTTCTTCCAATTCTTCGAATGTTTGAGGAACCACAGAATTGTGTTTTTCTACCAGAACTTCTGCCATTTTTTTTAGGTTTTTAGCTTTTGAATTGGCAAGTCCGATTTCTTTGATGAGTTCCTTGATTTCTTCTACGCTCAACTTCGCCATTTTTTCAGGCGTATCTGCAACGGCAAAAAGTTTTGGTGTGATTTGATTCACTTTTTTGTCCGTTGTCTGGGCAGAAAGTGCAACGGCAACCATCAGCGTATAAGCATCTTTGTGGTCTAGAGGAATCGGAACTTCTGGATATAATTTTTCTAATTCTTCCTGAACAATCTTGGCTCTTTGTTTTTTCGTCATTTTGATGCTAAATTTGTGTCAACAAAAATAAAAATTATGTTGAAGCTTGGCGATTCTTTACCACAATTTGTTGGAACAAATCAAGATGGGAAAGAGATTAATTCCGAACAATTCAAAGGCAAAAAACTGGTTGTGTTCTTTTATCCAAAAGCAAGCACGCCAGGTTGTACGGCAGAAGCATGTAATTTGAGAGATAATTACTCGGTTTTGAAAGAGAAAGGTTTCCAGTTGATTGGTGTGAGTGCAGATTCTGTAAAACGTCAAAAAACCTTTGCGGATAAATATGAATTGCCATTTGATGTCATTGCCGATGAAAACCACGATTTGCTTGAGAAATTTGGAGTTTGGCAGTTGAAGAAATTTATGGGAAAAGAGTTTATGGGCATCGTGAGAACAACTTTTGTTTTTGATGAAAATGGAATTTGTGTCCAAGTCATTGATAAAGTGAAAACCAAAGATCACGCTGCGCAGATTTTAACATAAAATCCTATTAAAGGTTTTGTGGGGTTGTGAAAAAGTTCATTGTGGTTACTGGCATGTCTAGTGGCGTTGCTGATATGTTGCGACAGGTTCTGAACGCCAAATTATAAGTTGCCTAACGTATCGGAAGATGTTCAAAATCTCGGTAAATAGGTAAGGAACTGCAACAGATGATTCTGAAACGTCAACCGAATGGTATGAACAAGATCCGGAAAGTTCTGTGAAGATCCGGAACTTTATTTCACGGGAATCCATATCTCTTCTTCCGCAGAATCATCATTTGGATTATAATCATCTTCAAAAATTTCAAAATGCGGTCTGTTGTCCACCTCAAATTGATTTTCGGGAATGAAATTTTGAAAAATATACCGGAAAATTTGTGATCCGTTTTCCGCCTTTCCTTTGTAATTGAAAACCAAATATTTTCCACGTTCTAATTCGAAAGTCTCAAATTCTTCCGGAATATTATCAAAATCAGAGACTTCAGCCAAAGTATATTTTGTGAATGTTTGAGTCGGTGTAAAATTCTCAGGATAGATTTGAAGAGAGAATAATTGAGTGGAAATCCGATTGGTGATTTCTTTTCTTCTCGTCATAAACTTCTTCCAGGTTATGAATGTTTTATCATCCTGAAATGAAGTGTTGATGCTGAATCCAATTAATTTCTTAGATTCAATTATTCTGATATGATGAGGTAAATTCATTATTCTAAATTAAATTCATAAAGCTTCAAATTATTAAAAATTTTGCTTAATCTGCAAAATTTGCGAGAGATCAATTAGTTTTCATAATATCTCAATTCCTCATTATCATCAGGGAAAATCACGTATTTCTGGAATTTCAAACCTAATCTTTCAATGAGTTTTTGAGAAGAAATATTTTCGTCAGAAGTCATTGCGGAGATTTTTGCCAAACCAAAATTATCAGCAACCAGTTCTTTCAGTTTCGATGCAGATTCATAAGCAAAACCTTTTCCCTCAAAATCTGGGAAAAAAGAAAAACCAATATCCGGAGTTTCAATCCCGTCACGAACAAACACGCCCACTGCACCAATTTTTTTGTTGAGTTCTTTGTGAATTACCACATAATTTCCGTACCCTAATTTTTCAATGTGAGGTAAAAATCTTTCCCTGATATATTGTTCTGCGTCTTCTTTTGTGCGGAGATTTCTGTCACCAATATGCTTGATAAATGATGGTAGATTGTATAATTCCAGGAAAAAATCTGCATCGTCCAAGTCGGCGAGTTTCATTTTCAATCGTTCTGTTTCGAAGGTTTTCATATAGGTTTTACGTCTTAATTAAGTTTCTAAATGTAAGGATTTTGCTTCTTTACTTTCAGAAATATTATGTTGAAGTTTTTGATATTGTTGCAAACTATTTAGAATGTGAGGTCAATTGATAAGGAAAAAATCTGAAGATTTTGAGTTTTTTATTGGTCTTCGAGAACCTCAGACTGACAGTGCTAATATTATATTTTTCTTAGGCCTAAAATTTCATTAATCAAAATTAATAATTCTAAGGAACGATAACAGTAAAAATATAAGCGAAGAGATTGACCAGAAGTACAACGCCGTAAAGAATATTCGTTTTTCCTCGGTTTAAGGATAGCATTACTGTGTAAAGTGACAATGCTAGTAAAACCATAGATTTGATATCGAGGCCTAGGAGTAATGGCATTTCGTAAATGATTGCCACTACAGCAACACAAGGGATGGTCAACCCGATACTTGCGATAGCAGAACCTAGAGCAAGGTTAAGACTGGTTTGGAATTGGTTTCTTCTTGCGGCTTTTATCGCTGCCATTCCTTCCGGTAAAAGGACGACAGCGGCAATGATCACACCGACCAAGGCTTGTGGTGCGCCAAAATTATGAACCACTTCTTCAATTGTTGGTGACAGAGCTTTTGCCAAGAAAACAACGACGCCCAAACAAATAATCATGAAAATAAGGCTCATTATACTTTCGAAGTTTGTGGGAGGTTCTGCGTGCAATTCTTTATCATTGGCGGGTAGAAAATAATTTCTGTGTCGTACAGTTTGCACCATCAGAAATGTACTGTAAATCACAAGTGACGCTATGGAGAAAAATATCAGCTGTGCTTTGCTGAAAGAGGCAGACAACTCACTGGTGGTGTAATTTGGTAAAATCAAAGTCATGACAACAATGGCTACAAGACTTATTAAAGCCAGGTTTCCAGACGTCCTCGCGAAAAACTGTTCTTTGAATCTGATGCCGCCGACTAAAAGACATGCGCCGAGAATTCCGTTTAAAATCAGCATCACGGCAGCGAAAACAGTGTCTCTTGCGAGAGTGTGGGTTTCTTTGCCTCCGGCTACCATTAATGAAACTATTAGTCCTACTTCCAAAACAGTAATCGCAATTGCTAGAATAATGGTTCCAAAAGGTTCTCCAACTTTATGCGCCACTACTTCGGCGTGATGTACGGCTGCTAAAACTGACGAAATCAACAATAAGCTTCCTAGTCCGGCGAACCAACCATTGTCATCTACAGCACCAAGAAAATAAAAGCCGAGAGATAAAAGTGGAAAAATAAACGACCAGTGAAGTAAAGATTTTAAACTCATAAAATTGATTTCTCTAATCTACAAAAAATAAATGCAACAAAAAAGCCACCAAAATTGGTGGCTCTTGTAATATATTATTGATAAAATTACTTTACCAAAGTCAGCTCGCTGATGAGTCTTGTAGCGCCAGCATACTTGTCGATAACCCAAAGTACATAACGAACGTCTACGTTAATTGTTCTCTGCAAGTTAGGTTCAAAAACGATGTCGCCACTCAAAGCTTCACTGTTTCCGTCGAAAGCCAAGCCAATGAGGTTTCCGTATCCATCAATGATTGGTGAACCTGAGTTACCTCCTGTAATATCATTATTAGACAAGAAGTTGATTGGCATAAATCCGCCTTTTTTGTCAGCATACATTCCATAGTCTTTCTTCTTAGCAAGATCTAGAACTTTTTGAGGAAGGTCAAATTCTTCGTCGCCTTTTTTGTACTTGGCAACCATACCATTGATGTCGGTATAATAGTTCTCTTTGATTCCTTTGTAGTTTCTATCCTCTCTTACAGGAAGCGTTTCAATAGTTCCATAAGTCAGTCTCATTGTAGAGTTTGCATCCGGATAGAATTTCTTATCTGGTTGCGCTTTTCTAAGGCCGTCTAGGAAAAGTCTGCTGTTTTTTGCAAAATTTTCATCAACCTTGGCGTATTTTTCTGAACTTAATTTTTGATCTTCTACCACGCCGTTTACAAATTGTCTCAATTTATCTGCATCAATTTTTAATCTATCTGGATTCTCAATAAAAGCCAAAGCAGATTTTTTATTAGCAAAAATAGAAGAGAAAGCCATTGTTGAAAGTGAGTTCACGTCTGCAGCCAAAATAGTCGGAGATGCAAATTCTTTCGCGACTCTTGTTTTGTAAAGAGAAGCAAGGGAGTTTAGCATTTCACCTTCTACATTATCGTGGAAACCGTCGTAAGCTTTGTCCACTGCATCAAGAACTTTAGCTTTCATAGCTGCTTTTCCAGCATCGTCTTGGTCAGCATAAGTTTTGAATAGACTTCCTAACTGGTAGGCTGTAGCGATATAATGGGCGTTTCTTTGAAGAATAGAAGCGTAGTTTCTTTCAACATTTCTTCCGGAAACTTGATTGTAATAAGCTTTGATTTCCGGTAAAACGCTGTAATAAGTTTCTTCATTAGGAGTTTGTGCAGCCCACTGGTTATAAGTCTGCTCCAATTTTTGTTTCTCAGCAACTGTTCCGTTTTTCTTAACAGCGTCAATTGTTCCCTGTCTGTTTTTCCAATAGTTGGCAACACTTGCGTACTGAGAAGCATAATCCAATTGAGTCGCTTTGTCCTTATCCATATACTTCTTCATCACATCCATCGCCATTTTAGAAGCTTCTACCCAAGCCGGATAATCCTTGTCTACCATTTGCTCAATTCCGAAAGATGTCAAATAACGGTTAGTTCTTCCAGGATATCCAAGAATCATCGTGAAGTCACCAGGTTTGTAACCTTTAAGAGAAATTGGTAGATGGTGTTTTGGTTTCAGGGGAACGTTGGTTTCAGAATATTCTGCAGGGTTTCCGTTTGCGTCACCGTAAGCACGGAAAACGGTAAAATCTGCAGTGTGTCTTGGCCATTCCCAGTTGTCTGTATCACCACCAAATTTTCCTAGAGAAGAAGGTGGAGCTCCAACCAGACGGATGTCTTTGTAGTCTTGGTATACAAAATAATAGAACTCATTTCCATTGAAAAAATCTCGTACAACAACGGTGTATTTTCCATTCTCAGAGTTTTCGTTTTGGATTGCTTTATATTCTGCATCGATGATTGCCTTTCTTTCGGCAGCAGACATGTTGTTATTCAATTTGGTGTTGATTCTCGCAGAAACATCATCCATTCTAACCAAAAATCTAACATAAAGACCTTTCGCATTGAATTCTTCGCTAGGTTTCATGGCCCAGAATCCGTTTTTCAGGTAATCTTTCTCAGGTGTAGAAGCTGCTGCAACAGCATCATAACCACAGTGGTGGTTGGTAAAAATCAAACCTTGACTAGAAACCATCTCGCCTGTACAGAAACCACCGAAACTTACGATAGCATCCTTCAAACTGGAATTGTTTACGGAGTAAATTTCTTCGGGTGTCAAATGCAGACCTTCTTTCTGCATGTCTACACCATTGAGACGTTTTACAAGCATCAGAAGCCACATTCCTTCATCTGCTTTCATTTGAGCATAACCCAAAATCAGGGTCATTACAAGTAATATTTTTTTCATAGATAAAAAATTATTAATTCTGAATGTTTTTTGCTAATCACCATTTTGAACCAAATCAAAATCTGATTAAAAGCAATTACACCAGGACTTATTTTATGGGGCTAATTTAATAATAATTTTAGTTCCAATGGTATGAATTTGGTAGAGAGATGCAGTAAATTTAAAAGAATGAAATCTCTCAAATCAATTGGCGTTTTATCAATATTAATGCTTTTGCTGGTTTCTTGCAATTCATCAAAAAAAGTGTCAGAATCAATGGAAAATATCAACCGAAAATGGATGTTGGTTGAGTATAAAGATTTTGCCAAAGCTGAATTAACAAAACTAGAAGCCAATATGGATTTGACGAAAAATTCTGATGCGCCCAATCGTTATACTGCAAAAATGGGCTGTAATGGAATGTTTTTCACGGCAGAATTCAATCAACGAAAAACTAAATTTTCCGGCGTTGGCTCCACAATGATGTATTGTGACGGCAGAATGAAATTGGAAGAACTATTCGGAAAAGAATTACCAACGATGAATCAATACAAGATTGAAGGACATTTTTTAACTTTAACCAATGAAAACGGAAGCAAAATGAAATTTGTAGCTGCAGATTGGGACTGAAATTAATGATGAATTATAAATGATTAATGATTTCATTTGCGACTTGAAAATTGTGAATCTTAAAAAAAATGCGCCTTTGCGTTAAAAATTATTATACAATCAATCTAAAATAAATTTAATTATGAAAAGAAGTGCAAAAGCTGTTTGGAAAGGAACAGTAAAAGATGGAAGCGGTGTTTTGACTACACAAAGTACAACATTGAATGATACACAATATTCTTTCAAAAGCAGATTTGAAGATGGCGTAGGAACCAATCCGGAAGAATTGCTGGCGGCGGCTCACGCGGGATGTTTTACAATGAAAACTTCGGCCTTGTTATCAGAAGCGGGTTACAATCCTGAGACTTTGGAAACCGATTGTAAAATCTCTTTGGTTGATGGAAAAATCACGTTATCTGAATTGACACTGACTGCAAAAATCCCAGGAATCTCAGAAGATGATTTCCAGAAAATTGCCAATGACGCCAAAGAAAATTGTCCTGTAAGTCAAGCGTTCAGTTTCGAAAAAACCTTGACGGCGACTTTGGTTTAACTTGAAAATTTGTTTTCAAATTAAATCCGAAATACGTAAAACCAAAGATATTCTTTGGTTTTTTTGTCTAAAAATAGTATCTTGTGAGAATCAGAAAATTATAAATTTTAAATGTTAGAAAAGAAAGAACATCAGTACGAAAAAGCAGTTTTAGTTGGATTAATCAGCCAAAATCAAAGCGAAGATAAACTGATAGAATATATGGACGAATTGGAATTTCTGGCCTTCACAGCCGGAGCCACAGTTTCCAAAAGATTTACCCAGAGATTGACTCAGCCGGATTCCAAAACCTTTGTTGGGAAAGGGAAAATGGAGGAAATCCGGGACTATTGTAAAGAAGAAAAAATCGGAACGGTCATTTTTGATGATGAGTTATCGCCTTCCCAATTAAAAAATCTCGAGCGGGAAATGGAAGTCAAAATATTGGACAGAACCAATCTCATTCTTGATATTTTCGCACAAAGAGCACAGACTTCCTATGCCAGAACACAGGTGGAATTGGCTCAATATCAATATCTTTTGCCAAGATTGAGCAGGATGTGGTCTCACCTTGATAAACAAAAAGGAGGAATCGGGATGCGTGGTCCTGGAGAAACGGAGATCGAGACCGATAGAAGAATTATCCGCGACAGAATCACGTTGCTGAAAGATAAATTGAAAGTCATCGACAAACAGATGGGAACACAAAGGCAAAACCGTGGAAAGATGGTTCGTACGGCGTTGGTGGGCTATACCAACGTTGGGAAATCTACATTGATGAACGCTTTGTCAAAATCCGATGTTTTCGCAGAAAATAAATTATTTGCAACGCTAGATACAACAGTTCGCAAAGTCGTGATTGGAAATCTTCCTTTCCTTTTGACAGATACGGTTGGATTCATCAGAAAATTACCAACTCAGTTGGTAGAATCTTTCAAATCTACTTTGGATGAGGTGCGTGAAGCAGATTTACTCATTCATGTGGTTGATATTTCCCACGAAAGTTTTGAAGACCATATCAATTCTGTGAACGAAACACTTCAGGAAATCGACGCACATCAGAAACCGATGATTATGGTTTTCAATAAGATTGACGATTTCAGTTACGAGAAAAAAGATGAAGATGATTTGACGCCTTCGTCCAAAAAGAATATTTCTCTGGAAGAGTGGAAAAAAACCTGGATGGCGAAGTCCAAACATCCGACAGTTTTTATCTCTGCATTGACTAAAGAGAACTTCCCGGAAATGAAGAGAATGATTTATGATGAGGTTCACAGGATTCATATTTCGCGTTTTCCTTATAATGATTTGTTGTTCGAATATTTTGAGAACGAAGAAGAGCATTAGATCAATTAAAAAAGTCAAATTCGGTTGAATGTGAAATCCCTCAACCCTCAACCAAAAACCACCAACTAAAATTAATGGAGTTATATTACTCATTTTCAGTCCTAATTGTTCTGGCATCTCTGTTTGCTTACATCAACCATAGAATTTTAAAATTGCCCAGCGCCATCGGAATTATGGTAATTGCAATCATCGTCTCTGTAACTTTGGTAGCTTCTGGCGAAAATTTTTTGCCAAAAACAACCAGTCACTTAACAGATTTGGTTCATAAATTCGATTTTACCGAAGTTCTAATGGGTGCTATGCTAAACTTTCTGCTTTTTGCGGGAGGGATTCATATCAATATCAAAGATTTAAAAGAGCAATTTGGTCCTGTCGTCATTTTTTCTACCGTCGGAGTTATTATTTCAACTTTTGCGGTGGGTTTTGGAGCATACTATCTTCTGCCATTGGTAGGGATCCAAATGCCATTAATTTATTGTATCGTTTTCGGTGCATTGATTTCTCCAACTGACCCAGTGGCTGTTCTCAGCATTTTGAAACAGGCCAATGTTTCGAAATCGCTGGAGACTAAAGTCGCTGGAGAATCTTTGTTTAACGATGGGATGGCCGTTGTTGTTTTCACAGTTGTTTTACAATTAGCAATCGGAACAGACATTGACTTGAATGTCGAGAATATCGGACTGCTTTTATTCCGTGAAGCGGGTGGAGGACTGCTTTTAGGAGTACTCCTTGGATTGTCTGCGTCCAGAGCTATGCGAGTGGTGGATGATTATATCATTTCCGTATTGATTACACTATCAGTTGTGATGGGTGGTTACTTGATTGCGCACGAGATGCATATTTCTGCGCCTTTGGCAATGGTTGCGGCCGGTTTGTTTATGGGGAATTTCAGCGAGAGTTTCCAGATGAAATCCGAAACGCAGGATTATCTCATAAAATTCTGGGAACTGATTGATGAAATTATGAATGCTGTTCTGTTTCTTTTTATCGGTTTTGAATTGTTGTTAATCAAGGATTTGAATGAATATCTGATTGCAGGTGGAATTTGTATTTTGATTGTTCTTTTAGCTCGTTGGGTCGCGATTTTTATTCCAACGAAATTTATGGCTTTCAAATACCGATTCAGTCCGCAGACGGTAAAGGTTTTAGTTTGGGGAGGCATCCGGGGTGGTGTTTCAATTGCCTTGGCGTTATCAATTCCTCAAAATGAATACAGTCAAATTATTATCAGTATTACTTATTGTGTAGTCGTTTTTTCAATTGTTGTTCAGGGACTTACAATTGGTAAAGTTGCGAATCCTAACAAAATTGCTACAGAAGAAAAAATATTAGAAGAAGTTCACACAGATGAAAGTCATTGATATAGAAAATTGGAAGCGAAAAGAGCATTTTGAGTTCTTTTCAGGAATGAAGAGTCCTTATTTTGGAATCGTTACAGAACTAGATTGCACCGAAACTTATCAGTTAGCAAAAAATAATGGCGAATCATTTTTTGCACACTATCTCCACAAATCGATGATAGCGATTAATTCGGTTCCGGAATTTGGTTATAGGATTGTCAATGATAAAGTTATAGCGTTTGATGTTGTGCACGTTGGTTCTACGATTGCGAGAAATGACGGCACGTTTGGCTTTTCTTATTTCGAATATTCTGAGGATTTTCAAATGTTTAATCAAAACTTGCAGAAAGAAATCGATGAGGTTCAGAAGTCTGTAGGATTAAGAATCAGAAACGAAGCATTACCATCCAATCATATTCGACATTCTACGATGCCTTGGACCAATTTTACTGGTTTGCTTCATCCAACAGATTTTGACCCAAAAGAATCCATTCCTAAAATTGTATTTGGAAAATTCAGTGAAAAGAACGGGAGAAAAATGTTGCCAATTTCTGTAGAAGCGCATCACGGTTTGATGGATGGTTTTCATCTTGCTCAGTATTTAGAAGCTTTTCAGAATCAGCTTAATTTGAAATAACTTAATTGATGAAAAAAATATTAACACTTTCCTATTTGTTGATTTTTATATTTAGTTTTTCTCAAAGTCAATTATCACAAAGTCAAAAAATAGATTCAATTATCATTGGAAATCAAAATTTTGAAGCTTACCAAGCTCGTATTATTGAGTATGGGATAAAACCTATTAAGGAAGCATATCCCAATACTCCAAAAGAATTTTGGGATGAAATCGATTCCAGGCTCACCGATACTCAAATTCTAAAACAAATTCGTGAAGTCTATAAAGAAAACTTTACTGAAGAGGAAATTAATGAGCTTTATAATTCTGTTACATCCAAATCCTTCAAAAAATATATTTCAGATTATGGGAAAATTCAAGAAGGTATTCAAGAAAAATTTTCTTGGATAGCTAAGAAAATTGGCGAACTACAAGAGCGTATTTCAGTAGAAGAATCTTCATCTAAATTTAATGTTGAAGTAGAGACGGTTCCCGCAAAAACTAATCTTCCGGATGGTTTTTATGAAGTTTTGAACGATGAGTTCAAAGATATTTCTAAAATGAAATTATCTAAAAAGGCAGCAATAAATCTTAAAAATGTTTCTAATGCTAAAAAGATTTTGGATGGACTCAATAGACTTGCAGTTAGTTTAGAATTGGATGAAGAAGGCGCCGCATTATTTCATCTTCTTACTTACAAAAATATCGGAAAGGCTATTGCAATTGTTGTTAACAAAAAAATAATTTCAGCACCTGTGGTTAATGATGTTATTCTAAATGGAAAAATCCAAATTTCGGGAAAATTCAGCAATGAAGAAATTGATGATATTATAAAGAAACTTAACTCAAAATGAAACCGGTTGAAGACATAATTCAGGCTCTCCAGACGCTTGTCATCCCTGAAAAAGCTGAGATTGTGCAACGTTTTTTCAAAACTGGAGCAGGCGAATATGGAGAAGGCGATGTTTTTATCGGCGTTACAGTTCCCGACCAAAGAAGTGTTGCAAAAGAATTTTTCAGTAAGATGTCATTACGCGAGGTTGGCGAATTGTTATCATCAAAAATCCACGAACATCGCTTGACAGCTTTGTTAATATTGGTTTTAAAATTCGAAAAAACTAAAGATCAAATTCAACGGAGACAGATCGTCGATTTTTATTTGAAGAATACGAGATATATCAACAATTGGGATTTGGTAGATACTTCTTGTTATAAAATTTTAGGACGTTATTGTTTTGAAAATCAAGACTCTAATATTCTGAAAAAGTTGTCCGATTCCGAAAATATGTGGGAAAAACGAATGGCGATTGTGGGAACAATGTATCATATAAAGAAAGGACAATTTGATTTGACAAAATCTTTTGCTCTCAAAAATATCAATCATCCGCACGACTTGATGCACAAAGCCAACGGATGGCTTCTCCGTGAGATGGGAAAAAAGAATGAGCAAGAGTTGCTGGATTTTCTTAATATAAACTACAAAAAAATGCCTAGAACCTGCCTGCGATATGCGATTGAAAAATTGGATGAAAGTTGGCGGCAAGATTATCTCAAAGCTAGAGTATGATAGATTATATAAGACCAGTCATTCATTATTTTTTACACTTTGGATTTCCATTGATTTTGTCCACCTTATTGTTTCGAAAAGAGTGGAAGAAAGCCTATTTTATAATGATTGGAACGATGCTTGTCGATGTTGATCATCTGCTTAGTAATCCCATTTTTGCTCCTGATAGATGCAGTATCAACTTCCATCCGCTTCACACTTTTTGGGCGATTGGGATCTATTTTCTACTCTTGTTTTTCAAGGGTAATCTTAGGATTATCGGCGTAGGATTGCTGTTCCACATGTTGACGGATTGGATAGATTGCCAGCTAAATGGTGTCAGTTAGATATATCTAATCATTTCTCGCATTCTTCATTTTGAAACTCATTATTCGGGCAATGTTCAGAGCTCTTTTAATAGCAGTTTCAGCATTTTCACCTTTAAAATTTTCGTGCACCGTTTTTTCCCAAACCTGCAGCCAGCGGTTGAAATGTTTTTCTTCCAAAGCCGACACTTCATTCAGTGGAAAATGAACCCGCATCGGATTTCCTTCATACACAGGATTTCCCAGCAAAATACTTTCCCAGAAATTATACATTTTCGGAAGATGTTTGCTGAGGTCAATTTTTGCGATATCTGTAAAGAAAAATCCAATCACATCATCCCGCACAATTTCTTCATAAAACCGATCAACCAAAAATTCCACATCTTCTCTTGTAGTAATATCTTTCATTGTACAAAATTAAGCCAAATTAAAATGTAAATTTGCAATTATGTCAAAACTCAGTTTTTCTAGTTTAAAATCAACCAAAGATACAGGTTACGGTGATAATTTTTCCGGCAGATTTATCAATAAAGACGGTCAGCCAAACATCAGAAAGAAAGGTATCAATATCCTGAACCGATACAGTTGGTACCACACAATGCTGGATCTCAAAAGATGGGAATTCATTGGTTTGCTTGTAGCAATATACATTATTGTCAATGTCTTTTTTGCACTTGTTTATTATTCTATAGGTATCGAACATCTCACAGGAATAGACAAGAGCGATCTGGTAAATGAGTTTACAGACGTATTCTTCTTCAGTTCACAGACTTTTACCACAGTTGGCTACGGAAGAATTGCTCCGGTTGGTTTCTTGGCAAGTCTTGTTGCAACTTTTGAGGCTTTTCTTGGGCTGTTGGCATTTGCTATTGCAACGGGTTTGTTTTACGGAAGATTTTCCAGGCCGCGTGCTTTTCTTAGTTTTAGTCATAATGCGCTGATCTCGCCTTATAAAGATAAAACAGCGCTGATGTTCAGAATGGCACCATTCAAAAATACATCGCTTACCAATGCTTCGGTAACATTACTCGCCACCTTTGAAACGATAGAAAACGGAGAGCCGAAAAGTTCCTTTTATAATCTCAAACTGGAATTGGACAGCATTACTTCCTTGATTCTCAGTTGGACTATAGTACATCAGATCGATGAATCATCACCTTTTTACGGTTTAACTGATGAAGATTATAATAATACTGACATCGAGATTATTGTTCACGTTAAAGCGTTTGATAGTGTTTTTTCCAGTGATGTTTTTCAGCGGACAAGCTATACTTCGGATGAGATTGTATATGGAGCAAAATTCGTAAAAATGTATAAACCGGACAAGACAAACACCGTAACAGTACTCAATCTTGATGCAATTAATACATTTGAAAGGTTAAGTTTAAAATCATAATATGATGTTTACATTTACCGTTTTGCCGACATTGGTGATTATTACTTTCCTGACTGTTACGCTCTACAAGCACTTCATAAGGAAAGACAGGCAGGATATGAAAACTTCATTCTTGTTTGCTCTGTCTTTTTTCTCTGATCTGGAGCGCATTATGTTATGTAGTGTTTTCCTGAGAAAACCACTAATTTTGCACAATGGATCTTGATCTCTACAAAAAACAGGCGCTGCAAAAACAGAAAGAACACCGGAAATTTTTAGAAGGACTGAAAAAGAAACCGCCTAAAAATCTGGATTATCTGGTTGTGGAAAAACACAAGGAGACTTTTGCTGAAATCAATTGCCTCAGCTGTGCCAATTGCTGTAAAACAACAGGTCCGCTTTACACAGAAAAAGACATCGAAAGAATATCCAAACATCTGCGAATGAAACAGGCTGATTTTGAAGCTAAATTTTTGAGAGTGGATGAAGACCAGGATAAAGTTCTTCAAAATCTCCCTTGTTTTTTTCTGAATGATGATAATACGTGCTCGATTTATGATGTTCGTCCAAAAGCTTGCAGAGAATATCCTCACACAGACCGAAAGAAGATTTATCAGATTAATAATCTGACCATTCAGAATACCTTGATTTGCCCTGCAACATACGTTTTTGTAGAAAAAATGAGGAAGGTTTTAGAGAAAAATTGATTTTCCCAATTAAGTTAAAATTTGCTTTTTTTATAATTTTCAGACTCAACGGTTTGATATTTGTCGTTGATTATCAAATCAATAAAAATAAAGTCTTATGAAAAAGTTAATCACAACCACAGCCTTCCTGTTTTTAGGAACTCTGTTTATGAGTGCGCAAACCACAAAAAAAACAGATGCTAGAAGAAAAATGTCACAAAAACCGGCCAGCAGCACAGAGATGAAAATGGATACTTCTGTACAACCCAACGGAATGAACAGAACCGTTGATACTGCAACCATCAACAACAGGTCCAAGATGCAGAGTAATCCGAATAGATTGCAACAAAATCAAACGATGCCAAATAATGGAACAATGCAAAACCCAAATACCACACTACCAAACAACGGAACCTTGCAGAATCCAAATACAACATATCCAAACAATTCTACAATGCCACAACAGCCTCTAGGCCCAAATACATCAACTAACCCAAGTCCAACTAGATAGGAAATTAGTTACATAACGAATGACCAGAGTAATCTTATTCTGGTTTTTTTTATGACTTAATACTAATACTTTATGATTATGAAATATTAAATACAAAAAAATGGTTTGATATTTGGGTTAATCCGCATAACATTAAATTTTAAACATTATGAGAAAAATATTAATAACAACCGCCTTTTTGACATTCGGAACTGTGTTGATGAGTGCTCAAACAACTAAAAAAATAGAAACCAAATCTTCAACTAAAACAAACGTACTCAAATCTGCAAAGTCTACTCCAAAAATGGTTGACACCACTAATATTGAACAAAGATTGAAAGAGGCCGATGAAAAAGTGGCTAGGCCAGCAATCCCACGCAGAGATGGTATCACAGACGAAACAACAAAGCCGCAAGCGCAACCCGCGCCAGGACAATTAGAATAAAAAAAGGAGCAATTATTTTGCTCCTTTTAAGTTTGTTATGGTTTCCATTCTACCACTGCTTTTATAAAAGCTTCAGCATTTTCCACAGGAATATTTGGTAAAATCCCGTGCCCAAGATTCACAATATATTGATCTTTCCCAAAACGACGGATCATTTCGTGAACCATTTTTCTGATTGTTTCCGGACTAGAGTGCAATCTGGAAGGATCAAAATTTCCTTGCAAGGTCACAGCATTATTCGTGAATTTTCTCGCATTTTCTGGTGTAATGGTCCAATCTACACCCACAGCAGAAGCTTTGGATTTTGACATTTCATCCAGCGCAAACCAACAACCTTTTCCAAAAACGACCACGTGCGTAAGCGGAGCCAATGCTTCTACAATTTGGTTGATGTATTGCCAAGAAAACTCTTGATAATCTGCTGGAGAAAGCATTCCGCCCCAAGAATCGAAAACCTGAACCGCAGAAACGCCTTTTTCTACTTTTCTTTTCAGGTAAGCAATAGTAGTATCGGTAATTTTCTGCAATAATTTATGCGCAGATTCTGTCTGCAAAAAACAAAATGATTTTGCGATATTGAAATCCTTAGAACCTCTTCCTTCTATACAATAACAAAAAATCGTCCAAGGTGAACCTGCAAAACCAATTAGCGGAATCTCGTTGTCCAGTTTTTCCAAAGTCATTTCTATCGCATCGAAAACGTAACCTAAGGTATCATCCACATCAGGAACTATCACATTTTCAACCTGTTCAGAAGTTCTGATTGGGTTTTCCAACCAAGGCCCAACCGATTCTTTCATTTTGAAATCAATTCCCATCGCTTGTGGAACTACCAAAATATCGGAAAACAAAATAGCAGCATCCAAAGGAAATCTTCTAATTGGCTGAACCGTGATTTCCGACGCCAATTCCGGCGTTTGGCATCTTGTAAAAAAGTCGTATTTGTCGCGCAGTGCAATGAATTCTGGCAAGTATCTTCCGGCTTGTCTCATCATCCAAACTGGCGGTCTTTCCACGGTTTCCCCGCGAAGTGCTTTTAAATATAGGTCGTTTTTTATCATTTTCTTAAATTATTTAACGGCGAACCATTTTGTTAGGTTTGGGCGCCTTTATCCGCCTTCCACTCCCGCTTTTTTCTTTTTTATTCAAAAAAGAAAAAGAGCTCCGTTCAAGTCGGGGCGCGCTTCGCAAAATACAACATTAGATTCCCCAATCAAGATTTACCAAAGTTGAAATTTCCTCCGATTATCTTTTCGAACTATTGCAAAAATTGCAATAGTTCAGTTTTATTTTTCAGTTGTTGCAAAATATGCAACAGGTTATAGTTTAATCAAATTCAACAAATCAGCTAAAGTGTTTTTTGAGCTTGTAGTTATTTTATTATCAGTTAGTTTTTCCAATTCTAAAGTCGTGGTTTTTCCAATCGAAAAAATCTTGACATTATCCAAATCATTAAACTTCGCAAAACTACGAACTCCGCTCGGACTGAAGAAAACTATCGCCTGATATTTCTCATCGATTTTCGGATAGAGCAGTTTGGTTTTATAAACAGGAATTTTTTTGTAAGAAATATTTTGCAATGGCAATTTCTCATCTAAAATATCCAATGCAATATCGCCACAGAAATGCAGAAACTTCTCATTTACAGCGTTTTCTATAATGAATTGCGAAAGTTCGTTCGCATTCTTGCAAAGTTTAAAAGTTCCGAAATTATGTTTCCGCAATTCCTTTTTAGTCTGCGAACCAACGACATAAATTTTGTTATAATTTTTAGATTCAGCAAAATTTTCATTGGCGGAAAATCCATTTTCAAAAAATGCTTTTACACCGTTTACGCTAGTGAAAATCAATGAATTATTATTTAAACCGAAAGATTTCGTTTTTAAAATCTCAGTACAAATAACTTCAACAAAATCAACCGAAAAATCAGTTCCCAATTTCTCAGCAACTTTATCTTTGTCCAGTATTTTTGTAAAAAGGATTTTCATTTGATCTCAACGCCAAGTCGCTAAATTTTTTAAATTTTATTTTATGAAAAAGTCGCTAAGGTCAAACTTGGCGACTTTGAACATTGTAAAGGTAAAATATTGCGCCTTTGCGATATTTAATTCTTATAAGCTTTTTTTAATTTCTTCCATCAGTTCCCTACCACCATTTTCCAAAACTTTGTGAGCGATTTTTTCTCCGAAGTTTTCAGAATCGTTCCAGTCAAAAATCTCATCGGTATCGATACAGTTTTTGCCGTCCAGCGAACAAAGTCTTCCTAGGAATCGGATTTGTCCATCAACCATTTCAGCTTTTGCGCCAATTGGAGCAGTACAACCACCTTCCAGCGTTTTTAGAAATTCTCTCTCTATAGTAACACAAATCTCAGTTTCCCGATGTGAAATTGATTTTAAAATCGATGATAATTCTGCATTGTCACTTTTGCTGGCAATCGCAACCACACCTTGTGACGGTGCTTGCAACATAAACGGAATTTGCTCATAATGAACATCCAGATTCATTCTCTTGATTCCGGCCAGAGAGAATAAAGTTGCATTGGCAACGCCGTCGTCCAACTTTTTTAAACGGGTTTGGACATTTCCACGGATGTCGGCAAATTCGGTTTCGGGGAATTCTTTTAACCAAAAAGCACGTCTTCTTAAACTGCTGGTGGCGATTTTCAATACTTCCAGATCCAAAGGCTCAGAATCGCTGTTTCTAACCAAAACATCCTCAGGGAAATCTCGTTCCAAAACTGCAGAAATCTGAATGTTTTTTGGCAATTGCGTCGGAACATCTTTCAAAGAATGAACGGCGATATCAATGTCGTTATTAAGTAAAGCGATGTCCAAATCTTTGGTAAAAACACCTGTGATTCCCAAGGCATAAAGCGGTTGGTCCAGATTTTTGTCGCCAGAACTTAGGATAGGAACAATCTCGGTTTGGAATCCAAAATTTTGCAGTTTTGATTCAACTTCGTGAGCCTGCCAAAGGGCAAGCGGACTATTTCGAGTTCCTATTTTTATTGTCGTCATCGGATTCTTGTTTATGAATGTCCAGAATATCTTCCATTATTTTCGTGATTTCGTCTGCGCGGGAAGGGTTTTCCAGAATGTATTTTGCAAATCGGTTGGTTAGTTTTTGAACCAGTTTATTAGAAAGCTCCATATCTTCAATTTTGGCATAATTGAATTTTTTATGGATCGTATGCATCTCGTGTTCCTCGATTTTTTTTAGAGAATTTTTGAAATGATTGATATTTGGTGCCAGTTTTCTTTTCTTTTCCCAGTCCACAAATTCCTTCGCCATTTCTTTGATGATTTCTTCAGCTTTCGGTATTTCCTTTTTTCGTTGTTCCATCGTTGCCTGGATGGTTTGCGACAGTTGATCTACATCTATCAAAGTAACATTTTCCCAATCTCCAACTTCTTTCTGAACGTTATTCGGGATTGATAAATCTATGACCAGCATTTCTTTATCCTTAGGAAAATTAGATTCGTCAATAATATATTTCTGAGCGCCGGTCGCAACAATCAGAACATCGGTCTGTTTCAGCTCTTCCGGAAAACTATTGAAATCGATTTGAGGAATATTGTATTTGTCTGCAATTTTCTCAGCTTTTTCAAAAGAACGGTTTGCAATTTTGATTTTTGGCTGATAAACGTGTTTCACAAGGTTTTCAATTGTGTTTTGTCCAATTTCGCCAACGCCAAGAAGTAAAATGTTCTTGTCGTGAAGATGTTTTACATTGTTCAATATATAATGAACTGCTGCGTAAGAAACCGAAGCAGAACCAGTGCTGATTCCTGTCTCGTTCTTAATTCTTTTCGAAATCTGAATTGATGAATTAATCGCACGTTCCAAATAAGGATTTGAAAAATCTTTATACTTTTTGAATCGATGATAGGCATTCTTGATCTGAGAAACAATCTCAAAATCACCAATTATCTGGCTTTCCAAACCTGCTGCCACACGGAAAAGATGAAACAAAGCATCCTCACGCTGGATGACATTCACATATTTCAAAAAGTCTGAAAGCTGAACGCCGACAGTATTGCAGTACAACTCTGCGATATGCAGATAATTCTTAGTGGTAGAATATATTTCCGTCCTGTTGCAAGTGGAAACCACGAAGGCATCGCCCAAATCCTGCTCGTGAATTTTATTGGCAAATGATTTTATATGATCATCAAAAAACGCAAATTTTCCACGAATTTCGGCATCGGCTTTTTCATAGCTGATGCTTAGAACGGCTAAATCTGATGTTTGATGGAATTTATGTTTTGGACTCATTTTCAGTTCGCAAAATTACGATTTTTTAACCAAATATTCTTTCTGAATATCATTTTGAAAAATTGACAAAATCTATAAGCATTCAGTGAACAAGTATACGTATGTTAAAGATTTATTTAATTTTTTAGCAGAGTCATAATTTTCGATTTGTAATTGAAATTCAGAATTTTCAATCCATAAATTTTAAGGAAATTTTAACCAAATTATTTTGAAATCAAGGGAGAGAATAAGTCTAAATTTATATCTTTGTAAACTTAAAATTGACTGAACAAAATGGGTATATTGGATATGTTTACGCAAGAAATTGCGATTGACCTAGGGACTGCGAACACGCTTATCATTCACAATAACAAAATAGTTGTGGATCAGCCTTCTATCGTTGCGATAGAACGTTCTTCTGGTAAGCCCATTGCCGTTGGAGAGCAAGCAAAACATATGCAAGGGAAGACTCACGAGGATATCAAAACGGTTCGTCCTTTGAAAGATGGTGTCATCGCAGATTTCCACGCTTCAGAACATATGATTAAGGAATTTATCAAACAAATTCCTGGCATCAAAGGTAAACTGTTCCAACCTGCGCTTAGAATTGTGATTTGTATTCCTTCAGGAATTACTGAGGTTGAGAAAAGAGCAGTACGAGATTCTGCTCAGAAAGTGAATGCAAAGGAAGTTCGTTTGATTTATGAGCCAATGGCTGCTGCAATAGGTGTGGGGATTGATGTTCAAAAACCGGAAGGTAATATGATTATCGACATAGGTGGAGGAACCACTGAGATTGCTGTGGTTGCGCTTGGCGGAATTGTTTGTGATAAATCTGTTAAAATTGCAGGTGATGTTTTCACCAATGATATTGCATATTACTTAAGAACGCATCATAATCTATATATTGGAGAAAGAACGGCTGAAAGAATTAAACTTGAAGTTGGCTCTGCTGTAGAAGAACTGGATGTTCCAATCGATGACATTCCTGTACAGGGTCGTGATTTGATTACCGGGAAACCAAAAGAAATTATGGTCAATTATAAAGAAATCGCAAAAGCGCTCGACAAATCGATTATCAGAATCGAGGATGCGGTAATGGAGACTTTATCTTTGACACCTCCAGAATTGGCAGCCGACATCTACAAAACCGGAATCTATCTTGCTGGTGGTGGTGCTCTTTTGAGAGGTTTGGCAGACAGACTTCACAGAAAAACCGGACTTCCTGTTTTCGTGGCAGAAGACCCATTGAGAGCTGTGGTAAGAGGAACTGGGATTGCTCTTAAGAATATGGATAAATTCAATTTCCTAATCAAATAAAATTTTTTTTCGATAAAATTTGAATAAATTTAATGGTTTGATATTGATGATAAAAATTAATATCAAATCATTAACAATTTATCAACTATCATTTATAAATTAGATGGGTGCTTTGCTGAGATTTTTTTCCAAGAATGCATTATTTGTATTCTTTATATTCTTACAATTGGTGTCAATTGTATTGATATTCAGCAAAAACTCTATGCAACAGAGTTTCCTGGCAGCAAAAACTGCCGCTTTCAATTCTTGGGTTTCCGGCTATATTGATGAGGGAACTTCTTACTTGAAATTGAAGCAAATCAACGAAGACCTTGTTTCCCAAAATAAAGCTCTGATGATAGAACTTTATGGAAAAGATAAAGTTGAAAGACCTAATTTCCGTAGAGTTTATGATACCATTGGTGGAGGCCAAATCTACACTTTTGTAGATGGTGAAGTCGTTTTCAACAGCATCAACAGAAGAGATAATTATTACACCATCAATCGTGGAAGACTGCAAGGTGTGAGTTCCAATATGGGCGTTATCGCACCGAGAGGTATTGCCGGAATCGTTATCAATACTACAGATAATTATGCATTGGTCAAATCGATCTTGAGTGTCAATAAAATTAAAATCAGTGCATCGCTGAAAAAATCTGGTTACTTTGGAACTCTTTCGTGGAAAGGCGATGATACCAGAACGATGACACTTTCTGATATTCCCAAATATGTTCCATTGAAAGTTGGTGATACTGTTGTGACAGACGGAAAATCTTCAATTTTTCCAGCCGGAATTCTTGTAGGAACGGTTGCTGGTTATGAAGTAGATAGCAAAACAGGTTTCTGGGATATTTCCGTAGAATTGAGTGAAAAAATTGCAAAACTAAGCAAGGTTTATGTAGTTCGGAATCTCAAAAAGTCAGAAGTTCAGAAAATAGATGATTCATTAAAAGTTCAAATTACGAAAGATGGTCAGTAGAAACATTGTCTCAGATCTTGCACTGATCGCAATTTTAACGGCTTTTCAAATTTTTATCCTCAACAGAATTGCGTTGTTTGGACAATATATTCCTGTGCTGTATCCTGTTTTTGTGATGTTCTATCCATTTTTTAGAAATAGATTTCATTTTCTAGCGCTAAGCTTTATCTTAGGATTATGTGTAGATGCATTTCTTGGAACTTGGGGTATCAACGCTTTTGCAACCACAGTTGTAGCTTATTTCAGAACAATCATCTTCAGAACGTCCACAGATACAACCAGTGACTTTTTCTCTTTCCAAAGTATCCAATGGACGCAGTTTTTATTTTTTATCATCACCAGTATTTTTATTCATCAGCTTCTGGTACAGTACATCGAGTTTTTTAAGTTTGATAGATTTTTTGAAATTTTATTTAATGTATTAGTTACCAGTATAATTTCGTTTGTATTTATAATAGCTTATACATTAGCCTTTAAAATCAAACAAAAAGTCTGATCGGCAGTAGTGATAGTCTGCCACAAAACAATATATTTCTCTTTAGATCGAGGTTACATATGTCCTCAGAAAAGATAAATAAACACATATGAAACCACAGTATCTCAAAATAACACTCATCCTTTCCATACTCGCGATCATTTTTATTGCGAGACTTTCTTATCTGCAATTATTTACCGACCGTTATGCGCTTAATGCCGCCAATACATCAATCAAGATAGAGTATATCATTCCCCCAAGAGGTGTTATTTTCGATCGAAACGGGAAAATATTGGTAGGTAACCAGCCAGCTTTTGAGATTTCTTATACTGCTGCGCTTTTCAAACCTGATTTTGATACCATAGGTTTTTGCAAACTTTTGGGCATTACGGAAAAAGAGTTTGCACAGACCATCAAAAATATCGAGAAAGAAAAGTACTATTCCAAACTCACGCCGATGACTTTTATGAAGAACTTAAGTCGTGAAGAAATGGCAAGAATTCAGGAGTTGATTTTCAAATATCCGGCATTCAGCATCGTACCCCGTCCGCAGAGGCAATATGAGGTCAATACTTCCGGAAATCTATTGGGTTATACCAATCAGGTAAATGACGCTGATATCAAGAAAGATTCAACATATTATCTGCCAGGTGATTTTGTAGGAAAAAGTGGTATTGAAAAAGCATACGAAAAGGATCTTAGAGGTGAGAAGGGTATGAAATATATCCAGAAAGACATTCGCCAGAGAAGCATAGGATCCTATAAAAATGGAGAATTGGACAAAGAAGTGGTGACGGGTAAAGATTTGACTTTAACCATCGACTACGATTTGCAGAGAATGGCAGAAGAAATGCTTGTCAATAAGCACGGCGCTATTGTGGCATTGGATCCCAACAATGGAGAGATTCTCACGATGGCAACAGGACCAGACATCGACCCCAATCTTTTTACCGGACCAAACAAATCCCGAAACCTCTACCGACTGGCTAATGATACCATCTACGAAAACAAACCAACGTTTGACCGTTCTGTCCAGGCAGCGTATCCTCCGGGTTCTACGTTCAAATTGCTGACCGCTCTGGCTGCGATGGAAATGGGAGTGATGGATGATAAAACCATTTTCCCCTGCGGAAGAGGATTTTTCTACCGCGGAAAAAGTATAAAAGGCCACGGCGGCGCAGATCCATTGATTCCATCGATTCAGGTATCCAGTAACTGTTATTTCACGTATGCCTATATATCAATCATCAAAAAATACCCGGGAAACCCATCGAAAGGGGTAGATGAGTGGAAAAAAATTATCAATAGTTTTGGCGTTGGAGAGTTCCTTAATAATGATTTAGCTGTTGGTGCAAAAGGTAGAATTCCGTCCGGTGAATTCTATGAAAGGAGAATGAAATCCATTTACAAAGCAAGCGGTTCCACACGTACTGATTTTAAAAATTGGGACGAGATGCCGACTGGTGCGATATACAATGGTATGGGTCAGGGTGATGTTCTTCTGACACCAATGCAAATGGCAAACTTTGTTGCTGCCATTGCAAACAAAGGGTGGTACTACACGCCTCACGTGGTCAAATCAATTGATGGAAAACCAAACCCAGATCCAAGATTCAAGAAAAAACATATGACACTGGTTCAGAATCCGCATTACTACAACGTCGTTCTGCAAGGGATGGAAGCGGTGATGCTGAGAGGAACCGGAAGAAGTCTAATGTCAAAAGATTTTACCCAATTGGCAAAAACGGGAACAGCGCAGGTTCCGCAAGGAAAAGATAATTCGATCTTCGTTTTGATTGCACCTGCCGACAAACCAAAAATCGTTGTAGCTGCTGTAATGGAACACGCAGGATTTGGAGCCACCTGGGCTGGTCCGGCTTGTTCAACGATCGCTGAAAAATACATTACGGGCGAACTGAAAAGAGAAAATCTTTACAAAAAAATGATTACTTCCAGCTTCATGCCCGAGTACAAAAGACAGTATGTCGCCGATATGAAAAGAAAAGGTTGGTACAAAGAACCGCCAAAAGATTCTATTCAGTTGAAAAAGATTAAAGATAGTCTGAAGGCAATCCAGGATAAAAAACTAAAAAAAGACAGTACTAAAGTTAAACCTCTAAAATCCAAAACAAAATGAAGTGGGCAGAAGGGATTGACAAATTAGGGATGACACTTTACGTCCTGCTGTGTGTCTTCGCTATTCTCAATATATACAGTGTCAAAGAAGAACTGGGACAAAAACAGTTGATGTTTTTCGGGATTTCCTGTTTCGTAGGGATGATTATCTTCTTTATGAGAACTAAGTTTTTCGAGAATATGTCGGCCATTATTTATGTTGGCGGCGTTTTACTGTTGATAGGATTATTCCCTTTCGGAACCGAAATTCTCGGACAAAAAAACTGGTACAAGTTCGGAGGGTTTACAATGCAGCCCGTAGAATTCGCAAAAATTGGAACCACGCTCATGCTCGCCAATTACGTATCAAATCAGGATTTTAATATCAATAATACAAGATCCTTGATTACCTCTCTGGCTATTGTTGCCATTCCTGGGATTGTAGTTTTGATGATTCCAGATGTTGGTTCATTATTAGTATTTGTAGCCTTCGTAATAGCCTTATACAGAGAGGGGCTCTCTGGCAAGTTATTCTTAGTAGGAACTCTCTTCGCTGGCGTTTTTTTGATTGCCAATTACCTGAATGATCCATTGCAAATCAATCTTTGGTATTTCACAGGCGTCATTTTACTTTTCGGTATCCTGTGGTTTGTCTTCAACGTAGCGATGCTGAGAAAAAATATCTACACATTACTTCCTGCAGTTGGAGTCATTATTTTATTAGCAGGACTATCTGTTGTTTCGCCAATAGTCTTTGAAAAACTGCCCAAACACCAGCAGGAAAGGGTAGAGGTTCTTTACAAAGGAGAGAGAGAGTTCCGTGATACATCAGGATACAACTTGCTCTATTCCAAAACAGCTATCGGCTCTGGCGGAATGTTGGGCAAGGGCTACAAACAAGGCTCCGTAACACAAGGCAAGTTCGTTCCAGAGCAGGAAACAGATTACATTTTCTGCACAGTAGGAGAAGAGTGGGGCTTCTTAGGAAGCGTCGTACTGATTCTATGCTACGCAGTATTCATAGGCCGGATCTATTACTTGGCAGAAAATCAGAAATCAACATTCAACAGAGTGTTCGGTTACTGTTTTGGATCTATTTTATTGATTCACTTTGCCATCAATCTCGGGATGGTGATGGGACTTTTCCCAACGGTTGGGATTCCTCTTCCATTTTTCAGTTACGGAGGAAGTTCGCTTTTGGCATTTTCCGTACTCACATTCATATTCTTCAAACTCAATTACGCAGATAAAAATAGCCTTGTATAAAACAAGGCGATCATAGTTATATCACGATAAGCAAAAACTTTTAAGAAAAGCAAAACTCCAAAAATCTGCCAGATTAGAGCTTTTTTTTATCAGCAAAAAATCTAATTTCTAACCAAAACCAAATATTCCCAAGGTTTAAGGTTGATATCAGTCTTCTCAGAATTGATATTATAAATCTTCCCGGTAAACAACTCTTTATATTGACCAGAATAATACTTTGTATCAATAGAAGCCAATAAACTCTTATCAGACCAGTTGAAGATAGATAAAACCGCATCATCATTCTTCTCCCTGTAGAAAGAAAGCACATCACTCATCCGGTTATTTGTCACACGCACCATTTCACCACCCGCTTTACCATTCCACAGCGCCTGATTCTTATGCTTCAGACCAAACAACTTCTGATACATTCCATAGAATTTATGGTCTTTCCACACAATCTCATCTTTCTCAAAAAACGCAAGACTTCTCTCCAGACCGGCCTCTTGACCACTGTATACCAAAGGCATTCCATTCGCAGTAGAACAAAAAACCATCGCCGTTTCCAAACCCTTCCCAAAGTTCGAAAACTGATTACCCTCCCAAGAATTCTTATCATGATTATCCGTAAACAACATACGGTAAGAGTCCAGTGGAAAACTACCCACGTCGTGCGCCATGTACTCATAAAGCGCATTAGCACCCACTCCACCTGTCGTAGCAAGTTTCAGTTTGTCCCACAGAGACCAAGAATAAGTCATATCAAAAGACTTTCTATAAAGATCACGAGACTCCCACTCCGCCAACATAAAAACAGGCTTGATGCCATCCATCTCCGCCCGAGCATTTTCCCAAAAATCAACCGGGATGAAACCCGCCACATCACACCTGTAACCATCAATATCCGCCTCCTTTACCCAGTACTTCAGAGCACCCGTCATATACTCCCGGAAATCAGCATTGTTATAATCAAAATCAATCACGTCATCCCAGTCATACCAAGGTGTCGGCTGGAAATTCCCCTCCCTCGATTTAGTGTACCAGTCAGGATGCTCCTTTGTCAGAGGATTATCCCAAGCCGAATGGTTTCCCACCCAATCGATGATCACATACATTCCCATGGAATGGATTTTATCCACCAAATTCCTAAAATCCTTCAACGTGCCAAAATCAGGATTCACACCTTTAAAATCTTTAACAGAATAATAGCTGCCCAGTTTCCCCTTCCGATGTTCCTCCCCAATAGGATGTATCGGCATCAGCCAGAGAATATCAATACCCATCTTTTTAAGCCTGGGTAAATGCTGCTCAAAAGCCTTGAAAGTCCCCTCCTTCGTATATTGCCGGATGTTCACCTCATATATCGTAGCATTTTTACTCCATTCCGGATGTTTCAGTTCCACATAAGGGCGTGGCTGGTAGCGTGCATCATTAGTCTGAGAAAATCCCAAAAAAGGAATCATCACAATAAAAATAAAATATTTTAAAGAATTCATAAGGTTGATATATTTTCCTAAAAATAAACAAAAACACAACTCCATATATAATTTGATCAGATTTTTTTCCAAAAACACTTCCGCACCCTCCACATTCACGATCCAAAAAACCCAACTAAAAATCAAAACACCCAAATAAAAAAAAACAAATCTGGATTATACAAAAATAAATCTGTCTTATTTAAAAATAAATCTGTTTTATGTAAAAATGAATTGGTCTTATATAGAAATAAATCTGTCTTATTCAAAAATCAATGTGTTCTGCGAACAAATAAAAAACTCTGATTTTAAAATAAATGTATTTCATTATAAAATAGAAGAACCTCAATCAATATCCAATATGACTAATTACAAATAGAAACAAGACAAAGCCCACCTAAGAACACAAAAAAAGCATCCCTAAACTCAGGATGCTTTTATAAAATATTTATAAATCAAAAAAATTAAGAATACATTTGCTCCTGCAATTCCTTGATTTTTTTATCCGTCAGATACTCATCATAAGTCATATCCCTATCAATGATACCTTTTGGAGTCAGCTCAATGATTCTGTTACAAACCGTTCCAAGCAACTCGTGGTCATGAGAAGCCAGCAAAATATTTCCCTTGAAATTGTTCAATGAGTTGTTCAATGTTGTGATACTTTCCAAATCTAAGTGATTAGTTGGCTCATCCAACAAAAGAACATTCGCTTTCTGAAGCATCATTCTGCTGAACATACAACGCATTTTCTCTCCTCCGGAAAGGACTTTACAAGATTTCAGAGCCTCGTCTCCAGAGAATAACATTCTTCCCAAGAAACCTCGCATAAACTCTTCGTGACGCTCTTCATCATTCTTAGTAAACTGTCTTAGCCAATCCACCAAATTGATGTCATCCTGGAAGAACTGAGTATTGTCCAAAGGCATATGAGACTGGTTGGTAGTAACACCCCAGGCCACATTTCCTTTGTCAGCTTCGATATTCCCAGCTAAAATTTCAAAAAATTCTGTGATAGCCAATGAGTTTCTGGAAAGGACAGCTACTTTATCTCCTTTTTTAAGGTTAAGGTCTACATTCGTGAACAGCAACTCACCATCTTTGGTTTTCTCAAGACCTTTCACATCCAGAATCTGATCTCCAACTTCTCTCTCCGTGTCGAAGATAATCGCTGGATAACGACGGGAAGAAGGTTTGATATCATCAATATTCAGTTTGTCGATCATCTTTTTACGAGCTGTTGCCTGCTTAGCTTTCGCCACGTTGGAACTGAATCTTGCGATGAAATCCTGTAATTCTTTTTTCTTGTCTTCTGCTTTTTTATTAGCCTGAGCTCTTTGTCTTGTTGCCAACTGTGAAGCTTGATACCAGAAAGAGTAGTTACCTGTATAAAGGTTCAATTTTGCATAATCCAAATCTCCGATGTGCGTGCAAACCGTATCCAAGAAGTGACGGTCGTGCGACACCACGATTACCGTGTTCTCATAATCTGCCAAGAAATCTTCCAACCAAGCGATAGTCGCGATGTCCAGGTCATTGGTAGGCTCATCCAGAATCAAAACATCAGGATTACCAAACAAAGCCTGTGCAAGAAGAACTCTCACTTTGTCTTTATTCTCCAATTCGCTCATCAGTTGATAATGCATATCTTCTGAAATACCAACATTTGAAAGCAAAGTTTGTGCGTCAGCCTCAGAATTCCAGCCGCCCATTTCGTCGTAAATTACGCCAAGTTCTCCAGCTTTAATGCCGTCTTCATCAGAGAAATCTTCCTTTGCATATAAAGAATCCATCTCTTCTTTTATTTCGAAAAGTCTTTTGTTTCCTCTCAAAATGGTTTCAAGAACTGTGAAGGTGTCATATGCAAAGTGATCTTGTTCTAAAACAGACATTCTCTTTCCGTTTTCAAGAGAAACGTGACCAGACGTGGGATCTTGTTTTCCGCTTAAGATTTTAAGAAACGTAGATTTTCCCGCACCATTGGCACCAATTATGCCATAGCAATTTCCTTTGGTGAATTTTATATTGACTTCGTCAAAAAGTACTCTTTTCCCGAACTGTAATGATATATTAGATACTGTTAACATATAGTTTTGTAAATTTGTGCAAAAATACGAAAATAAGTTGGGATGATGAAAAAGCACAAACCTTATAGTAAATTAACACAATGAAAATAGAAAAGACTGTTAATATCTTCAATAAAAGAGCCCGTTTTGAATACGAAATTCTAGATGAATATGAGGCTGGAATTGTATTGACAGGGACCGAAATAAAATCGCTCCGATCTTCTAAGGCATCAATCACAGAAAGCTTTTGTCAGTTTATAGATGATGAATTGTATGTCATTAATATGATGATTGATGAATACAAATTAGGAACTTTTTACAATCACAAAACAAAAAGGGAACGAAAATTGTTACTGCATCATTACGAATTGCAAAAACTTAAAAAAAAGTTAAAGGATGTTGGTAATACGGTAGTACCATTGAAGTTATACATCAACAATAATGGTAAAGCTAAATTGCTCATTTCGCTAGCCAGAGGTAAGAAACTCTTTGATAAAAGGGACGCAATCAAGGATAGAGAGAATAAGGTAAACATCCAGCGTATATTAAAGAAAAGTTAAAAAAACTTTGTTTATAAAGAAAAATTATATTTATTTTGCATTATCAATTATTTAATCATTTAATTCTATGAAAAATCTAAAATTAGGAATTTCAGCATTGGCACTTACTGTTGCTAGTACTGTTTTTGCACAAACTACTACCAATAAGTGGGTTATCGGTGTAGGTGCTCATGGAGTGAATCACGTTGCTCAAAGAAGTAATTTCAGCAATACGTTCTCATTCAACAATTTTAAAGACAATTTATTTGGAGTTTCCAAGTATTCAATTACTCCACCACTTTCAAAGTTAACTGTTGCAAGAAGCCTAAGTAAAGGTATTGTTCTTGACTGGCAGACTACTGTTGGTAATGTTGATAACAAGAGATTTGCAATGGATAAGGAGTTTTTCCTAATGACAGGTCTTGGTCTTCAATTCAAAGCTGCAGGTCTTTTGTGGGACGAGGAGTCTTGGTTTGATCCATACTTAAGAGTAGGTGCTAACTATCTTAGACACGATTACACTTCTTTAGCTTTCCCAGCTAGAGATACTAAGACAGGAGATGTTTACACGGCTTACAATGAAGACGGTGATATGGGCAAAGCAAATCACTTCACAGTAAGTACAGGTGCAGGTATCAATTTCTGGGTAACTAAAAACTTCGGTTTAGGTGTACAAGGAGATTATGTTACTACTCCAGTTGATAAATCTAACATTGCTAACTTCTGGCAAGCTTCTGCTTCATTGTTGTTCAGATTCGGTAATACAGACAGAGATAAGGATGGTATCCCAGATAAAGATGATGCTTGTCCAGATAATCCTGGTTTACCAGAGTTCCAAGGATGTCCAGATACTGACGGTGATGGAGTTCCAGATAAAGACGATCAATGTCCAGATGTAGCAGGTCCTAAAGAAAACAACGGTTGTCCTTGGCCAGATACTGACGGAGACGGAGTATTAGACAAAGATGATGCTTGTGTTGATGTTCCTGGTCCAGCTGAAAACAAAGGTTGTCCTTGGCCAGATACTGACGGTGACGGAGTATTAGACAAAGATGATGCTTGTCCTACTGTTCCTGGATTGAAAGAATACCAAGGTTGTCCTAAACCTGCAACTAAATATGCTGAAGAGGCTACTGGAGCTCTAACAAACATCTTGTTTGATTTCAATAAAGCTACTTTAAGAGCAGAGTCTGCTGGAAAAATTAATCAAGCGGCTGAAATACTTAAAGGTGCAAAAGATGCTACTTTCTTAGTTACTGGTCATACTGATGCTAAAGGTGCTGAAGCTTATAACTTAAAGTTATCTAGAGAAAGAGCTGCTTCTGTAGTAAAAGCTCTTGAAGCTCAAGGTGTTTCTGCAAGCCAATTGAAATCAGTTGGAGTTGGAGAAAGAGATGCTAAAGTTTCTGAAAAAGCATCTGATGCTGAGAGACAAGCTGATAGAAAAGTTGTAGTAGAGGCTGTTAACGGCGCTGCTTGGGATGCTCTTCAAAAATCAGATCTTCCAGTTGTAGAGAAAAAAGTTGTAAAAAAATCTCCAGCTAAGAGATCAACTAAAAAAAGAAAATAATTAGTAATTATTTCTAAATATAAATACCTCCAATTTTATTGGAGGTATTTTTTTTGTTTTCAGATTTCTGTACTTTTGTACTATAAAACAAAAACTGTAATGGGAAGAGCATTCGAATATAGAAAAGCTTCAAAAATGGCCAGATGGGACAAGATGGCCAAAACATTTTCAAAAATTGGAAAAGATATCGCATTGGCGGTAAAAGCAGGCGGTCCTGATCCGGACTCAAACCCTGCACTCAAGAGATGCATCCAAAACGCAAAAGGTGCTAATATGCCCAAAGACAACGTTGAGAGAGCAATCAAAAAAGCAAGTGGAGCAGATGCAGAAAACTATGAGGAGATTACCTACGAAGGCTACGGGCAAGGTGGCGTTGCTTTTTTTGTAGAATGCACAACAAACAATCCTACGAGAACCGTTGCCAACGTGAGAGCTATTTTCAATAAGTTTGATGGTAGTCTAGGGAAAAATGGAGAATTAGCATTCATCTTTGATAGAAAAGGAATTTTTACCATAGATTTAGCTCAAATCAAAATGGATTGGGATGACTTCGAAATGGAAATGATTGATGGCGGGGCAGAAGATGTGGAGAAAGATGAAGAAGAAGTAATGATTACAACAGCTTTCGAAGATTTTGGATCATTGTCTCATAAATTGGAAGAGCTAGGAATTGAGGCTAAAAGTGCCGAATTACAAAGAATTCCAAACAATACAAAAGCAATGTCTGAAGACCAGTTCAAAGCTAATATGAAGATGCTGGAACGTTTTGAGGAAGATGATGATGTTCAAAACGTTTTCCACAATATGGAATTCACAGACGAGCAATTAGAATCTCTATAAGAAATTAATACAAAAAAAATCCTGAATCTAAAATTCAGGATTTTTTATTTTATAAAACGCTTGTTATTATGCGTTTGGCTCAACAGATACATAAGATC
Source organism: Chryseobacterium sp. (assembly GCA_039595375.1). Lineage (GTDB taxonomy): Bacteria > Bacteroidota > Bacteroidia > Flavobacteriales > Weeksellaceae > Epilithonimonas. The sequence continues at coordinate 82,288 of JBCNLQ010000004.1, forward strand.
TATTGTTTGCTTTCTTTCTGAAAACTACAGTACCGTCAACAAGAGCGTGCAAAGTGTGATCTTTACCCATTCCTACGTTTTCACCTGGGTGGTGTTGCGTACCTCTTTGTCTGATGATGATATTACCTGCAATTGCAGTTTGTCCTCCGAAAATCTTAACACCTAGTCTTTTAGAATGAGATTCTCTACCGTTCTTGGAACTACCAACTCCTTTCTTATGTGCCATTTTATTTTAAGCTTTTTGGGTTAAAAATTACTCAGCAGATTCGCTGGTTTCAGTTGTTGCTTCAGCTTTAGCGGCTTTTTTAGGAGCTGCTTTTTTATCCTCTTTTTTCGCACCGTCAAAACCAGTAATACCAGTTACAACGATTTGAGTTAATTGTTGTCTGTGACCATTTTTCTTAGCATAACCTTTTCTTCTCTTCTTTTTGAAGATGATTACTTTGTCAGCTTGAACGTGGTCAAGAATTTCTACATCTACGGTAATACCGCTTACAGCCGGGGCACCAACAGTTACTGCACCGTTTACAGTAAGAAGAACTTTATCAAAAGATACTTTCGTTCCTTTATCTCCTTTCAAACGGTTCACAAACAACCTCTGGTTTTGCTCAACTTTGTATTGAAGCCCTGCTATTTCTACAATTGCAAACATTGTTTATAAATTTTATTATTATTCGAGGTGCAAAATTACAGTTTTCTTTCTAAATAACAAACACTTATCACAAATTTTTGCAACAATAATTATTTGGGCAGCTATTCCGCCTTCCGCTCTCAATCTTTTTTGCACGACGATTTCAGATTAAATACAACGTAAGCACCAGCAAAAAAGGATTTCCGCTCAAGTCGGGCTGCAGCTTCTACATAAAAACAACATACAAAATAAAACAACATCTTTGTCATTCCATAGGAAGCCGAACGAAGTGATGTGACGAAGTTAATCTCAGTCGTCTAAATTTCTACGGAATGGTAAAGCACAATCATAAATAAAAATCTTTGCGCACTTTGCGTTTAAAAAACATATTCCAATTAACAGATATAGAAGATAAACTCTAAATTTGACAATTGTAAATTTTCATCAATGCTAAATTTCATAAAGAAAAATATTGCACTCATCTGGGCAAAAAAACATATCGGAAAATCCAAAAGCTTTAAATCCAATGCAATCCAGAATCAGCAGGATTTGCTTTTAGATTTGGTGAAAACGGCGGAAAAAACGTTATTCGGAAGAGAACATCAATTTGAAAATATAAAATCGATAGAAGATTTTCAAAGCAAGGTTCCCGTTGCAGATTATGAAGATCTGAAGCCTTACATCGAGAAAATCAAAAAAGGACAATCCAAAATCCTATGGCCAGGCTTGCCAGAATATTTTGCGAAAACCTCGGGAACCACTTCTGGATCCAAGTACATTCCGATTTCCAAAGAGGCAATGCCTTTTCAGATTGCAGGCGCTCAGAGTGCAATTTTCCATTACATCGAAAAGAAAAATAATGCAGATTTCGTCAATGGAAAAATGATTTTTCTTCAAGGTTCTCCTGAATTAGAAGAAGTCAATGGCGTAAAAACCGGAAGACTGTCAGGAATTGTCGCACATCATATTCCGAATTACCTGCAAAAAAACAGACTGCCAAGCTGGGAAACCAATTGCATTGAAGATTGGGAAACCAAAGTCGATAAAATCTTAGAGGAAACTGAGAAGGAAAATATGACCTTGATTTCCGGAATTCCGCCTTGGTTGATTATGTATTTTGAAAAATTAATTGACAGGCATGGAAAGAAAATCACACAGATTTTTCCAAATCTTCAATTGATAATAACCGGCGGAGTCAACTATGAACCATACCGAGAAAAAATGAACGAATTGCTTGGAAAACCAGTCGATATTGTCCAGACTTTTCCCGCTTCGGAAGGTTTTTTTGCTTTCCAGGATGATTATACAAAAGAAGGATTATTACTGTTGACCAACCACGGGATTTTCTATGAATTCATTCCATTGGAACAGTATGGAAAACCAAATGCAGAAAGACTGACATTGAAAGATGTTGAGATCAACAAAGATTATGCAATGATCCTTACGACCAATTCCGGACTTTGGGCTTATTCGATAGGTGATGTTGTGCGGTTTATCGATAAAAATCCTCACCGAATTTTAGTGAGTGGAAGGACAAAACATTTTACCTCAGCTTTTGGTGAGCACGTGATTGCATTCGAAGTGGAAGAAGCTTTGAAAGCAACCGTAGAAAAATTGCCAGCTCAGATTACAGAATTTCATCTTGCGCCGCAGGTGAATCCCGAAAATGGTTTGCCTTACCATGAATGGTTCATCGAGTTTGAAAAAGAACCAGACAATTTTGAAGCTTTCAAATCTGAATTGGATTTGCAACTCAGACAACGCAATACTTATTACGACGATTTGATTTCCGGAAATATCCTGCAACCATTAGTCATTACTAAGTTGAAAAAAAATGCTTTTCAGGATTATGCCAAATCCGAGGGTAAGTTGGGTGGACAAAATAAGATTCCACGGCTTGCAAATGATAGAAAAATTGGAAGTTTTTTGTCTAATTTGAAAGATTGCGTTTAGCCTAGATGTCCTCTCATCTTAATTATAATTAAAAAAAATAAACCGCCTCAGTAATCTAAGACGGTTTATTTTTTTTTGGAACTGCAGTTATTTCTTATTAAAATCTCCTGCAAAAACAGAAGTCATTTTATCTGTACTCACATATTTTCTAAGAATATCATTTACCTGAGAAACTTTCAGGGCAGAAACTTTTGTTTCCAATGCATCATACTCATCCAAAGATTGTCCGTATTGAAGCTGAGAATTGACTAATCCCATCAACGTATTATCGTTTCCTAATCCTGTTTTTCTGGAGTTGAGCCAAGAAGTCAAGTTTGATTTGAATTCTTCTTCCGTGAAACCATCTTTTACCGCTTTGTTCACTTCTTCCTTCAAAGCTTTGTTGACCAAATCTTTTTTAGTAGGGTTGAAGAAGGCGTACCAAGACCAAGAAGCCACATTGTTATCAATCGGGATATTCACAAAAGAGCCTGCGCCATAGCTGATTCCTTCTTTCTCACGAAGTCTGGTCGGGATTCTGGCGGTCAGGAAACCACCACTTCCCAACATTTCGTTGGCAATCACAAATGCTGGATAATCCGGAGATTTTCTGTCCATGGAGAAACTGATTTTTCCTACAGCAGCACCATTTTCTTTATCTGGTGTCAGATAATCCTTGTCCTGTTTTTTGGTAGCGAATGATTCCGGCTTGATGAACTCATATTTAGATTTGGAATCCCATTTTCCGAAAGTTGATTCTAATAACGTTGCAACTTCTTTGCTGTCCACATCGCCAATTACACTGCCAACACCGTTATTGGCACCTAGAATTTTGTTATAGAAATCTACCAATTGTTCTCTCTTCACTTTCTTGTTGTTATCAATCTGTTCTTGAGTAGAAGCAGTATAGTAGATGCTTTCTTTAGGATAATTCTCTGTGATTTTTTCAATTTCTGTGAAAGCGATAGTCTGCGGGTCGTTCAAAGAACTCTCGAGATATGTGTTGTACTCGTTCACAGTTTTTGCCAATTCTGCTTCTGGAAAAGTAGATTCGGTAAGGATTTCTTTAATTAATGATGTGACTTTTGGTAAATTTTCTTTGTACGTGCTGAAGTTTACAAACAAGGTCTGCCCGCTAAAGCCGAAATTGATATTAGACTTCCATTCATCCAGCATATCTTGGATTTGCTCTTTGGTGTGGGACTTAGTTCCGGTTTTCAGAACCTGCGCCATCAAAGCCCCAACATCTGATTTGCCAGTCAAATCCTTGGCGTTACTCACTGGGAATTTGAAACTTCCGAGAACTTTTCCACCTTTAATATCTTTTTTGATTAGGCCGTATTTCATTCCGTTGCTCAGTTGACCTTCTGTCAAATTAGCTTTCAAGTTTTTAATGCTTGCTTCAAAGGGAGCCGCATCTTTTTCCAATGCTTTTCCCTTGTAATCTTTGGTCAAAGTAGCGATTTGGTCATCTGTATATTCCACATTTTTCACGCGTACTTCATCTTTTGAAGGAATGAAAATACCAACCGTTCTGTTATTGGTTTTGAAATATTTTGCTGCCACTCTTTGGATATCTGCAGCTGTCAATTTCTCGACCGTATCACGGTAAATCATTCCCAGCTTATAGTTTCCTGCGCCAACAATTTCAGTTAAGTTGATAGCATAGCCAATCGTATTATTTTTTATATTTTCTATTTGTTTAAGGATTTTGGCCTTTGCTCTTGCAACGTCTTGATCTGTGTATTTGATTGTCGCAATCTTGTCCAACTCAGCACGGAAATCATTTTCGGTCGTTTTCAAATCTTTATCTGCCGGAATATCCAGCCCAAAATACATGAAACTCGCGTCTCTCACCGTCGGCTGATAAGCATATACAGATGCTGCTTTGTGAGAATCTATCATCGCTTTGTAAAGATAACCGGAAGGGTCTGCTGTCAAAATCTCTTGCAGCGCGTCCAATGCTGCATAATCCTTATCTGCATAAGGTGCTGTGTGATAGAGTGCTCCTACAACTTTGCTGTCTCCAGCACGTTTCAATTCTACAAACCTTTCGCCGTCCTGAGGTGGTTCCAAAGTGTAAGGTGTGTCCAGAACTCTCGATGGTTTTGCAATGGTTGAGAAACTTTGCGCAATATAGTCCAGTGCTTTTTTCTCATCGAATTTACCGGCAACAATCAGAGTTGCATTGTCTGGCTGATAATACTTCTCATAGAATTTTCGTAGCGTGACGGCTTTTACTCTTTCTACATCTTCTTTGCTTCCTATGGTACTGTTTCCGTAGTTGTGCCATAGATAAGCTGCAGAAATAATACGCTCCATCAAGACACCGCTCGGACTGTTTTCCCCGATTTCGAATTCGTTTCTTACCACAGAAAATTCTTTATCCAAATCTGATTGAAGAATGGTTGCATTTACCATTCGGTCAGCTTCCATGTCGAGAAACCACTTCAAATTCTCATCATTGGAAGGAAAAACTTCATAATAATTGGTTCTGTCATACCAAGTAGTTCCGTTGGCATTTCCGCCTTTGTCAGACAGCATTTTCTTGATGTCGCCCAATTTCTTGGTGCTTTTGAACAGCATGTGCTCCAGAAGATGCGCCATTCCTTTCTCACCATAACCTTCATGTTTAGAGCCGACGTTATAAACGATGTTTACTACAGCATTACTTTGTGAAGGGTCGGATATCAAAAGAACTTTCATCCCATTGCTAAGGGAATATTCTTTGATACCTTCTGTGTTACTGATGAATTTTGGAGTTTCGGCTTTTTGTGCCAAAACAGGCGTGCTAAGGCCAGTGTAGAAAACGACTGCCGCAGTCAGTAGAAGATTTCTCATGTTTTTATAGTTATTTTTTAGGTTTCTAAAATTATTAATATTTCACGAAAAAATATCCGTCCTTTCCATATTTGTGAAAATCTTAACGTAATTTTGCCGATATGTTAGTTGAAAAAGTTATTTTAGGGATTGACCCTGGAACAAGTATAATGGGTTTTGGGATTATTTCTGTGAAAGGAAATAAAATGGAGTTGATTGCAATCCACGAGTTAATTCTGAAAAAATACGAGAATCACGAAACAAAACTCAAAGTCATTTTTGACAAGACTTTAGCTTTGATTGATGAGTATCATCCAGACGAAACCGCTTTAGAAGCACCTTTTTTTGGAAAGAATGTCCAAAGTATGTTGAAATTGGGAAGGGCGCAAGGTGTTGCGATGGCAGCCAGTCTCCATAGAAACGTTCCCATCATAGAATATTCTCCCAAAAAGATCAAAATGGCAATTACCGGAAACGGAAATGCGAGCAAGGAACAGGTTGCGGGGATGCTTCAAAATCTCTTAAAATTAAAAGAATTCCCAACGAAATACTTGGACGCTTCCGATGGTTTAGCAGTTGCTGTTTGTCATCATTTCAATTCGGGAAGTATTGCTGCTGACAAATCTTACTCCGGCTGGGACAGTTTTCTGAAACAGAATCCGGATAGGATAAAATAGTTGTTGGTTGTGATGGATTTTTGCCAGACTGAGGTTCTCGAAGCCATTTCATTAAATCCTTTTCCTTTGTTCTTGATTCTTATCTCTTGATTCTTGTCTCTTGATTCTCTATCTTTGAAACGATGAATGACTCTCTTTTTGAAATCGTAGAACACACCAACCGGAACATTTTTCTCACCGGAAAAGCAGGCACGGGGAAGACTACATTTCTCAACGACTTTGTAAAAAAAACCAAGAAAAAACACATTGTTGTGGCGCCCACTGGGATTGCCGCCATCAACGCTGGTGGCGTAACCATCCACTCGATGTTTGGCTTGCCACTCCGGACTTTTCTCCCAACGACTGAAAGAATCGACCAAAATCTCGGTAATAATATTCCGGATCTGATGTCACATTTCAAGTACAGAAAAGACAAGCTGAAACTCCTAAGAGAAATCGAAATTATCATTATTGATGAAGCCTCTATGTTGCGTTCGGATGTCTTGGATATGATGGATTTTTCGCTCCGTCACGTTCGCAGGAATCAGCAGAAATTTGGTGGTGTTCAGATGTTGTTCATTGGTGACCTTTATCAGTTGCCTCCCGTTGTGAGAGACGAGTATATCTTGGCAATGTACTATTCTTCACCATTTTTCTTTCACGCCAAGGCTTTGGAAGGCACTAACTTCATTACCCTGGAATTGACTAAAGTTTACCGTCAAACCGACGAGCATTTCCTGGAAATCCTCAACGCCATTCGTGACGGAATTACCGAAGATATCGACTTCGAAAAGTTGAATGAACGATATCAGCCTGATTTCAATCCGAAAGATGAAGCCTATGTTTATCTCTGCTCGCACAACAAAATGGCAGATGACATCAACCAACAAAAAATAAAGGAACTCGGCGGGCGAGTGCATTCTTACAGTGCCGATGTGAAAGGCGAGTTCAAGGAAACGCAATATCCGAATGATGAAGTTCTGGATCTAAAAGTTGGGGCGCAGATTATGTTTATCCGAAATGATACATCGCCCGACAAAAAATATTACAACGGAAAACTCGCCCAAATTTCTTATCTGGATGAGGACGAAATCTCTGTAATCCTCGATGGAAGTGAGGAAGAAATCACTTTGAAAGCAGAAACCTGGGAACAGAAAAAATATTCTTTGGATGATGAAAAAAATATCAAAGAAGAAGTATTGGGAAGTTTCAAACAGTTTCCAATTCGCCTGGCTTGGGCAGTTACGATTCATAAAAGCCAAGGTTTGACCTTTGATAGATTGATTATCGATGCAGGAAAAAGTTTTGCTTCCGGTCAGGTTTATGTAGCACTTTCCCGTTGCCGGACTTTGGAAGGAATTGTCCTCAAATCTAAGATTACGCCCGAAGTGATCTTCAGTGACAAACGGGTTTCTAAGTTTCAGGATGAGACGCACGCCAATGCGAAAATCGAGGAAATCATTAACTCAGAAAAGTACGATTACAGCATACAGAAAGTCATCAGAAGAATTGATTGCACTTGGTTTATTTCGGCCTTAGAGAACTTCAATGTTTCGGCAAAGACAGCGAAATTTATTGAGAAAGAGCGAATGAATCAGTTGTATCAAGGTCTGAAACCAGAAATCACGAATCTGACGAAGATCTTCCAGAAGTTTGAAAGAATCTTAGTTCAGAAAACTCAGAAATTCCTTCAACAAGAGGAAGAATGGAGCGATATTGAGGATAAGGCAAAAGGTGCTGTCAATTTCTTTTTCAGCAACGTGAATGAGAAAGTTTTTTCGCCACTGAAGGATTATTATTCTGAGACCAAAGGTGTGAAAGGTTTGAAAGCTTTCAATGAAGATTTTCGTGTTTGGCTGGATGATATTGAAGATTATCTTAAGGATTTGAAAGAGGTTTATCTTTTGGAAACGCCATTATTCGATAAAGAAAAAGATGTTGAAGTTTCTATGGCCATCAAAAAAATTCCGACGCACGTATTGACTTACCAACTCTTCCAAAATGGAAAGACTGTTGCGGAAATCGCAAGAGAACGAGGCTTGGTAAACTCCACAATTTTCGGCCATTTGTCCAAATATGCAGAGCAGAATTTACTCGATAAAAATGATTTGCTGAGAATATATCCCAAGGAAAAAGTGACGGCGTTCGAAAAGGTTTTCAAACAAAGTCCAAAAGATAACATCAACGATTGGAAAGCGGCCTTGTCAGCGGATTTTGACTTTGGAGAGATTCGTTTGATCTGGAATTATTTTTTGAATTTGAAGAAGTAATGTTTTCTAACGCAAAGGCTCAGGAAGCTTTATTTTAGCAAATAAAAAAGTCGCAAACTTCACTTTGCGACTTTTAAGATTTATAAGAAATAGAATTTTGCGCCTTTGCGATAAATTCTAATTCCTCAAATTAATTAATCAACTCAAATCTTGCGTATTCGGCGATTTTCTTTGGCAATTTTATGCCTTCCGGAGTTTGATTGTTTTCCAACAAAGCTGCCATAATTCTTGGTAATGCCATTGCAGAACCGTTCAATGTGTGAACCAATTGGGTTTTGCCATCACCTTTGTAACGGCATTTCAAACGTGTTGCCTGGAAGGTTTCGAAGTTGGAAACAGAACTCACTTCCAACCATTTTTCCTGAGCCGCGCTCCAAACCTCGAAGTCGTAAGTCATTGCAGATGCAAAACCAGTGTCGCCTCCGCACAATCTCAAGATTCTGTAAGGCAATTCAAGATCTTCCAAGATGGATTTCACGTGCTCTACCATTTCTTCCAAAACAGCGTAAGAATTTTCAGGCTTCTCGATTCGTACAATTTCTACCTTTTCGAATTGGTGAAGTCTGTTCAAACCTCTCACATGTGCGCCATAACTTCCGGCTTCTCTTCTGTAGCATTGAGAAAACGCAGTGTTCATAATTGGCAAATCTTTCTCGTCAATAATCACATCTCTGTAGATATTGGTCACGGGAACTTCAGCCGTTGGAATCAGATACAAATCATCTGCGCCAACATAGTACATTTGTCCTTCTTTATCAGGCAATTGTCCGGTTCCGTAACCAGAAGCTTCGTTTACCACGTGTGGTACGTTCACTTCCTGATAGCCAGCATCCGTATTTTTGTCCAAGAAATATTGAACCAAAGCGCGCTGCAATCTTGCACCTTTCCCGAAATAAACAGGAAAACCAGCGCCGGCCACTTTTACGCCCAATTCAAAATCAATCAAGTTGTATTTTTTTGCCAATTCCCAATGTGGGATGGCACCTTCGCCAAGACCTTCTACCGTTGTAGATTCGTAAACAATTTCATTGTCATCGGCAGAAACGCCTGCAACTACTTTCTCGTACGGAATATTCGGGATTTGATAAAGAATATTAAGAAGTGTTTTCTCAGCTTCGTTCAGTTGGTTTTGCAATTCTTTGCTTGATTCTTTGTATTGCGACGTTTGGGATTTTGCAGCTTCTGCTTCCTCTTTTTTTCCGTCTTTCATCAGAATTCCGATTTCTTTGGAAATTCTGTTCATTTCGGAAAGTTGTGAGTCCAGCTCAAACTGTAATCTTTTTCTTTCGTCGTCAGCATTAACCGCTGCATCGACCAAATCTAATTCCTTGAAGTTTCTTTTCTTCAAGCCTTCCAAAACGCGCTCTTTGTTCTCGCGCAAAAAATTAACCTGTAACATAGTTTGGTTGTTGGTTGATAGTTGATTGTTGTTGGTTGATAGTTGATTGTTGTTGGTTGTCAGTTGTTGGTTGTTGGTTGTTGGTGTTCCAGAATCAAACTTTCTGACTTTTTGTGTAAATTTAAGGATTTTATTTCACGATTGTGACAATGTTTCTTTGGCCGGGAACTTTTGTAAATTTGAGTTCATTATCATACCAAAGTTTTGATAATTGGAATAATGAAGGTGTCCATTGGTATTCCAGTTCGATAATATCATCGTCATTCACTACCTGTGAGTCCACAGTTTTGGAATATCGGATGATAAATCGGGATTTATATGTTTTAAGTTCCGGACTGATGGAATCTTTCAATTGTCTGATGGCTCCAGCTGCGTAATCCATATAAACTACGGTATCTGCATCTTTTACCAAAGACTGACCGGAAATTGGTTTGTTTGCCGTAGTTTCATCCAACAGATCCAATAGAGAAACGGAAGAGTAGGAACCGTTGATTTTTGAGTTTAACAGATCCTGACCATTTGCAGAACTTTTGACGTACATCATCAAAACTTGGTCTATGATCTGTCCATCATCTTCATTGTCTCCTTTGCAAGAGACGAGTAGGATAATAGTGGCTAAAATTATGGATATTCTCAGTTTCATCTTTGCAAAGATAAAATATTAAAACTTATATTTCTCTTGAATATATTGGATATACCAAGCGCAAATCACCGCATTGTAGGTTTTGAAATGTGAAAATTCTTTCTTTCTTTTGATTTCCAGATTGATTTTCATTGGCTTGGTAAGCTCCTGATAGTATGGCCAGTCGGCATCATTCATCCGATTCAGCACGACTTTCCACGGGAAAAAGTATCTGATGGCATCTTTTACTTTTTGAAGAAAAAACTGAAATCTGGAAACACTCAATTCCTTTTTATCAAAGCTGATATTCTGCGGCTGAAAAAAATACTTCTCCAGAACGTAATCGTAAAGTTTTTTATTTTCGCGAAATTCAAATGGAACTTTCCGGTAGAAGTTTACCAATTCTCTGTCCCAAAGCGGAAAATAAACCTCGAAGCCAAAATATAAAAAAACCTGTGAAGAGTGGAAGATAAATTTGGCCAGTTTCTCCTGGATATCCCATTCCTCAACACTCATATTATAAGGTCCTGAAAAATACGATTGGCCAATCGGCTTCAAACTGTTTTGAAGTCGTTTCTGAATTTGACTTTTTCGATGGTTACTTTTCTGAGTGAAAACAAAATATTTGGATTCTATGAAGGTTGGAAGATTGTTAAAAGAAATATGATTTTTCACTGTTTTCTTCATATAACTTCCGCCCAAAAAGTCGCCAGAATGCCCTGGTAAAAAGACCGAATTTTCTGGGATCAGACTGTTATTTTTGAGTTCTGACACTGCAAAATATTCCATCAGATAAGGCATCGAATAGCCATTGGCAGCAAAGTCCAAATAATCTCGATATGCTGATTTTTCCTGAATTTCTTCAATATTAATTTTGGTAAAATCTACAAAATGCCAATCGTAACCTAACTCTTCTGCCACCTTTTTACTGATGGGTACTTCCGGATTATTTTTGCCATAAGTAAAACAAATCACTTTCTCGTACTTCAATTTTTTGAGCAGACTGACAATCAGGCGGGAGTCGTAACCGCCGCTCAGCGGAACCAAGGCGGTTTTTCCATTTAAAAATGAAACTAATTTTTTACCAGCCTCCATCAACACCTTTTCCGAAGTTTCTGCTAAATTTTCGAATGAATGATTGAAGAAAGAATCTGTGATAAAATTTTGATATTGAGAAACCTTCTGTCCCGTCTTAGAAATTCTTAAAATCTGGTTGGCGTTTGTTTTAAAAACCGATTTGTCCAAAGTCTCATTAGACAAAACAAAACCTGCAGTTTCAAATTCGTCAACGGCATCCGTATTAAAATCAAATGTATCAGTAAAAGAGAGTATTGTTTCCCATTGATCTGAGATAAGCAACTCATTGTGATGGATTCTATAGAAAATTGGGAAAAAATTGATGGCATCACTGGCAAAACTATATTCATTCTCAGAAGCGATAATTATTGAAAATAAGCCGTTAATCTTTTTGCAAATTTGCTCAAGAGAAAGCGTTTTCTGCTCATTGATAATATAATCAATCGCTTCCTGATTGCGAAAAAGATTATGGTTTTCATCAAAAAAATAACCTATAAAAGATAGGTTTTCATTATGAATCCAAGAGTAGGCATCATTGCCTTTTAACAGAAGTTTACCTTCCATTTTTTTCTTTGTTTTTAATTTTGTCTAAAATTATCTTTATTTCTGACCTCGAAAATACAAAATCATTGATACTAAAGTGTGTGAATTGATAAAAATTCCAAAATAGTATTATTGATGAAATACAATATGAAAACGAAGTTACGATACAAACGCCCACAATTCCCAATTTTGGTATCAGAAAAACAGAACTGATAATTGTTACTATGAAGCCAATCAAGGATTTGATATTGAGAATTTTCAGTTTATTGATTCCGGCAAAATAAAAACCTACGATATTACTTACTGCAATCGCCAAAATTCCCGGTGCCAAAATTAAAATGATGAGCTTGGTCTGAGAAAAATCTTTACCAAAAATCCAGGTGTAAAATTGAGCTGGCAAAAGCAATACAACACCAATAAACAAAGCTGTTGTTATGAAGCTGATTTTGACAGACAGTTTTGTTTTGAGAATCAGCCCTTCTCTGTTGTCATCATTCAGAGCCTCAGAATATAGAACGAGCGCCAGGCTGCGACTCACGGTCCAGATAGCCTCGGAAAAAGCAACACCAACGGAAAAAATTCCCACGCTGGAAATGCCTCTGTAATATTCTAAAAAATAAAATGTAACTCTATTGTTCAGGAATTGGACAAATGCACTTAGCTGGGTTTTCCAACCATAATTAAATAAATGGGTAATGATATCTTTCGAAAATGAAAGGTCCTTAAAGTTGAATCTCCTGAAAAGTCGAATTGAACTGAGCAGGAACAATAAAAGAAAGCAGAAAATCTGAGCCAAAAAATAAGATTCCACAGTCATTATTTTCAGCAAAAATATAATCGCCAACATAAAAACTATGTGAACCAACAATTGTAAAATAGTGTACAAATTATAAAGTCTCACCTCCTGTTTACCTATAAAAAAATTGGTGTTGGCAGCAAGAAGTGATGAAAAAACAGAAAGAGGAATCAGGTACAGCAAGTAGTCTTGGCGATGAAACAACGAGGAGATCAACGGAACAGAGATACCAATGAAAACAGACCAAATATAGGCGTATCCCAACAATTTTTCTATTTTGTATTTGGAAGCAAAATATGAGACACTGCTTCCTGCAAAAATATTACTGAAAAACACCACAATAGCAAGATCCAAAGTCACAATTGATATGGTTCCTTTACCTTCGCTGCCCCACATATTTGTAGAAAAAATGATCAACCCGAAGTTCAGTATCAGCATCAAAAATCGGGAAACAAATGTTTCTGCTACTGCCTTATATTTCACCTCTGAGATGTTTTTACAAAATCTACAAATTTTTGTTTGATTAGATTCCAGTTGAACTTTTTTTCATAATTGGCTCGCGCATTTTGAGCATGTTTTTTGTACAAATCGGGATTTGTTGTGTACTTGATAATCAAATCCGCAATCATTTGTGCGTTTTCTGGCTCCACTAGGTATCCAAAATCTGAAACATCAACATGTTTTCTAATGGCTTTCAAATTGGTATAAATCACGGGTTTTCCAGACGCTGCATAGTAGAAAAGTTTAATTGGGAGACAATTGTTGTATTCAAAGTTTTTTTCTCTCAAATCAAAACAGATATCTGCTTGTGCGTATGCTTTTGTAAATTTTTCAAAATTCGTAGGTTTTATAATAGTGATATTTGTCCAGGCATATTTCTCCAAAAGCTCTTCAAAATGGATTGTGTCAGCATATCTTTTCGGCGCTCCGACAATTAAAATTGAGATTTCTAACTCTGGTTTTTTCTTTCTGACTGCAGCAATCGCTTCAAAAAAATTATCTATTCCATCTTCTTTAGAGATTCTTCCGGTGCAGCAGAGTGTAATTTTATTTCGTGTTAGCTGATTGATTGATTTTTCGATGTAAATATCGTCTGGATAATAAGGCAACATCAAATTCTTTTTCAAGGGAAACCAACAGGCCAATGGAAATTTCTTAGAAACCTCGCCAAAAATAAAGTGTGTACTTAGAAATCCAGCATAAATTTGAATCAGAAAAAATTTAATGAAATGAAATGGTTTCGAAAGAGCAGAGTAGGGTTGTAGCATTCTAAAGGACGGATACCATTCTGTAATGTCGTAGATAATATTCGACTTTCTTCTCTTTTGGAATTTTCCTGCCGCAATGACAGCCAAAGGTTCTGAACAAATGATTGAATCGGGCTGAAAATCATTACAAATTTTCAAAAGAACATCTTCCTTTTCTTTTGTTGATTTTTCTAAAATTGAATAAGATTCGATTTCTATTCCATTGATAACACCTTGGAAATCAGAGGACAAACTGCAGATTTTTACGCTTAATCCTTGTTTTGCAAGTTCCAAAGCCTGATGATAGAAAATACGATCATCATTATATTTGTGAGCAGTAGTCAGAAAGAGGACTTTCAAAGTCTGATTTGAAATTAAATTGTACTGAAATTAAGAAATTGAAGCAGCCCAACTTCTACTGAAAGGCTGAATAAAATGACTTAGGAAATCCAAATAAGTGTTTTTTGAAAAATCGAAAACATCGATATCTTTTGACAATTCGCCACTTCTGATTTTACTTTTGAAATCTGATAGTTTCAAAGTTTTTACCTCGCCATTTTCTATGTAGCTCGCTTTCATTCGGTCAAATAAGCCAAGGTCAAATTCGGCATCCAACTCGCGCATCACTTTACCAAGCGCATCAATACTGCAGCCAGAAGCGGCTTCTTTTTCCTCATCCACACAAATAATGATGAATTGGTTTTTCTCAACTTTGAAAGAGGAGGACAATTCCTTACCGTGTGCAGCCCAGTCGCCTAAAAAATCATACAATTTCTCAGCAATGACTTTGCTTTCTTTCGCTGTGAAAGGTCTGGAAGCGGGATATATAATAACGCGATAATCGTTTGTTTCTACAAAACTAGATTCCTCGATTTTCATAATAGAAATTTTTTAAAGTTTAAATTTACGGATTTTTATTCAATTCTCTGAAAAGGAAAAACCCAGAGATTATCTGGGTTTTTATGTTACAAGGCAATTCAGTTTACAAATCCTCCGCTTCCGCCAAAAGTTCTACAATATCTTTGACTTCTACTTCCGCATTTTTATTAAAATGTTTTACACCGTCGGTCATCATCGTGTTGCAAAAAGGACAACCCGTTGCAATGATTTTTGGTTCTAATGAAAGCGCCTCTTCCGTTCTTTCTACGTTGATGTCTTTGTTTCCTTTTTCTGGTTCTTTGAACATCTGTGCGCCTCCAGCTCCACAACAGAGTCCGTTGGTTTTGCAACGTTTCATTTCTACCAATTCGGCATCCAGCTTTTCTAGAAGCATTCTTGGCGCTTCGTATTCATCATTGGCTCTTCCGAGATAACAAGGATCGTGGAATGTAATTTTTTTTCCTTTGAAACTTCCGCCTTCAATTTTTAATCTTCCTTCATTCATCAGATCTTTCAGAAATTGCGTGTGGTGCAAAACCTGGTAAGTTCCGCCAAGACTTGGATATTCATTTTTCAAGGTGTTGAAGCAGTGCGGACAGGCCGTTACTATTTTTTTGACATCATAAGCATTCAGAATTTCGATGTTTGTCAAAGCCATCATTTGGAACACAAACTCGTTTCCGGCACGCTTTGCGGGATCGCCCGTGCAAGACTCTTCCTGACCAAGAACAGCAAACTCAACGCCGATTTTATTGAGAAGTTTGCAAAACGCTTTGGTTATTTTTTTGGCACGATCATCAAAACTTCCGGCGCAACCAACCCAGAAGAGAACTTCGGGAGATTTGCCTTCTGCAGCGTAATCTGCCATTGTTTTTATAGTGAAATCCATTTGTTGTAAAATGTATTTTGTATTAATGTAAAATGTTTCTTAATCGCAACGATTAGTCTTTCGCCCAATTCAAACGATCAGCTTGATTGTATTGCCAAGGTGCAGCATTATTCTCAACATTGGTCATCATCAGGTTTAGTTCCTGTGGCGCTGCAGACTGTTCCATTACCAAAAATCTTCTCATTTCAAAAATGATGGACAATGGATCAATCAATACAGGACAAGCTTCCACGCAAGCATTACAAGTGGTGCAAGCCCACAGTTCTTCTTTCGTGATGTAATCGTTGAGTAATTTTTTGCCATCATCTACAAACTGCCCACCGTTCGCATTCAGATTTTTGCCGACTTCTTCCAGACGGTCTCTGGTTTTCATCATAATCAATCTTGGCGATAGTTTTTTGCCTGTGATATTGGCTGGACAAACGGATGTACATCGTCCGCATTCTGTGCAGGAATAGGCACTCATTAATTGGTGCTGATTCAAATCAAAAATATCTTCTGCTCCGAATTTTGAAGGAACTTCCTGAGCGCCCTCCGCAGGTGCTGCATAAGGATCTGCATTGGGATCCATCATCAATTTGATTTCCGTAGTTACCGAATCCAAATTATTGAATTTACCTTTTTTCTCAAGATTGGCAAACCAAGTGTTTGGGAATGCTAAAATGATGTGAAGGTGTTTAGAGTAATACAAATAATTCATAAAGAACAAAATCCCAACAAAGTGAAACCACCAAGCCGATTTTTCAACAATATGAAGGGTTTCTAAACTAAAATCCCCGAAGAAAGGAAATAAATATTTCGAGATTGGAAAGTTTGAACTGAAACGCGCTGAATCCGAGTAGAAATCGGCTCCGTTCATTGTAAAGAAAGCGACCATCAAAGCAAATTCGATAATCAAAATCCAGTTGGCGTCTTGTTTTGGCCAGCCAAAAAGCTCTTTCATGGTCAATCTTTTGACGCCGTAGAAATTTCTCCTGATGAAGAATACGACTACTGCAAAGACAACTAATGCGGCTAAAATTTCTAAAAATCCTGTGAAAAATGCATAAAAAGAATCTCCTATCACACTTTGTAAAAACCGATGCGTTCCGAAAATTCCGTCAATAACGATTTCTAGTAATTCTATATTAATAATCACAAAACCAACATACACCAAAATATGCAAAATCCCAGCAATTGGGCGTTTTACCATTTTGCTTTGTCCAAGCGCCACTCTGGTCATTGTCGCCCAGCGATCTGCTTTTCGGTCAGTCCTGTCTACAGCTCTTCCGAGTTTTATATTGCGATATAATTCTTTCAGGCTTTTCGCAAACAAGCCGAAACCTGCAATCAATAAAATCAGAAATATTACATTGTCAATATATTGCATAAATTATTTTTTATCAGCGTTTTTACCAAATACGGAGAAGTTGACATATCTCTTCGGATTTGCTTTGAAGTCTTCTACCAGAGCATTTAGGTTTTTAGAAGTTTTTTCAAGATTGTTGTAAAGCTCTTCATCTTTTGCCAATTTACCAAGAGAACCCTCGCCGTTTTGTATGCCGGAAATAACGTTATTCAGTTTGCCTGCCGTTTGGTTAAATTGGTCAATAGTTCCGTTCAGCTTGTCAACATCTACACGTTCTGCAACGCCACCGAATTTATCCAATGTTTTATTAGCAGTTATCATTGCTGCATTTGCATTCGCAACAACTTCATGAAGCCCTTTTTCGTTATTAGACAGAATAGAATTGGTTCTGTCAGACGCGCCCTTGAATGATTCTATAGTTCTATTAAGATTTGAAAGCAATAACTTAATTTCTCTCCTGTTCTGCTCATCAACAATTTTATTGGTGCTTGCTAAAGTTGAGTCTAATTTCAGCAATACGTTGGACAGTTGATCTTTCACAGGCTTGACCTGCGAGGATAATGAATTCAGCATAGAAAGCTGATAATTACCTTTCAGAGTATCGCCATCTTTTGCAGTTCCTCCACCGTAAGCCAGATTAATTCTCAATTCTTTTCCAGACATCAATCCTGGCTCGAAAATCTCAACAGTAGAAGCTTTTGCAAATTGATAATTATCATCAATAGTAAGTTTCACAACAAAGTGCAGTCTGCCATCTTTTGTAGTTATGGGTTTAATTTCGTCTACTTGCCCTACTTTTAATCCGTTTATGGAAACAGGATTGGAAGCAGAAAGTCCTTCTACATTGTCATATTTGGCATAAAAAACGTTATCCGTTGTGAAAAGACTTTTCCCTTTCATGAATTGATAAAGTACAACGAAACCAATTATGGCGAATATAGCGATTAATCCTGTTTTTAATTCTTTACTTAAGTTCACGTTTTATTTGGGTTTTACTAATTAGCAAATATAGGAATAATGGGTTTATAATTGATATAAAATAAAAACAACAAAAGCGACAATTATGCCGCTTTTGTTTATTCTGATAAATGTTTGGAAAATTACTTCGTTGCTTTATCCCAAACTTCGATTCTAAAATCTTTGATGTTCGCATTGTCCTGAAGGCTCTTCAAGAATGCGCCTGTAAATTGCTGAGAATTTTGCTGATTGATAGCATCTGTAATCTGCTTGATATCTCCAGGTAGTTTGTTGGTTGTAACTGACTTTTTAACTACAAGGT
Source organism: Chryseobacterium sp. (assembly GCA_039595375.1). GTDB lineage: Bacteria > Bacteroidota > Bacteroidia > Flavobacteriales > Weeksellaceae > Epilithonimonas. The sequence continues at coordinate 100,676 of JBCNLQ010000004.1, forward strand.
AAACACCAGTCATACCCTCAATCGGCTGAGATAGTTTGTTTGCTGCAACACCGAAAGCTGCACCTGCAACTTTTGGTTCCATTGCACCATTTACAGAAGGATTGAAAAGATTAACTGTTGCACTTCCTTTCGCAGTTCCAAAAGCTTTTGCAGCCTGGTCCAGAGAAGCATATTTTCCAGCATTGATTTTTTCTAAAATTTTCTTAGCAAGAACTTTGTTTTTTACGATTGGCTCGATTTGATCTCTTACTGTTTCCGGATCAGCAAGACCTTCATCTTGTTTTCCTACTACATAAGCTACGATTCTATCACCTGTTCCTTCTACAGTAAAGATATCTGTGTCGCCAATTTCTCTTTTCTTGTCAAATGCCCAAGCAATCACATCTGCATCTTTGTCAGTTCCTAATGACGGAAGAGTTCCTTGGAATCTTCCAACCGTTTTAGGATTGTCAAATCTGTATTTACTTTTCTCTGCTAAACTTTTGAATTGGTTAAAGCTTTTTCCCTCAGTCTGTTGTATGAATCTAGTGGCCTGAGTCAGAACTTGATTTTCTGTTTTGTCAGAAGCTTTGATATTTTTAGCTAAGTGAGCCATTTTATAAGTCATTGCTCCAGATTTTTTATCCTCAACATTGATAATGTGGTATCCGAAAGCTGTTTCTTGAAGTCCAGTTGTTCCTTTTGGATTATTTGCTAAAAAGCTTAAATAACCTGGAGCAAACTGACTTGCCGGTGTAGTCCATCCCACACTTCCGTTTCTTTCTACTGCATTTGGTTCATCAGACAATTTCAATCCTTCAGCAAATTTTGCAGGATCAGCCTTTATTACTGCTAGTAAACTATCAGCGGTTTTCTTAGCTGCTTCTTTAGTTCTTGTTGCAGTAGATCTTTCGGCTCCTTTATATGCAATCAAAATGTGTTTTGACAATGTAGAGTCGGAAGCTTTTTTGTCCAATAATTTTGATACCACATAAAGTGATTGTTCTTTGTAAGGACCGAAAGTCTGTCCGATTGTTGCAGTAGCGACTTTATCTTTCAACTCAGCTGGCAATTGTGCTGGACCTACATATTGAGGAATAAAAGGAACATCAGAATTTAATTCTACAAACATAGAATCATTGGTTGTATTCTGGAAGTTTTCTGCTCCGTTAGAAGCATCTGTTCCTTTAAGATATAATTTGTTAATTTCATTCAAAGTTGCAGCATCATCCTGTGCGCTTGGTGCAGCCGGGAAATAAGCGTATGCTAAGTTTCTGCTTGCCGTTGCCTTGAATCTTGTTGGATGAAGTTTGATATAATCTGCAAGATCCTGCGTAGTTACTTTTACATTATTCTTTTTAGAGAATTCTAAGTAATCTACCTTCACAAAATCAATATTCGCCATATCGTCACGGAATTTGATCATCAACTCAGCTTCTTTTTTGCTGGTCGTGATTCCTGATGTCAAGTTTCCGAAAAGCATTCTCGCCATCATTCTATATTCTATTGATTTTTTGTTTTTCAACCAATAAGAATAGTTTTCTGGACTTGTAGACTGCGCTTTTTCGATCTCTGTCTGGATCTCTTTAAGTTTGAAATTACCTTTCTCGTCAAAATACTGTTGATTTTGTGCAAACATTGGATCATACTGCAATTGGCTCCAAAAGATCTCATCTGTTAGTTTAAGACCCATTTTGTCAAATTGCTGTTTGATCAATTTGGACTGTACAAGAATCTGCCAAGCTTGTTCTTCTAGCCCTTTGGTAGGTTGCCCTTGTTGCTGTGCCTGCTGTTGCATGATGAACAACTGATCGTTGTACTCATCTCTTGTGATATCCTCGCCATTTACTTTTCCAAAAACATTTGGATTCTTGGAAAACATCTTGTCAAAAGTATCTGCGTTAAAAAGAAATGCTAACAATCCTAAAGCTATTACGCCTAACAGAAGCCACGATCTTTTTCTAATTTCGCCTAAAATTGCCATTTTATAGTATGTATTTATAATAGTGTGCGAAAATACATATTTTTAACAGAATAGGAAAATAATTTGCAGACAATTGCAAATGTGTTATCTAAAATAAAAAAAACCTCTAAAAATTAGAGGTTTCTCAACTATTTGTTGTTCTTTTTATCAAGTACTTTTTCCCGCATTTTTCCTTCGGTTTGGAATAATTTCAAAACCTGTTGTGGTGTTAAAATCTTCAGGAATTTGTCTGCATAAGTTTTTCGGTTGTCTAGTAGCTGCTGACCAACTTCGAAGCTTTGATTCAGTCTTTTAGTAGCTTCTTCGTCGGAGAGATTTTCTATGTTATTATCAACCAAAAATTTTTCTCTTATTTGTTTTTGATTTGACTGATATTCTGCAAATAAAGCTTTGAATTCATCTTGTTTGTCTTCAGAAACATCAATATTGTCAATCACTATATTCTCCTTCATTTTCTGCAGGAAAGCAGATCGCTCTCTAGTCGACATATTGCTTACTACATCTTTTTTCTCCTGTGTATTCATTGTTCGCCACTCAGAAGTTCTGGGAAAATTGCTTTGTCTTTGCATTGTTCCCACCGGTGATAAGGAGGAAGAAGCGTTCCCTCGTAAAGCAGAACCCGTGTTAGGAGTAGAAGACCTTAAACCAGAATTGCTTGACCGCCTCTCCTGTGCATTGACTGTATGAGCGGAACACAAACCTGCAAGTAAAATAGTCAATAACAATTTTTTCATTTTTTCCCTATTTTTGTTATTAATTATAAAGGTCAAGATAAACATCTTGTTCACTGTTTTTATCCAAATCTTTCAGCTGTTCTGGAGTGAAAGCGACTAATACTTTCTCTACCTCAGAGTCTGATTTTCTGCTATTTTCTACGTTGTAATCTTGTCTCACACTGTTATTTGATTTGATGTCAGAAACAGTCAGTTTTGCAGAAGTAACGTGATGCGATGAGTTAATTTTTGGTTTGATGATGTCTTGATGAGAATTCTCCACAACGTTGTTGTATACTAATTGCTCAGAAGAACTTGATGTTTTTGCCTCGTTCAAATCATAAACAGAATCTACAATCGGTTTTTGATGGGTAAAACTTTGTGTATCAGAAGAATTGCCAAATCCTAAAAATGCAGTAATCCCGCCAATCAAAACTACGGCAGCTGCCGCCATCCATTTGAAATTGAGAGAGAAAACTCTCGTCTCATTCTTTTCTGCAACAGGATTTTGACCAATTGTTTTTGAAATCACATTATCCTGAAGTGTTTTGAAAAACTCATCCGAAGGTTCCGGATAAGGCATTTTTCTATTCAGTTTTTCTATATCGATTTTCATTTGATCTAATTTTTCATTAATCAAATGCAGCATCAGAGATGTTGCATTTTGCTTTTATTTTTTAGAACTCTTCCGAGTAATTATCTTTTATATATTGTTCCACTTTATCTTTGGCGTAATGATAATTGGTTTTCAAAGTTCCGACCGACATATCCAATATCTTGGAAATCTCTTCATAAGGCAAATCATCATAATACCGCATATTAAAGACCAATTTTTGCTTTTCTGGCAAAGTTTGTATCGCTTTTTGCAACAGTAAAACAATCTCATCTCCATCTTTTCCATCATTATCAGCAACCAGATTCTGCATATAATATTCTGCATCTTCGTCGGTTTTCTTCATCCGATTCATTTTGTTGAGTTGCTGCAAAGATTCGTTGGTTGCAATCCTGTAAAGCCAAGTGTACAATTTGCTATCACTCTTGAACTGATGAATGTTCTGATACGCTTTGATAAATGTATCCTGCAAAACATCCTGAGCCTGATCGTGGTCCACAATCATACGCCTGATATGCCAATAAAGGCGACTTTGGTATATATCCATCATCGCGCGCAAACCTTTCTCTACAGTTTGAGGTGCAGTTAAAAGCTTTACAATATCCTCATCCTTGAGCTTCATTCAGATGTTTCGTTGTTTTGATTAAAAATTAAGATCAAAGTTAAATTATTTTTTCAATTTTCTCCGAAAAGCTTCATCCAAAATCAAGTCTTCCGATTAATAAGTGGTTTCAATTCATCAAATTATTACCTTTGTTAGATGAAAACAGTAATTGTAGGGTCGGGAAATGTGGCTTATCATCTTGTGAAAGCTTTCAAACAAAATAAGATTAAGATTCATCAAATTTTTGGAAGAAATGAAGCTGAACTTTCGAAGATTTCTAATGAATTTAGTATTCCTTTTTCGGCTAAGAAATTGGAAGACGCAGAACTTTATATTATTGCAGTTTCAGATTCTGCTGTAGAAAATGTTTCTGAATTAATTAAAAATGAAAATGCATTAGTTGCTCATACTTCAGGTTCGCTTCCAATGGAAATTCTGAAAGGCAATTACAGAAAGGCAAGTTTCTATCCTTTGCAAACTTTTTCCAAAACCAAGAATCTGGATTATTCCAAAATTCCTTTTTTTATTGAGGCTGAAAATCAAATTGATGAAAAATCATTATTAGAATTGGCTTCTGTAATTTCTGACAATGTAGAAACTTCGGATTATGAAAAAAGGAAATACATTCATCTGACTGCTGTTTTTGCCTGCAATTTTGTTAATCATTTGTTTGCCAGAGCCAAGGAAATTTCAGATTCTCAAAATTTGAATTTCAATTATTTTATTCCTTTGCTTGATGAAACGGTTGAAAAAATTCATCATCTTGAACCAAAATTGGCACAAACCGGACCAGCTGTACGCGGCGACGGAAGAGTTCTCAAACTTCACGAAGATTTGATTACCGACGAAGACCATTTGAAGATTTATCAATTGATGAATGAATCGATAAAAAAAATGTACAAATAATTCTGTAACATTTTCCAAAATCCTGCACTAATTATTAAGAAACAAGAAATTAAAAAAATAATATGAAATCTCTCAAAAAATTAGTCATTCTTCCTTTGTTGTTATTGGGATTAATAGTTTCCGCTCAAGAAACAGCCAATCGTTTTTTTTATGAATTAAGCTTCAAACCAAAAAAGGATTCGGCAAAAATTGATAAAGTAATGGCAACGCTTGACATTGTGAAAGATAAATCTATTTATCAGGATTTTACTATTACTGCTCAGGATTCCATCATTAAAATGGCTGTGGAAGAGATGCAGAAAAGCAAAACCTGGAAAGACTTATCAAAAACGATAAAAATGCCAAAATTTGCTTTCAAAATCTACAAAATTTATCCTGATATGAAGGAGCAATATGTGGATAGAATCAGCAAAAATCTTTTTGCGTACGAAGAAAACATCAAATTCGACTGGAAAATTCTTTCAGACAAAGAAAAAATCGGAGAATACAACACTCAAAAAGCAACAACGGAATTTGGAGGCAGAAAATGGATAGCCTGGTTCTCTACAGATATCCCTTTCCAAGACGGACCTTATAAATTCTACGGATTACCTGGATTGATAGTAAAGATTGAGGATGAAGGTAAAAATTATTCTTGGTTATTATCTGGTAATAAATCGGTTAAAGATTGGAAAGAATTCTCTTATGTAGAAGAACTGCAGGCCAAATCCGGAATGGTGAGCAATGAGAAAAAAGTAATTCCAAAAGAAAAATTCGATAAAGCATATTCTGCTTACAAGCAAGATCCAATGGCAGAATGGCGCGCTCAGGTTCCTCAAAATATGATGACGATGAAAATGCCAGGAAGCGATATGACGATTGGAGAAATGATGAAAAATCAGGAAAAGATCGCCAAGGATTTCTTCAATGCCAATGATAATCCTATAGAGATTGTTCCAGTCGCAGAGAAAAAGAAAAAATAAATATAGAACCGGAAATTTGCTTCCGGTTTTTTTATGATTTTTATCCTTATTTAGATTTAATTAAAACAAGCTATATTTGTACTTTCAAAAATAGTTAGTCTTGCAAAAACATATTAATAAACTCTGCTGTTTTCCGAAGAACAAATCTGGCATTATCAAAGATTATGATAATGATGACTTGCAAATGCCTACGAAAATCATAGAAATGGGATTGTTGCCGGAAACACCTTTTAAGATTCTTTATCAGGCTCCTTTCGGCGGACCGCTCTATATAGAATATGGTTCTGACAAGACCAGAATTGCCCTGAGAGAAGCAGAGGCAAGATTCATAAAAGTAGAAGTTTCTGAGTAATGCAGGCGAAAAAACAAAAGCAAATTTTATTGATTGGGAATCCCAACGTTGGGAAATCTACTCTTTTCAATATTCTTTGTAACAAAAAACAAAAGACCGGAAACTACGCAGGTGTTACCGTGGCGAGCCATTCCGGGCATTATACTTACAAGAACGAGGCCGTTGAAGTTATCGATTTGCCTGGTTCTTACAGCATCTATCCGACCTCTGAGGATGAAGCTATTTTCTCAAGATATTTGATTCAGGAGCAGGAAAATTATTCCGGCGTAGTCTATATTGCAGATGCGATTAATATGAGAAGAAGTCTGCTTCTTTTCCAGCAGATCCAGGATTTGGGGATTCCAGCCTTGATGATTGTCAATCAGATTGATGAAGCGGAGAAGCGGGGAATCAAAATTGATGTTGTAAAATTATCTCAGATTCTTAATATTCCCGTTTATGAAACGAATGCTAAGTTAAATATCGGAATAGAGACCGTTCGGGAAGCGGTTTTTAATAATGATTTCAAAGTTTCTGAAACCAATTCCTTTGACATCCCGACCGAGCAAAAAGCTTTAGTTTACAAAGTTTCCACCAATACTTCTGAAAAAAATCTTTATAAAATCTGGACACTTCTTGCTGCAGATACTTACCTCGGAAAAATAGAAAATATACACGAAATTATTTCTCAGGAAGATACCAAATGCAGCGTTCCCAAACGTTTGCAAATTCAGGAAACTGTAAGGAGATATCAAAATATTGATAAAATCACTTCAGAAATCACCGAGAAAAAACCACAGAAAAAACAATTACTGACGGAGAAATTAGACAAAATTCTAGTTCACCCAGTTTGGGGATATTTGGTTTTCTTTTTTATCCTTTTATTAATTTTCCAAAGCGTTTTCTTACTTGCAGAATATCCGATGAACTGGATTGAAGATTTCTCCAGCTGGCTGTCCACTACTTCAGCACAAAATCTTCCAGAAGGTCCTATCAATTCGTTAATTTCCAGCGGAATCATTCCCGGAATCGGCGGCATTATGGTTTTTGCTCCCCAGATTGGGATTTTGCTCTATTTCCTTTATTTATTAGAAGATTCAGGTTATATGGCAAGAGTGGTTTTCCTGATGGATAGGATGCTGAGACCTTTTGGATTGAATGGAAAAAGTATCGTCCCATTGGTTTCCGGAACAGCTTGTGCCATTCCTGCGATAATGTCCACCCGAAACATTGAAAATGTCAAAGAACGGCTGATTACGATTCTTGTAACACCTTTTATGACCTGTTCTGCCAGACTTCCGATATACAGTATTATAATTGGTTTGATTATACCCGACGAGAATTTTTATGGTATCAAATATAGAGCAATTGCCTTGATGATAATGTATCTGTTGGGTTTCCTGATGGCATTATTTTCTTCATTAATTCTGAAAAATTTCATCAAAACCAAAATCAAGAGTTTTCTGGTGATGGATTTGCCAACGTATAAAATGCCTTTGTTTGGTTACGATTTGAAATTGGTTTTGGGTAAAGTTTGGGAGTTTATTTCCGGTGCCGGAAAAGTAATTTTTACAGTCAGTATTATTCTGTGGGCGTTGAGTTATTTTGGTCCTCCACAAGATAAAAACGAAATTTTAGCAACAGATTCTTCATTGGACCATTCTTATTTGGGAAGAATTGGAAGGACGATGGAACCAGCCATTGCGCCACTCGGTTACGACTGGAAAATGGGCATCGGAATCCTGACGAGTTTTGCAGCAAGAGAAGTGTTTGTAGGAACATTATCTACACTTTACAGTTTGGATGATGAAGCACCAGAAGGAAAACTCATCGAAAAAATGAGACTGGACATCAAACCCAATGGCGAAAAGGTTTTCAGTTTTGCAACTGGCGTTTCGATTTTACTTTTTTATGCTTTTGCGATGCAGTGTATTTCGACCATTGCCGTTGTTTACAGAGAAACCAGAAGTCTAAAATGGACAATGTTACAAACCGTTTCGATGACGTTCTTGGCGTACTTTTCGGCGTTGATTGTTTATCAAATTTTAAAGTGATTTTAAAATGGATAATTCACTTGTCATACAGTATATCATTGTCGGCATTATCTTTTTAGCAGCCGTTTATGCGATTGTCCGAAAATTTTCCAAAACTTTTTCTAAGAAAGATAATGGAAAAAACTGCGGTTCGGATTGTGGTTGTTCTTAATAAAACTTTAGGTTTTTGAACTTCTTTGATAACTTCTCTAAAAAAAACATTTAAAAATTTTCTATATTCAATTTATTTATTAGTTTTGAGGTCTAAAATTAATAATCTCAATGATGAAAATTAAACATCTTTTATTCACAGGAGGTCTTTCTGTGACTTTAATTTCTTGTGGTTCTTGGGTAAGAATCGGTGATCTAAATGCAATCAGTAATCGAAATCTTGATGACAGCAAAGACTACATTCTACTAAATAGAGAAGTAGAAGCAGAAGCAGACTCAGATAACGATGCTTTAGAACAAGCTGTGGACAATATCACTAAAAAATATGAAGGAGAATTTCTTAGAAATGCCAAAGTGTTTGTAAAGGACAATGGCAAAAAAGTAAAAGTCATTGGCGATGTTTGGGGAATTAGAAACACACAAGTCAGCGTCAACACTTCGGCCAATGCAAATATCCAACTTAACATCGGAGATTCAGTAGTTTTCAAAAAGAAAGGGAAACTTATAGACGGACAGATTCTCGGCATCAATTCCAATCTATTGATAATTCAAGCTTTCAAAGGAAATAAGTATGAATTAAAGTACGACGAAGTAACAAAAACCAACAAATAGATGAAAAAGACATTTTACGCATTTTTAATAGCATCTCTCTTATTTAGCTGCCGTTCGGAATCAACGGAAGAAAGCAGTTCTAGTGAAACAGAAACTTCAACTCAGACATCTACTACACTTGTAAAAATGAATGTTCTGAATTCTCAGAATGTGGTTCAGAAGGATATTGTGATAATGATGTTCAAAAGTAAGGTTACATCAGCAAACAATCTTCCGACAATAGAAAAACAGGCAACATCTGATATTAATGGATTAGCAACATTAGACTTATCAAGCTACATCACAAGTAATATTGCGACAACTTATTATTTTGAAGCTTTTAAAAAAGATGGAAATAATTATACTTGGGTGAGTAAAACGCACCCTGAAATATCCATTAAAAAAGGACAGCAGACAACAACTTCAATTGTTGTTAATTAATTTTTTACAATTAAGGAAAATATTTAAGTGTTCGATACGAACACTTTTTTTATGGACTATTTCGTAAAAACCTTATTTTAGCTATGATTTAAAACTAGTCAATGCGAATCCTCAATTTTATTTTGCTCCACTTCTGCATATTAACATTTGCACAGAATGACAGTATTAATAAAAAAGTAATTTCCTACGATGACAAAATCATTCTTCGTTTTAACCTAGACACCAACATTGAGGAGTATATTATTTCTTCCAAGGAATTAGATATCAAACCAAGATTAAATCTTAATAATCAAATCAACACCACTTTTGGAGTTGATTATAAAATCATCAGTGCGGCTATTTCTTTTGCGCCCGATTTTCTTCAGGGAAATAATAACGGTTTAAAAGGAAAAAGCAGTTTTACCAATTATACTTTCCGGCTCTTTCCGAAAAATATCATCCAAACATTGTCTTATAAAAACAGCAAAGGATATTACGTAAGCAACACAAATGATTTCGTTGATAATTGGCAAAAAGGAAAAGACACATATTTGACATTTCCGGATTTGAGGATTCAAAGTTTTGGTGGCTCCACTTCCTATATTTTCAATAGTGCTTTTTCTCTTAAAGGGATTTATTACCAAAAAGAGTGGACGGAAAGTAGTAGTGGAAGTTTTGTGCCGTCGCTCAACTATGAATATGTCATATTCTCGGATAAATTAAACTCAATAAAATCCCGTGAAAATCAATTGAACTTGAATTTGGATGTAGGTTACTATTACAATTATGTTGTGACAAAACATTTTAATATTGCGCCTTTTGTCTTCGCTGGAGTAGGGAAGAAATGGAGTAGTTCCCAATCTGATATCACGAAATCTAACAAGGAAAAACACAATTTTTTCACTCAAAACATCGGTGCAGGTTTGCATCTTGGCTATAATTCTGAGAAACTTTTCTTTGGTTCTAAGGTCAATTACGCTGGTAATCATTATGAAGACAATGGTTCCAATATTACCAATAACAATTTCTATGTCCTTTTCTTCCTAGGTTACAGGTTGAATCCGCCTGCGAAAGTAAAGAAGGTTTACGATAAACTTCAGAAGAAAATTCCTGCGCTTTAATATACAGTTAAACGCAAAACGACTTCTTTTTAATACATTTGCAGTTAGAAAAAACCTTAATAATTTAAAATGTCATTAATAAAATCAATCTCAGGAATCCGGGGGACAATCGGCGGAAAAGTCAACGATAATTTGACTCCGCTGGATGTGGTAAAATTTGCTTCGGCATTCGGAACTTGGCTTCAGAACAATAAAAATAAAAAAGATTTAACGCTCGTCATCGGTCGAGATGCGCGGATTTCCGGTCAGATGGTTTCTTCTCTCGTAACTTCAACTCTGCAAGGTCTGGGAATTAATGTCATTGATTTGGGACTTTCCACCACGCCAACTGTAGAAATTATGGTTCCAGAACTGAAAGCCGATGGCGGAATTATCTTGACCGCTTCCCACAACCCAAAACAATGGAACGCCCTGAAACTCCTAAACGAAAAAGGCGAATTCATCAACGGAGAAAATGGTGCAGAAGTTTTGGCTTTGGCAGAAAATGAAGATTTCAATTACGCAGAAGTAGATGATTTAGGAAAGTGTGAAACCCGAGAAGATGGTTTTGATATTCATATTCAGCAAATTTTGGAACTACCAACGGTGGATGTTGAAGCCATAAAAGCGAAGAAATTCAAAGTTGTTTTGGATGCGGTTAATTCTACTGGAGGAATTTCTATTCCGCCACTTTTGGAAAAACTCGATGTGGAAGTTGTGAAGCTTTACTGCGAACCAAACGGACATTTCCCTCACAATCCGGAACCTTTGAAAGAACATCTGGGTGATATTTGCGAATTGGTCATCAAGGAAAAAGCAGATATGGGAATCGTGGTAGATCCGGATGTGGACAGACTGGCTTTGGTAGACGAAAAAGGCGAAATGTTTGGCGAAGAATATACTTTGGTTGCCGTTGCAGATTACCTTTTGAAAAATAAAAAAGGTGTTGCCATTTCCAATCTTTCTTCCAGCCGGGCGTTGAGAGATGTGGCGAAAACCCATAACTCAGAATATTTTGCAAGTGCTGTTGGCGAAGTGAATGTCGTAAACCTGATGAAAGAAAAAAATGCCGTAATTGGAGGCGAAGGAAACGGCGGTATTATTTATCCAGATTTGCATTACGGACGAGATTCTTTGGTAGGCATTGCTTTATTCTTGACGCATCTCGCAAAAGAAAATAAAACCGTTTCTGAACTGAGAGCCACTTACCCAAGTTATTTTATGGGCAAAAAGAAAATCGAATTGACGCCGGATATCGACGTTGATGCTTTGCTGGTAAAAGTTCAGGAAGAATATAAAAATGAAGAAATATCAACGGTTGATGGTGTGAAAATTGATTTTGCAGAAAACTGGGTTCACTTGAGAAAATCTAATACCGAACCGATTATCCGGATATACACCGAAGCGTTTTCTCAGGAAGAAGCCGATAAATTGGGCGATGATATGATTGCGAAGATTAGAAGTTTGATATAAAAAATTTTTATTATTTTTAATGAAAATTTGATAAAATGCTTACCCTCAATACAGTCATTGAAGACATAAAAGATGTTCCGGTTAATAAATTGGAAGAATTACATTTGTACATCAAGTCATTAATTTCAAAGAATGAAAATTACGACGAAATGAAATTAACTCATTGGCAAATAGAATTAATTGAAGAGGGTGAAAAAGATATTGAGGAAGGTAGAATGATTTCACACGAAGATTTTTTGAAGTCTTACAGTAGATGAGAAAGATAGAATGGACAAATCGAGCAAAGAGAGAGTTTGACAACACATTCAATTTTTGGGTTAATCACAATAAATCGGATACTTATTCTAAAAAGTTATTAGATGAAACTCTCAGAAAGATAAATCTTATTGCAGAAAATACTCTAGTTGGCGAAGTTGTTTCAAGAAATTCAAGAAGAGTTTGAGTGCTCGAAAATTTTTCAATCGTTTATCGAGCTAAAAAAAATTCTATTAAAATTAACGCATTTTTTGATAACCGAACAAATCCAAATTCATTATAAATTAAAAGGAAGCCATTTTTTTGCTTCCTTTTTTATTTAGTTATTAAATTGCTTCTTTATAAAATGCCACAAACTCACGAAAAATTGATTTACTAAAAGCGATAACTCTTTTCATAATATATAAAATTCAAAGCAATAAGCTAATTGCCAACAGCCTTCTAATACTCCATCTTTCTCAGTTTCTTAGATGTCGCGCCAATAAACAAAGCCGTGAGAACCGTCATTGCTCCTCCAAAAACTACAGAACGCACAACGCCCATCAGTTTTGCGGTCAATCCACTTTCGAATTGTCCCAGTTCATTGCTAGACATAATGAAAATCGAATTCACGCTCAGAACACGCCCTCGGATCTCTTCAGGTGTTTTCAATTGGACAATTGTTCCTCGTATCACCACGCTGATGCCGTCCAACATCCCACTAAGAACCAAGAATCCAAATGACAGCCAATACATTTTCGACAATCCAAAACCGATGATGCATAATCCAAAACCTGTCGCCACAAATAGTAGAACCTTGCCTTGATTTTTTCGTAACGGAACTAGTGAAAGCGTAATGATAATCAGCATAGAACCAATGTCAGACGCTGCATTCAAAAGTCCAAAACCTTCTGAACCAACTTTCAGAATATCGCTTGCAAAAACAGGAATCATTGCTACAGCTCCACCGAATAAAACGGCAAACATATCCAACATTTGAGCGCCCAAAATTTCCTTTGTTTTATAAATATATGCCAAGCCTTCTTTCATACTTTCGAAGACTTTGACGTCCTTTTTCTTGTTTTCAGACTGTTGTTGATTAATTGTCCAGAAAAACAAAGAAGCGACAATCATACAGCCAACAATTACCACCAAAGTCCATTTTATGGTCATAAGCGCAATCAAAAATCCTCCCAGAGCGTGACCAGAAACCGATGCAATCAAAAAAGTCGCCTGATTCAGCGTTACTGCAGACGGTAGATTCTCCTGCTTTACGATCCTAGGAATCATACTCGGTACCAGTGGGCCCAGAAACGAACGGGAAATGCCCGTGAAAAAGATAACAACATAAATAAAGTAAGTGATTTCGTGTCCTGTAAAATGCATTCGGTGTCCCAAAAAGGCCGGAATCAGAAGCAAGCTAATAAGAATCACATAAACATAATTACAAATCAAAAGCAATCTTTTCTTTTCATTCATATCAATAATATGACCTGCATAAAGTGCACAGGAAACTGCAGGAATGACTTCCGAAAGTCCGATCAAACCAATGGAAAAAGGATCTTTTGTTAGCTGGTAGACCCACCAGCCCAGAAGTGTTGCCAGCATCCTAAAAGCAATAATCAGAAAAAAACGACCAGTTAAAAGATGACGAAATTCTATATTCTTTAAAATGCGAAGTGGTGTAAACGAAATCATGATGCAAAAATAGTCGTTGCAAAGCAATTACATCCCATTAATCCTGGAAAATTTTGGATCTCTTGGAGGGTGCAAATCTATTTTTGATTTTAGTTTTTGGAGCCAATTGACTTTGTTGGTTGGTTCGGAGCAATTCCCGCTATCCGCTGTATCTTTTTTGTTTACGACCTTTGGTTATCAGTAGAAATTGACGAGAAAAACAAAAAAGGATGCCGCTTCTATCGGGGCTATGAGGGAGCGTTCACTTTTTTTCTATTAATCGCCTGTGATAATTGATGTGTCTCAGATGATGAGTCAAATGTGTCACCAGATGAACCAGAAAAATCTCCTTCTAGTTTCCAAATATCAGTTTCAGATTGATATAGTTCCAGTTCATCCATCACTCTGTTGAGATCTCTTTCGAAAAGTGAGATTAATGTTTTGGAAGCATCATTTATTTCGTAACCCTTAAATCAGAAACAATAATCTTATAACGGTCACAATCCTCGAAACAGATACCATTTTCTTTCCAATACGGATTTTTTGGTTGCAGAATGGGAACTTTGTAAAGTTCAAGATTCGCGAGAATCTTCTGAAATTCTTCCAAAGATTCGGGATAGAAAACCAATATGTCATCATCATCAAATTGAGACTCGGGAATATTGCCATCTTGTGTGAATTCTAAATGCCAATTTTCATTTTGTTTGCCAAGAAAAACACCGTCATAACCATTGTGATCTTTGAAATCTCCAAGAACTCGGAAGTCCAGAACTTTGGTATAAAATCCGATCAGCTTTTCCAGATTTTGGGTGTGCCTTGCGTATCGGAAAATCATAGGATTTAAAAAGTTAATGAAAATAAAAATCGTCCAACTTTTCTTCGCAAAGCGTTTTCACCACGTTTATCCAGCTTTCTTTTTCGTTTAGACAAGGGATGTAATCAAACCTTTCACCACCATTGTGAAGGAAAATTTCTTTGCCTTCTTCTGATATTTCTTCCAGAGTTTCTAAACAATCGGACACGAAAGCCGGACAAACGATTGCCAATTTTTTGATGCCTTTTTTGCCAAGACTTTCCAAAGTAGCATCGGTATAAGGTTCCATCCATTTGTCTTTGCCCAGTCTGGATTGGAAAGTGACAAGCGCTTTCTCTTTCGGAATGCCCAATTTTTCACAAACCAACTCTGTCACTTTATAACATTGGTGTCTGTAACAGAATTTGTGCGAAGGATTGTCCTCTTTCGAGCAACAATTGTTCATATTGCAAGTCTTAGTAGGATCGGTTTTGTAAATATGACGTTCCGGAACACCGTGATAAGAAAACTGCAACAAATCAAAATCTGCAGGTAGTTTTTCTCGGATACTTTCTGCCAAAGAATTGATATAAATTTCGCGATTATAAAACGGTTCTACATAATTAATTTTTATGTCTGGAAAGAATTTTTTTCGGACTTCCTCAGCTTTGTCTATCACTGTTTCCGTAGTGCTCATCGCATATTGCGGATATAGCGGAAACAGCGTGATATTGGTAACACCTTGATCCACAAGTTCTTGGATGCCAGTTTTAATGGACGGTTCCGCATATCGCATTCCCAGACCAACTGGAACATCTACCAATTCTTGGAGTTTTTTCTGCAACTTTTTGGAAATCACAATCAAAGGAGAACCTTCTTCTGTCCAAACTGTTTTATAAGCTTCTGCTGATTTTTTTGGTCTGGTTTTCAGGATGATTCCTTGAACTAATAATGCGCGGAAAATCCAGCGATAATCGATGACTTTTTCGTCCATCAAAAATTCATCAAGATAATCTTTGACATCATTTACAGCTGTAGATTTCGGCGAACCTAGGTTGACAAGGAGGATTCCTTTTTTGTTGTTGGTTGTCGGTTGTTGGGTGTTGTTTTCCAATTTTTTAAATTATTTTTATTCTTTTTCGGAAGTCCATCAACTGACAACCAAAAACTATCAACTAAATATTATCCATTCACAGCTTCCACATTTTCTACCAATTCTGGAACGAATTGTTTCAGAATATTTTGGATGCCGTTTTTCAATGTTGCTGTGGAAGATGGGCAACCGCTGCAAGCGCCCTGAAGAAGCATTCTTGCGGTTTTATTTTCTTGGTCATATTCTATGAGAGAAATTTTTCCGCCATCGTTTTCCACGGCAGGCGCCACATATTCGTTCAGAATATCGCTTATTTTCTGCTCATCATTGGTATATTCTCTGTTGATGATTTTCAGGACAGGATTTTCGTGCGCATGAGGTTCCAAGTTGGAAATGGTTTTTCCAGCTTGAAGGAACTCAGCAATGAACGAACGAACCTGATTCATAATTTCGTGCCATTCAAACTGATTGTCTCTGGTTACTGCTACGAAATTGTCACTCACATAGATTTCTTTTACAAAATCAAAAGCTTCATATAATTCTTTAGCCAAAGGCACTTCGTACGCTTCTTCACGATTTTTAACTTCTATAAAACCATCCATCAGCATCTTGCTGGAAATGAATTTCATCACCGCAGGATTTGGGGTCATTTCCGAATAGATTTGATAGGCTTCTTTTCTTTTCTGAAGATAGATTCTTGGGTTTGCCAGCAGCTCGTCTTCGATGATGTTTTTCAGGCTTTCTGCGACGTGTTCCCATTCTACAGTATCTTCTTTTGCTACCGCAATAAAATTGGCAGTGATAAAAATTCTGTTCACAAAAGGATAGTTAAATAATTCCTGAGCCAATGGGATTTCGGAAATGTCAGAATTTCTGTCCAATTCCAATGAACCGGGAATCAATGTGTAGTCCGTTACAAACTTCATCACTTTTTTGTTTTCCGTAGGTTCTATAATGATTTCTCTCATTTTAAGTATATTGAACTACAAAAATATCGTAATTTGGTGGAAGAAAAAAGCGAGAGAATCCCAATCTTCCGTTAAGTTTTGATTATGAGAAGCTTTGCAGATTTTCGATTTTTTCTATGAGATTGATTTTCGGTAAAATTAATGACAAACGGGATTTGAAACAGAGATCTGCGCCCCGGCCTGAGTGGAGCTCTTTTTGTTTGCGCTGGGAAAACTTGGCACAAAAAAGCGGGAACGGAGGACGGATGAAGGCGCCCAAATAATAATTTCAGGTATTACAAATCAAAAAAACATTCTTGCTGATTTTGCAAATTTTGCCGGTTTACAATTAAGTATCTGACAAATCGGAATTTGGGATGAAAAAATATCATTTATCAACTATCATTTATCAACTATAAAAAATATGGCAATTATTAGAGAACTTTTAGGCAAAACGCCTCAGCTGGGAGAGAATACTTTTGTGGCAGAAACGGCTGTGATTATCGGCGATGTGACGATGGGCAAAGACTGCAGTATCTGGTACAATGCGGTTTTGAGAGGCGATGTGCATTACATCAAAATGGGCGATAAAGTGAATGTTCAGGATAATGCGATGATTCATTGCACCTATCAAAAAAGTCCGACAACCATTGGCAGCAATGTCTCTATTGGTCACAACGCAATTGTGCACGGCTGCACCATCAAAGATAATGTATTGATAGGGATGGGCGCTATTGTGATGGATGACTGCGTTGTAGAAAGCAATTCGATTGTAGCGGCGGGCGCCGTGGTAACGGCCAATACAGTTATTAAAGAAGGTGAAATCTGGGCTGGCGTTCCAGCGAGAAAAGTGAAAGATGTTTCCCAAAACCTGATTACAGGCGAGATCGACAGGATTGCAAATAATTATGTTAAATACTCGAGTTGGTACAAAGAAGAGTAAATTGGTATAAAGATTGGTTTTTCTGTGGAAATTATTTCTATGAATAAATTAAAATCTTTTTGGGAAGTTTTAAAAGCGACATTTAGCGAGTGGACATCATCTTCGGCGTCTAAAGAAAGCGCAAGTATGGCTTATAATGCGATATTTGCTTTGCCCGGACTACTTATTATCATCATTTGGACCACAAGTCATTTCTTTGGAGAAGAGGCCGTAAACGGTGAAGTTCGTCGGCAACTTCAAGGTATTATGGGTTATGATGGTGCTAAAAGTATTCAGGATATTATTACTGGCGCATTGGTAGATAAGGAGAATTTCTGGATGAAAGCCCTTGGTGTTGCTACTTTGATTTTTGGTGCCACCAGCTTGTTTTTTCAGATGCAGAGCACGCTAAACAACCTTTGGGACGTAGAAGCGACGCCTAAAAAAGCTTGGCAAAAATTCATTTTAGACCGTGCAAACTCTCTGGGAATGATCTTGATGATTGCTTTTTTACTATTGATTAGTATGGTTTTGTCATCACTCATCGGGTTGGCTAATGGATTGATAACCAAATATTTTGGACTCGATACTTATTTGATTATTCAAATCACAAATTTCCTTTTAGGATTAGGTGTCGTTACTGTTTTATTTGCGATGATGTTTAAAATATTGCCGGATGTTGAAATCAAATGGAAATCTGTTTGGATTGGGGCACTTGTAACTGCAATACTTTTTAACTTGGGAAAAATGGCAATGAGTTTTTACTTTGAAATTTCTAATCCAACATCAGTTTTCGGCGCGGCAGGAACTGTAATTCTATTGATGATGTGGATCAACTACTCTTGCCAGTTGATTTTCTTTGGTGCAGAATTTACCAAAGTTTACGCATTGAGAAAAGGGCACAGCATTGTACCTTCAAAACACGCTACTTGGACCAAAGCAAAATTATACAGAGATTCTGTAGCGCAAAAGCTTACACCACAGAATCAAGAGTCTAATATTTGAAAACTGGTTTTCCGTTTTCACAATCGATTCTATCCGGTTGCAAAATCAACATACAATCTGAAACCAGGTTGTATTTTTTATTATATTCAGTTGACTTCTGATTGTAGTAATCGACTTTTTCAAGAAAACTTTTTTCATCAATTTTAATAGAGTAGGCGATATATTCAACTGGTCCGCCGCAAGCTTTGACCCCTAAACCAACAGTTTTCCAATCTGCTCCATTACTGCATTTTTCTATCTTGGACATTGTGATGATTTCAGATTTCAAAGTCTCCATTTCTTCTGATTCCTCTTTTGTCAAAGTTTGGTTGTCGGGATTTTGCTGAGGTCTTTCCGGTAATGGCTTTGGAAGATTATCGGCGTTTATGGTTGATTTGCAAGAGAAAGGAAGTGTAGCAATAGCGATAAAGAACAGTAGCTTTTTCATAAAATATTTTGGAATCTGCCATCAAATATAATACCTATAAATTTAATATTAACAAAAAATCAATTGGTATGGATTTGGTTATTAGGTAAAGCCTAATACTATTTGTAACAAATTAACGTTTCTAATGACAAATGGTGATAATATAAAAAAATGAAAAATCTTAACTCGCATACAATGAATTGGTTTCAGCATTTTCTGATGATTTGTTCCGGTGGCAATATTCATCTGCTGAAAAAATCACCCTCGGAATGGAACAAATTCGCCGGAATAGGCGGGATTGTTTTGTTCACGGCTGTCTTTGCCACATTATCCGCTGGTTACGCCATGTTCACAGTTTTTGACGATGTCTGGACAGCCATCGGATTTGGGGTTCTCTGGGGATTAATGATCTTCAATCTGGACAGATATATTGTTTCATCTATCAAGAAAACAGGAACTTGGTGGAATCAGGTTTTGATGACTATTCCACGTTTGATTTTGGCAACATTTCTCGGAATCATTATTTCAAAACCATTGGAACTGAAAATTTTTGAAAAAGAAGTCAATAAGCAATTAAACACTATTATTCAGAGGAATAAAAAACAGTTGCAAGCAGAAATGAACGGAAGAATCTTGCAGCAAACCGGACCTTTTGATTTGGAAAAAAAGCAAATTCAAAATCAGATCAAAACATATCAGTTGGCTTATGATTCTGCCTCAGTTGAATTGGAAAAAGAAATTCTAGGAAAACAATCTGGCTTAACCAGCGGAAAAGTGGGTTACGGAACCAATGCCAAAAGAAAAGCCGAACTGAAGGAACAAAAACGTGCAGATCTTGAAAATTACCAAAAACAGCAGCAGGAAAGATTGCAATACCTTGACAAAGAAACCTCCAAAGTCTATTCTAATCTGGAAAAAGAAAGAAAATCTACAGAAGTTTTTGAGGACAAATTCAATGGTTTTGCTGCCAGATTACAGGCTCTGGATGAGCTGGGGAAAAATTCTGCTATCATCGCATTGGCAGCAAGTTTCATTATGGGATTATTCATTGTCCTGGAAATTTCGCCTGTTCTGATAAAACTAATTTCTTCGGTTGGACCGTACGATTATCTTTTGGAAAAAACTGAGAACGAGTTTAGACTATATTCTAAAGAAAAAATCAGCAAAGGAAATTCTCTCACAGATTATAGAATTCAAGATTTTGAAGAAGATCTGAATATTCGGAAAGAAACAAAAAAGAATCATAATTAATATCATCAAAAAGAGCTTGATCCATCATCAAGCTCTTTTTTTTGGAAATGGCTGGTTTGTGTTTTTGTTTTTTTTAGGAGCCGGGAACCTGCTTTCCACTATATCTTTTGCTCTTCGTACCTCATCACAAAAGGATGCCGTTACAATCAGGGCTATAGTTTTAGTGATCAGTTATATTGATCTTAAACAATTTTCGGTTTACTTCTCAGGAATATCAATCCCGCTAAAATGATCAGAGCGCCAATAGATTGCATCAGAGTCAGTGTTTCTCCATCCAATATTCCCCAAATGATTGCAACAATTGGCATCAGCAAAGTCACTGTAGAAGCAAACAATGGGGTAGAGATACTCAGTAATTTGAAATTCATCATCATAGCCAATCCAGTTCCGAAAATCGACAACATCGCCACAAATCCCAATCCTGTCAGGTGTCCCGCATCGAAACTAAAACGCGAAAAAAATCCAGAGATTACTAAAGCTGTCAAAGAAGGCAAGAATAATACAAACGAAAATACATAAGCAGACATTAATATGGCTGGAACGTCATACAATTTAGATTTCACAGTTGTGGTACTGATGGCGTATAACAAAGTAGCCAGAAGCAGAAGTAAGATTGGATAGATTTTGATTTCTCCACGTTCACCGCTTCCCAAAGCCAAGATGCAAGCGCCTGTAAAACTAATCAAAACGCCCAGTAACTGTCTTTTGGTCGTCGAGAATCTCCAGACCAAAGAACCAACGATAATCACAAAAATCGGCATCATAGAATTAATGATTCCTGCAATGCTGCTACTAATTTCCATCTCTGCCATCGGAAAAAGAAACATTGGAACAAAACTTCCAGAGAGTGCCACCAGAATCAGCCACTTCAAATGACGTTTGGGAAATTGTTTAATTTTGGAAATGGCAAAAGGCATCAATACAATTCCTGAAATCAAAACCCGCAAAGCGCCAACTTCGTATGGCGTGAAATGGTTTAGTGATTTTTTAATCAATATAAAAGACGATCCCCAAATCGCAGATAGGGCGATGAGAAGAATCCATTTTTGTTTTTCTGCGGTCACGAGATTTGTTGTTTTAAGATATTCAGATACTCCCTTTTCGGAATCATTTTTGCGCCCAGACTTTCCAGATGGCTAGAGTGTATCTGGCAATCAATAAGTTCCCAATGGTTTTGATATTTTGTGGTAAAATGGATAAATCCGGCCTTCGAAGCATTGGAAACTTTGGAAAACATACTTTCTCCACAGAAAACATTGCCCACCTGGACGCCATAGAAACCACCAACCAATTCACCCTTCTGCCAAACTTCAAAACTTTTTGCTTTGCCATACTGATGGAGAGTTACAAAAGATTTGATGAGTTGCTCATTGATCCACGTTCCATCTTGATCCTTTCTTTCCAGTGTTTGGCAATGCCGCATCACTTCTTCGAAACGTTCATTTTCGGTAAATTCAAAAACATTGTCTCTCAGAATTTTTCTCATTGATTTGGAGATTTTGATGTCATTCGGAAATAAGACAAATCTTGGATCAGGACACCACCAGAGGATCTCTTCTCCTTCATTATACCAAGGGAAAAGTCCGATTTCATAAGCAAACCAAAGCCTTTCGGGTTTCAAATCGCCGCCAAAAGCCATCAAACCGTCTTCTGAATCATAAAGACCAGGATCTGGAAAGGAAATTTCATTGAATTTAAGTTTTACCATTACTTGATTTTGGATTTATAAAAAATAATCCCTGCACTTTTATATAAAAGTGCAGGGGTATTTTTATGCTAAAATTCTAGTTTTATTAGAATGGTAAGTCATCATCTTCATCCTCAGCAAAAACATTTTTGTTTTCAGCAGCAGGCTGACCTTGATTTGGAGTCGCCTGAGTTGGCTCGTTGAAATCTGTAGAAGCATCTTTTTCCATTCTCCATCCAACGATTGAATTAAAATATTTTACTTCGCCTTGCGGGCTTGTCCATTCTCTACCTCTGATATTGATATGAACCTTCGCTTTATCACCCACTTTATAATTGTTCAGCAAATCCACTTTGTCTTGAGTAAATTCAATGTTTATAGGCTGTGGATATTGTTCTTCTGTCAAAAGAACCAGCTCTTTTTTTTGAAAACCACTTGCAAAGGTTTGTAAATCAGAAATTTTCTTTATCGTTCCTTGTAATTCCATATCTCGAAAATGTTTTAAGTTTGTAAAGGTAATAAAAGTATTGATGTTATTCAAAAACGAGAGGTCAAAAAACTTTTAAAAAAAATATTGATTTTATTTTGGAGGTAATGTAAAAGAGTTCTATATTTGCACTCACCAAAACGGAAGAAAAGAAGTTCTTAAAAATAATGCGGATGTGGTGTAATTGGTAGCCACGCCAGACTTAGGATCTGGTGCTTCACGGCGTGGGGGTTCGAGTCCCTTCATCCGCACACAGAAAAATTTCTAAGCAATTAGAAATTTTTTTTTATGCGAAAATAGCTCAGCTGGTAGAGCACAACCTTGCCAAGGTTGGGGTCGCGGGTTCGAGTCCCGTTTTTCGCTCTATCCGTTGCCCTGGTGGTGGAACTGGTAGACACGCAGGACTTAAAATCCTGTATCTTCGGATGTACGGGTTCAAGTCCCGTCTGGGGTACTTAAAAAGACTGTTAATCATGGATTAACAGTCTTTTTTGTTTTTATGCATTGCTGAAAAAAAACTGGTTTCAATTCTTACTCTAGCTTTTTTATCTTATCAGGAATCTAAAAACATTTTGTTATTGGTAATGCCTTAAATTTTTTTTTAATCATTTTTATTAGAAAATAATTAGAATTTTAAATGTAAAATGGTATAAGTTTGCTTGTGGATGGTATTAAAAACAAGTTTTCTATGAGCTAATTTTTAATATACAGTATTTTTTGATGCTTATAAAAGATTAATAACATAAAAAAAAGACTCATTAGAGTCTTTTTTATGTGTAAATAGTTCTTATCTATCTCAACAAGGCACTAAAGGTATCTCCTTGCCTGATATCGCCGGTATTATAACCTTTTAGAAACCATTCTTCTCTTTGTGCAGAAGAACCGTGAGTAAAGCTTTCCTGATTGACATACCCTTGCGCTCTTTTTTGAATATTATCATCACCAACTGCTGCAGCTGCGCTCATCGCTTCTTGGATGTCACCAGCTTCTAATATTTTCTCGCGGTTATCAGTTTGTTTTGCCCATACTCCGGCATAAAAATCTGCTTGTAGCTCATTTGCAACAGAAATCTGGTTGGCTTGTGATTGACTTCCTTGCTGGCTTAATTGGTGAACCTTGTCCAATGTTCCCAAGAGGTTTTGGATATGATGCCCATACTCGTGACCAAGAACATAAGCAACAGTAAACTCGCCTACTTTTGCTCCAAATTTCTGTTGAAGTTCATTGAAAAAACTCATATCCATATAAATGGTATGATCGGCAGGACAGTAGAAAGGTCCCATCTCTGACTGAGCTGTGCCACATCCGGATTGTGTTCCTTGTTCAAAAAGTACGACTTTAGCCGGTTTGAATTGGACTCCGTTTTCCTGGAAAATTTTGTTCCAGGTTTGTTCATTTTCTACCGTCAACATTTTGACAAATTCTCCGATGTTGAGTTCTTCTTTGGAAAGTTGTCTTTGTTCCGTTTGATGTGTTGCTGAGGTATTATTATTCAGGATGGCAGATGGATCGCCTCCTAGAAAAAATACGATGGCAGCTATAATGATGGTCCCTAATCCGCCACCAACCAAAGCTCCGCCGCCGGAACCTCGCCTGTCATCTACGTTGTCACTTCTGTCGTTTGTCCATTTCATAATTAATATTTTGCGTTTTAAAATTAGGAATTTCTTTTGAAGCTATAACGAAAAATTATGCCGATGTTTATTACTAGCCCCGATAGAAGCGGCATCCTTTTTTGTTTTTTCTTCTCGTTCTCTCATTATCAACAAACGTTATAAAAACAAAAAAGATACAGCGGATAGCGGGAATTGCTCCAAATCTCCAACGAAATAAAATTGCTCTTAAGAGAATTTTGTGTTGAAATCTATCATCTTTAATGCAGTGACAGCTGCTTCTACACCTTTGTTGCCAAGGTTGCCACCGCTTCTTGCAATGGACTGTTCTTTAGTATCGTCTGTCAAAACACAGAAAATAGCTGGTGTGTCTGTCAGGATATTGCAATCCTTGATACCTTGCGTCACGCCGGAACATACAAACTCGAAATGAGGCGTCTCTCCGCGAATCACGTTTCCAATTGCTATGACTGCTGCAAATTTGTTGGATCGGCAAAGTTTCATCGTTGCAAAGCTCAATTCGAATGCGCCCGGAACGTAGTAAATATGTATATTTTCTTCTTTGATACCTTCTGCTTTAAGCGTCTCGATAGCTCCGTTTCGAAGGTTATAGGTTACGAAATCGTTCCACTCAGAAACAACAATGCCGATAGAATATTCATCGGCATTGGTTATATTGAGTGGCTTGTAATCTGAAAGATTAGTTGTTGCCATTGATTAATAATATTTTGTCATTTCTATAAAAGCGTCAGATTGACCATTGTCATAATCTTGATATTTCTCATCAATTGTTGCGAAATATTTTTTAGCGTCTGCGTTTTTCTTAAGTGCTAAAGCCAACATTCCTGCTTTTTTTGTGAAATAATAAGAAGTATAAGCATCATCTGATGCAGAAGAAGCTTTGTCTGCCATTGATAAAGCGTCATCAGCCTTGTTCAGGTTGGATAAGCAATCTGCCATCGCACCATATTTAAGTGCTACTAAGACTTTGTTGCTTGAACCGAATTTATCAAGTAAATCGTATGCTTTCTGATAATTCCCTTTTTTGAATTCGATAAGACCAGCATTGTAAGCAGATAGTTTGCCCGCTGCAGTACTCCCATATTCATTGTATGTTCCAATGAATCCTGGGTTCGCAACAGATTTTCCACCCAAAGCCAAATCTTCTTTTCCATCTGTCAGGTTTTTCTGAGCAGAAAGATAACTTTTCGTAGCTTCTTCGTTTTGAGGTCCCAAAATGAACTGCTGGTAACCAAACCAACCCAAAACTGCAACAATCAAAATACCGAAACCGATACTCAAAATTTTTGCATTTTTTTCTAGGAAAGATTCGATATTGAGTGCCTCTTTATCAAGGTCTCTGAAAAATTCTACGGTCTCTTTTCCTTCTTGTTCGTTCTTTTTGTTATGTGAATCTGCCATAATTTTTAGTAAATGAAGTGCAAATTTAATGCTTTCCTTTTGATTTGCAAAAACTTATTTTTCTGATGAGATAATTATTTTAATATTGAAGCAAGGAATAGACTTCTGAGTTAAATTGGCTCAATCTCTGCGCCCCGTTCAGATCTTTCAAATCAATCAAAAAACTGAATTGCGTAGGAATCGCGCCTTGCTTAGAAACCAATTTTGCTGCCGCTTCCGTAGTTCCTCCGGTTGCCAAAAGGTCGTCGTGGATCAAAACGCGTTGTCCTGCTTTCAGATGCCCGGTTTTCATTTCAATTTCTGCAGATCCGTATTCCAAATCATATTTTTCACCAATGAAAGGCGGAGGCAATTTACCCGCTTTTCTAATCAATACAAATGGAACATCCAAAGCCACTGCAATTGCAATCCCGAAAAGATAGCCTCGGCTTTCAATACCACAAACGACATCTACCTTTCCCCGGCTAAATTCTGCCAAATCAGCAATTACTTCCTCATACAATTTTGGTTGAAGAAAAATAGGAGAGATGTCCTTAAACTGAATTCCCGGAATTGGAAAGTCAGGAATGTTCTCAATTGTTTCTTCTAATTTCTGGATTAATTCCGCAGATGCCATTATATACTTTTAAGGATTGTTGATTTTGTAGGTGGTAATTTTCCAGTTATTGTTTACAGATTTTAGTCCATAAGTTACATTCAGAGAAGTGGTTTTACCATTTTTGTCGGTCACGTCGTAGGTCACGTTTACATTGGCAGAATTATCTTTATTATAAGGAACTGCAATGTTTTTGACACTGATATTTTTTACTGAACCAAAACCAGAATTTGGATTAGAGAATTTTTCATAAGATCCCCAGTTTGGATTTTCCGACGTTTCGTACGCTGCTTTGAAGTTTTGCGAAGACAAATTGTTCAGGAACTTAGTTACCGTAGCTTTTGGGTCAGTAGAATTTGTTTTTGGAGCTGGCGGTGGTGTGACGATGGTCTCTCCAGTTTGAGGATCTACTGTAGAAGTTGGAACTTGGAGTGAATCTGCGACAACTGGCGCTGGAGGTGTGTAAAGCGCTTGTCCGTTTACGGGCACTCCCATTTTTATCATTTGTAATAACTTCTTGGTTGTTTTGACGGTCAGCTTGATATCAATTCTTTCTTCGAAGATTTTTTCTTTCGGCAATTTAGCATAAAGTAAAGTGAAACCTCTGAAAGCTGGGTCTTGCATCAGGTTTTTTGATGTAGAGATTTTGTTTCCACCACTGGAAATTTCCATTACCGTTTCCAAGGCAGCACCTTCAAATTCTACTTTTCTACCATTATTATCCAATAATTGTGGCGTGATAATCAAACCTTTTGATCCTGTCAAACTGTCGCCGGCAATATTTCTAACATTGATGCTTAGGCTAGCAGCATCAATATCATTCGGGTCTTTTTCCGAAGCTGTCACATTTCCAAAGATGTTCATTTCTCCTAGACTAGGTGGCGCGGTGCTGCTCCACGTAATTCCGTTTTTCTGAGCCACTTGGTCTGCCATTGCGAAAATCTCCGCTGTTTTTTTTCCGTTCAGAAGTTTTCCCAAAGCGGCGATTTCTGCAATGTCGCCTTCAGCTTCTACACCAAAAGTTTTGAGAATGTAAAGGGCTTCATTGAACTTCACCTGTTGTAATGTCGGCAAACTAGAAGCCATATCATTGATGCTTTCCTGGAAACTCATTCGGCTGCTGCCATCCACGCTGGTTTTCTTGCAGCTCACAGTAAGAATCAGCAAAGCTGCTAAAAAGGCAAATTTTATATATTTCATTTTTAGTAAGATTTATTTTTAAAAATAATAAATAAGTTTGAATTGCTCAGCTTATATCATTCGCTTTGCAAAATTAAATTTTAAATTTATAATTTTCTGATTTTTGAAAGAAAATTAAAAAGAGCCTTACTATGTGAAATAAGACTCTTTTTGTTGATTATTAAAAGTTACAATTACTGTTATATTAAAGTCTTAGAATCAACAATTTGCCCATCTATAATGAAGGCAATTGTATAAAGACCAGCAGAAAAACTACCGATTATTGATATTAATTTGATTACTGTCAGTGTCTAAGATATAATTAGCTTGATTGTTTCCGCTTTGTTTTACAAGCATCAAAAAAGCTGTATTTGCACCATTCAGTTCATAATTCACAGTGATATTATTACTTGCAGGATTAGGAGCTATAATGCCTAATGTATTTGGTTTTAATTTGACATCTACATCAGCATAGTCTTTATATCCATCTGATAAGGATATTACCTCTAGTCTGTATGTTTCTGCTTTGGCATTAGTAATGTTCAGCGTTTTTTCTTCGTTAATAAAATTACCTTCGTTATCATACCATTTATATACAGCAGGTTCATTGATGTCTTTTGCAGTAATAGCGATAGGCTGATTAAAAGTTGCTAATGCTTCTACTGATTCGGCATTGAATATGGCTCGAGCATTTTTATTGATATGATATGTTTCGCCGCCAATTATGTTACCTGAACCTGTTTCTCTTTGGACAGTATGGTATCTGTAATTTGTTTTGTCAGACATCTGCTGGGTGAGGAAATTAAAATCCAGTCTAAGAATTCCAATTTCTTTAGGATTGAAAGCGATATTTTCCATAATGACTTTATTTCCTGTGACTAATTTTTTATGTTCTTCCAGAGTTGGAGAAATTTTTTGTGATGCGGCTCCTTCTCTCTGCCAGGCATTATAAAGTGTATCATCCATTTTTAGACTAACCTCTGCTTCTTCGTATACAGGTTTTCCTGTTTCCATATCATCCACCAGCAATTCCAGATAATAATTTTTAGCCGTATTGAATGGATTGGCAATTGCAACGGTTCCGGATTGGGATGATGCCGATAAATCTACAACGGTAATGTTTTTCCAGGCAAAATTATTGTTGTTGCGGACATTGGCATTCAGGTCTGTGGTTTCTGTAACAGATATTGGGTCTTCCGCGCTTTCTATCCTGGAAAGCAGGCAAAAATGCCATTGTTCTTCTCCTGTTTCATAGTTGGCAGGATTGGGTACAATCCAAGGTTTTTTAATGCTGGTTTCCTGTCCTGGCTGTAGCACAGGAATATCAAAGGTGCCAATGGGCTGCCCCATCTCGGCACCGGTTGCCGGATGATACACACCGCCTGTCCAAGGGCTTGGATATGAAAGTCCTGTAGAGGCTTTTGCCCAGTACAGTTTTAGTTTTTCGGTTCGCCACTGCACTTTTATTGATAATTGTCACTGTTGTATTCTGGGTTTTGATGTTCCAGTCTGTTATCATCCTGGTTTCTGATCCAGATGTCGTCACTGACCCACATATAGGGCGTGGTAGTGTTGGGTTCTATCCCAAAATCATCCCGGGAATTTTTGATGTACAAATCCAGAGTGGTAGAGTTCATTTGTTGGGCAAGCTTTACCCCTCATAGGCATCTACCAGACCATAGCCAGTCTCATTGTTCCACGTGCCGTTTGGTCTATTGGGCGTATTGGTATTAGTATCATTGTCCAGCTTTTGGGCTGTTTTTTCTATAATATCGCTTACCTGTTTTACATTTGTATGGGGATTGACCGAAAGCATCAGTGTAGCGATGCCTGCAACGTGAGGAGCAGCGAAGGAAGTACCTCTGATATTTATTAATGTATTGTTATAAGATGTTGTTAGGATGTTATTACCCGGTGCCACTACATCGAGCTTTGTGCCAAAACAAGAATCATAATCTCTTAAACCGATACTTTTGATAGAGCCTACAACAATAATTTTATCATTTGAATTTGCGGGATATACAATTCCAAATGAATTTGGATTATTTGGTTTTACAGAATTGCCTGCTGCAAAGACCATTATTGTTCCTAGTCCATTTCTTCCATTTTTTATTGCATTAGAAATAGCATCATTTAGAATGTCCGAATCATATGAGATATAATAAGAATTATTGATAAAATCTGCTCCTTTTTCTACCGCCCAATTTATTCCATTTGCGATTTTAGAGCTTAATGAATTACCTAAAAAATTTGAACTTACAGAAATTAGTTTAGATTTGGGAGATACACCTGTAATTTTATAATTATTGTTTCTTGATTCGATTTTATCTCGCTGATTTTGGCAAGATATTCCGTGTCGGTTGGGCTGTTGAGAAACTCAATACTTCCATTTTTTTCTGTGGCTCCGGAAGCTTCCAGTAAGATGGGCTCAATATTATTAGCAGAGATACTGTTGCTCTGGAAAACAGGTGTCGTTGTTATCTCCAGACCGGACTTGTCCAGAGTCACATATTTTTTATGCCCCTGATAGTAATAGTAATGGTTTTGGGATAGGACTGCATTTGTACCACAGAGATATAGCACAAACATTAGAATGTGGATTTTTTTCATCATTCGTGAAGTTTAACTAAGTTATTTTTGGATGATTAATTTTTTTCTTTGTTTTCCTTTATCATTTGATAGTTCCACGAAGTAAATTCCGTTACTAAGCTTAGAAACGTTTATTTCATCTCCCGGATTTTGAATGCTAAGTGCAATTTTTCCTGAGACATCATAGATTTTCAGTTCATCATATTTCTCTGAGGAATCAATGTTGATGACATCTTTTCCAGGGTTAGGGAATAACTGCAAATCCGATTTTTTGATTTCAGATGTTTCTAATGAGACAACTCCTTGTATCGGTCTTGTAAAGTTGATAGTAACTGAATCTTCTAAGCTATGGTAATCACAAATCGTTTCATCTGAAGAGATAAATAAATTTACTTTTAATGAATAGTTTCCATTTGGAATATCAATGTAAAAATCATTTTGGAGGTCTTGTGGTGCTCCTGCTCCAATCATATAATAACAAGCATTCAAAACTATGACATTTCCGCTAATCTCTGTTGTGTACGAGAGATAATTTCCAACTGCAGGAAGATAAACTTTCAAATGAGCTTTGATCTGATTTGTACTATTTTGAGTTAATTGTAGGTCTGGAATATATTGTGAGAAAAGGAAATTTGAAATAAAGAATGAACAGGAAATAATTAGTTTTTTCATAGCGTTTGCTTTTTATAAGTTATAATATAATCAATTTTTATCTATTGACAATCAGTTTTTTTCTTTGTTTACTTTTTTGTATTTGATAGTTGCACGAAACATATACCCGTTGCTTAGCTTAGAAATATTGATTATTTTCCGATTCTTAATGCTGAAAACAATTTTACGATGGATAAGTTTTCAGATTTAATTTCCCACAAGTTTAATGTAAGATCAGATTGTTATAAATTTATTGTTAAATTCAATTTTTGTTAAAAATTTTCTTTAATAATAAAGTCTTAATTAATTATTGCCGAATATGCTTAGGGCGAATGAAGGACGAACATCGGATATACAAAGCACGAACAAAGACAAGTGAAAAATTTACACTTTGGTTTTAGTTTAATGTAATTCAAAAAGAGACTTAAAATCAATCAGATTTTTCAAAGAAAATTAAAAAGGGTAACTTTACGGAAAATTAAAGTTAATGCAGAACAAATTGGTTATTGATATTCATAGTTTTTCATACAAAAAGAAAGGAATTCCTAAAGATGATTCCGGAAACGGCGGTGGTTTTGTTTTCGATTGCAGAGGAATTCTAAATCCTGGAAGAATTGAGGAATATAAATCACAAACCGGAAATGATATTGGCGTGCAAGAGTTTTTGGAAAATAAAACAGAGTTTCCGAAGTTTTTTGATTCGGTAAAATCTCTTTTGTCTATCAGCATAGAAAATTATTTAAGTCGAGGTTTTGAGAATCTTCAAATCAATTTTGGGTGTACTGGCGGACAGCATCGCTCAGTTTATTCTGCGATTAAAACTGCGGAATTCATCAAAGAAAAATATCCTCAAGCGGAAGTTAAAATCTACCACGACGAGCAATTGCACCTCAATCTATCATCTGTAAATGATAATTAATCTAAGAATTTATCATTCATCATCTATCAATTATCAGTTATAAATATGAAAGCATTATTATTTGCTGCGGGTATGGGAACCCGATTAAAACCTTTTACAGACAATCATCCGAAAGCTTTGGCGCAAGTGAATGGTGTGGCGCTTTTAGAAAGAAATATAAAGTATCTGCAGAGTTACGGGATTAATGATTTTGTTATTAATATTCATCATTTTGGAGGACAGATTTTAGCATTTTTGGCAGAAAACGATTATTTCGGGGCAAACATCGAAATCTCCAACGAGTCCGATGAACTTTTGGAAACGGGCGGTGGATTATTATTCGCTAAAAAATTTCTTGAAAATGAAAAAACATTCCTGATTATGAATGTTGATATTTTGACCGACCTTAACATTGAGAACTTCATAAAACTGCACGAAATCAAAGGCGGAATGATCACTTTGGCCGTTTCCGACAGAGAAAGTTCGAGAAAACTGATGTTCAATGACAAAATGTTTTTGAAAGGTTGGAAAAATCTCACAACCAACAAAAAGAAAGTTGTTGGTGGGATATTCAAATTGAGAGAATTGGCGTTCAGTGGTATTCATTGTGTGAATTCTGAGATATTTTCGAAAATTACAAGAACCGGAAAATTCTCTATTATGGATGAGTATATGGACTTGATGAAAGAAGATATTATCATCGGTTATCAACACACCGCCAACCTTATAGACGTTGGAAGACCAGA
This sequence comes from Chryseobacterium sp., assembly GCA_039595375.1. Lineage (GTDB taxonomy): Bacteria > Bacteroidota > Bacteroidia > Flavobacteriales > Weeksellaceae > Epilithonimonas. The sequence goes on from JBCNLQ010000004.1 coordinate 132,751, forward strand.
ATCAATTACAGAGGCAGAAAGACTATTCAAATGACACAACAAGACGAAGACAAAAGATTACAGGACAGTCTGAGACAGAAGACCTGGGACGAGACCATTACAAAAGACAGCTGGATGGTTTTCCGGGTAATGTCGGAATTTGTAGATGGTTACGAAAAAATGGCCAAAATCGGACCTTGTGTTTCGATTTTTGGTTCCGCAAGATTAAAGGAAGACAGCTTTTATTATAAAATGGCTTCTGACATTGCGCAGAAAATTACGGAAATTGGTTTTGGAGTGATTACCGGCGGCGGACCTGGAATTATGGAAGCCGGAAACAAAGGCGCAAGCGGATACGGAAAATCAATAGGTTTGAATATTGAGTTACCTTTTGAGCAACATTTCAATCCGTATGTAGACAAAGGTTATAATATCAATTTTGATTATTTTTTCGTTAGAAAGGTAATGTTCGTGAAATATTCTCAAGGTTTTGTGGTAATGCCAGGAGGTTTCGGAACATTGGATGAACTTTCTGAAGCCTTGACATTAATTCAAACCAATAAAATTGGCAAATTCCCTATTGTTTTGGTGGGAAGCGAATTCTGGAGCGGACTGTTGGATTGGTTCAAAGGAACATTGCTGAAAGAAGGTTTGATTGCAGAAAAAGATTTGTCACTGTTCCGCGTTGTAGATACGGCAGAAGATGCAGTGGAGCATATCAAATCGTTTTATGACAAATATTCTGTGAGTGTGAATTTCTGATACATGGCATATAATTTGACCCGAAAACTATAGTTTATAAGTTAGCAAATATTACAAAAAATGAAAAAATTATTTATCATATCTCTGGGAATCCTGTTAATCAGTTTTTTCAGTTTTAAACCGTTTGATTTCTTCTCATCGATGACCAAAGTAGATTATACTGATGGAAGTAAAACACTGAAGTTTACAACAAAACTCAATACAAATCATATTTCACAAGCTGTAAAAATAGACCCGGCTACGGCTGGTTTTGAAGCTGAAGTCAAAAAATATGTTAATAACAATGTCGATGTTGCCATCAATGGCGCTCCAAAAACGTTGACTTTCACAGGAAGTCAGGTGAATGGTGAATCGGTTTGGGTCTATTATGAAGTAGCAAATGTTTCTGATATTTCCAGTCTCAAAATCAAAAACAGCATTTTAATCGGACAGTTTCCAAAACAAGTTAATATTATGAATATTACTTACAAAGGTACTTTGAAGACACTCAATTTCCAGAAAGGCAAAGAAAGTTCAGAAGTAACTTTTTAAGAGCTAAAATCGGTCAAATGGCCGATTTTTTTTGCTTAATTTTTTTAATGACAATTCGTGTGATCCAGATGGAAACCATCTTTGGAATGCTGAACCTGCAATGACTCAGAATGCGGAGAAACATAAGGAATTCCTAACTCCAAACCTCTTAAGACGAACAATCCGCCTAAGATCATCATCATTACAGGAATCACTCTCAATATTTTCACTCTGAAAGCTGTTGTGATGAAGTTACCCAAGAAAACCACCGCAAACATAAACGGAAAAGTTCCAAACCCGAATAACAGCATAAAAACAGCACTTTGCCAGATTCCGCCAGCGGCTAACGAAGCTGTTAAAGCCATATAAACCATTCCGCAAGGTAGAAATCCGTTTAGTATTCCGGTTGAGAAACGGGATTTGTAATCTGGTCTTTGTAGGATTTTTCCCAATTGCATTTTGACCTTCAGCAAAGCTTTCGACATAAAAGGAATTTTGGCAGCAAAATCTTGTCCTCCGAAAGAAGAAATTGCCATTACAATTAATAAAATTCCAACAGAAACAGTCAGATATTTTTGGAAACCAGCCAACTCAAAACTTTGGCCGATGATTCCTAAAACGGCTCCTAAAAAAGAGTATGAGAGAATCCGTCCAAACTGATAAGAGAGATTTTGCAAATAGAAGTTGGTTTTCTGATTTTTGGTAAGACCCATAGATAGAGCAATGGGACCGCACATTCCAATACAGTGGAATCCGGAGGCAAAGCCCAATCCAATCGCCGATATGATGAAGGTCATTTCCATAAAATATCGTAATCTATTTGATATTGTTTTTTATTTTCTGTCCATTTCAGTTTTAAAGTATAGGAGCCTGGTGACAAAACTTTTTTAGGAATCAGAAAAAGATTATGTTGCAATCCTACTTCTTTGCGGACGTCCAAATTAGAATCATCCGTTCTGAATAAAACGAAATTAGCTTTGTCATCATCCACTTTGATGCTTGCAGGAAACGAAATCAGCATACCTTCTTTGGTGGCTTTATAAACTGGTTGTTCGTCTAATTTTGCTGCATTTTTCTTCGCGTCAATAATATCCTGGTAACGCAATTCCTCTTCGTAGTAATTATTGGAAATCAGTTCTGCATTCTGTTTTCCCATTGGAAAGATTAATATCAAAAATAGTATGAATAATATAAAACATCCCAAAGCAATTGCCAAACCGTGTCCCCAATGTAATTTTTTCATTATCTAATTAAGATTTAAAATTGAAATTTGAAAGGTCCTTCAAAATAAGTTTTGTAAGAATCCAATAATTCTCCATTCATATCATAAACCCCCAATTCCAAATTCTGTTTGGACAGTTTAATTTGACTTTCAGGGAAACTCACGTTGATCGTTCCTTTTATCATCGCATCTCTTTTCATCACAATTTTGCTGGTGGCGCCGGAAGAAATTTCACCATTTTTAGGTTCGATAATTTTTATGATAACGGTTTTTGTTTCGTTGGATTTATTGAGGAAAGTATAGTTATACGTATTCGTGATTTTCCCGTCTCTGATGAAGAAAGTAGATCCTGGAGGTTTTAAGAATTTAGCTTCCATTTCGCCTCTATTGTAAAGCAATAATCCTAGAAATCCGACTAATAAAGCCAAAATCACAGAGTAAATCTTCATTTTCCCAGAAAACTTGAACTGAGCTTGTTCCTCAATTTCTTTCTCCGAAGCATAACGGATCAATCCTGGCGGAAGACCCACTTTTACCATCACTTCGTCACAAGCGTCGATACAAGCCGTACAATTTACGCATTCCATTTGCAAACCATCACGGATGTCAATTCCAGTCGGGCAAACCACAACGCACTGTTTGCAATCAATACAATCGCCTTTCCCCTGAGCTTTTCTATCTTCTCCCTTTTTCCACTTAGAACGATTTTCTCCTCTTTTATAGTCGTAGAAGACGTTGATGGTCTCTCTATCTATCAAAACACCTTGCAATCTGCCATAAGGGCAAACCATTGTACAAACTTGTTCTCTAAACCACGCAAATACAAAGTAAAATGCCGCTGAAAACAAAATCATTACCAAGAAATTGGTAGGTCTTGCAAATGGCCCTTCCTGCATAATGTTTAAAACCTCTTCGTAACCAACAATATACATAAACATAATGTGAGTGATGATAAGAGAAATGATAACAAAACACGTCCATTTCAGAGAACGTTTCCAGATTTTTTCTGTATCCCACGCCTGACTGTCTAGTCTAATTTGCTTATTGCGGTCGCCTTCTATGGCATACTCTATTTTACGAAATATCATTTCCAGAAAAATAGTCTGGGGACAGATCCACCCACAAAATATTCTTCCAAAAGCTACTGTAAAAAGAATGATGAATATTAATGAGGCAATCGCTCCTAGAGCGAGAATAAAGAAATCTTGGGGATAAAATGGCTGTCCAAAGATGAAAAACTGACGTTCTATAATATTAAATAAAAGTAGCGGATTGCCATTGATTTTTAGAAAAGGAATGACAAAGTAGATTGCTAATAGTACAATACTAACCAAATATCTGTAGTTCGTATATTTTCCCTTTGGTTTTCTTGGAAAGACCCATTTTCTTTTGCCGGTATTATCCATTGTCCCAACAGAGTCTCTGAATGTCTCAGCTTCTACTACCCAGCTTTCCGCTTCGTTGTATTTTTTTTCTGTCCCACTCATAATATTTTAGATAAAAAAAGAGATTGTCCGAAAAACGAATTGTTTTCAATTCATTTTTCCAAATATCATTCCGAATAGAACAATATTTTTTTGACAATCTCTTTTGTATGTTAAGTTGTTTGCGACTTATTTTTCCCAGTGTGCTTCTGTTCCTTGCGGAGCAGCACCACCTTGCGCTTCGGTAATTGGTGCTTGTTCCTGGTTGATGTGATAAACGTATGCTGCCACGTTTTGCATGTCAAATCCAGATACTATACCGTTTTTTCCCCAAGCCTGCATTGTCGGGTTATTAGGACTACCATTTTCTACCATCCAGAAGACCGTTTTGTATAGTGTTTTTTCAGGTTGGTTAATCCAGAAATTGTCTGTCAAGTTAGGACCAATTCCGCCTTTTCCACCTTCACCGTGACAAGATACACAGTTGGTTTCAAAAACGGCTTTACCAGCTTCCACATTATCTTCTGAGAAAACAGCAGTTTCTAGTGTTGGCTGAGTTACTGTGGCCATATAATCATTAATTGCTGCAGTTTGTTCTCTGTACTCTTGCTCATATTCTTTAGAAGGATGTGCAAAATCTGTAAGAAAGTAAGACCCTACGTATAAAGCGCAATAAGC
>JBCNLQ010000005.1:0-133325 GCA_039595375.1 Chryseobacterium sp.
TGAAACAAAATCTGCGTGAAAATGGGTTTCAAAAATATATTTCAGTTGTACATTATCTTTTTCCAAACGCTCCAGATACGGCTTCACTTCTCTTAATGGGTCGATAATTGCTGCTTCGTTTTCAGAAGTGATGTAGTAAGCGCCCTGAGCAAGACAACCTGTATATATTTGTTCGATTTTCATTGTGAATCAATAGATTTTATTCAAAAACTTAAGGTTAAATTATTTGAAACTTTTACAGATACAAATATGAGGTTATTTAGATTAACTGTAAATACTTTTTAACTGATATTATTTATGATTCCTATTTAAAATTAAACAAATGATTGATTTTCATATTTGCAGTTGGAAGTTTATTGAACCAGCGCCCAAATTCCAACACCAATACCTGCGTAAGCAGTAACCGTGAGGATGTCTGCAACGGGCTGTGAAAAATGCCTTTCTGCAATCGTTTCTTTGTTGATCTGATTTCTGTGGAACTTCAGAATCTTTTTTGGTTTATGGATGACGTGTGCAACAAGAGTGTCATTTTCCCATTTATCCACTTGGATTTTGTAACTTCTATCCGCAACATCGATTTTAAAGTACTTGTTATTATCCAGTATTTCCTGGATATTTGTAGGTCTTGGCGACTGTGTGTTCTCGCTTGCACGGCGGGGAGCCTCTCTATTATTTCTCGCAGCTATTGCAGCACTGCTCGCCTGAGAATTTGCCATTTCTTTTTTAGCAATAGCAACCTGAGTTTTACTCATTGCTTCCTTGCGTTTTGTATCCTTTTCTGCAGTGGTCCTGTAAGTATAACAGCTTATCAAAGAAATTGATATCGTGAAGAGGTAAAAGTATTTTTTCATTAGCTAAATTTAAACATAAAATGTATTATTTCTGGTTTTCTTTTGATAATTCGACAAAATAGCAGAAATAGCAGGTCAATTTTGAATTACAAAGATATATTCTATTCTTTTAGAAACAAGCCATCCCAAATCATTGAAGTCTGTTCTCTGAATTAATTTTGTAATTTAGCGCTTCAAAAATTCAAACCATTGGCTAAGAAAGAAACTCCGTTAATGACGCAATACAACACTATCAAAGGGAAATATCCCGATGCACTTTTGTTGTTTCGTGTTGGAGATTTCTATGAAACTTTCGGCGCAGATGCCATCAAAACTTCGCAAATTCTTGGGATTGTTTTGACCAAAAGAGCCAACGGCGAGGGTCATATAGAGCTCGCTGGTTTTCCGCATCATTCCGTAGATTCTTATTTGCCAAAATTGGTGAGAGCCGGAATGCGTGTTGCAATCTGTGACCAGTTGGAAGATCCAAAAACCGTCAAAGGAATTGTAAAACGTGGTGTGACAGAATTGATCACGCCAGGAGTTACTTTTAACGATCAGGTTTTAAGTTCCAAGAAAAATAACTTCCTGCTTTCTCTTCACAAAGAAAAAGAAAAATTCGGGATGGCTTTGGTAGATGTTTCTACCGGAGAATTTTTGGTAAGTGAAGGCAATCTTGAAAAACTGCTTCACATCATTCACACTTTTGACCCGAGCGAAATTATCTATCAAAGAACGTCAGAAGTTCCTGGTCAGCTTAAAAATAAAAACGTCTTTAAGCTGGAAGATTGGGCATTCCGATATCGCTATGCTTATGAAAAACTAACCTCCCATTTCAAAACGCAATCTTTGAAAGGTTTTGGGATTGAGGATTATAAATTAGGGATTACTGCAGCCGGAGCAATTTTCGCGTATTTGGTGGAGGATACGCATCACGCATTATTGCAGCATATTACGAAAATTCAGGTTATTCCTCAGGATGATTATCTGATGATGGATGGTTTTACGTTGAGAAATCTCGAAATCGTTTATTCTGCCAATCAGCAAGGCAAATCGCTTCTGGATATCATTGACAAAACCTGTACGCCAATGGGCGGAAGATTGTTGAGACGACGACTGATTCTACCGCTGAAAAATATCGGCGACATCAATAGAAGATTGAACCTGACTGAGTTTTTGAACAATGAAGATTCTCTGAAATACGACATCAAAGACTTGCTGAAAGGCATTTCTGATTTGGATAGATTAATCGGCAAATTGGCTGCTGAAAAGATTTCACCGAAAGAATTAGGTTATCTCCGTCAAAGTATCATTAACATCAATGAAATCAGAAAAAAACTTCTGAATTTTCCTGATGTCTTAGCGTGGATTGATCCTTTTATTAATCTCGAGGAATTAATTAATCTGATTAATGACCATCTGAATGACGAACTTCCTGTCAATATCAGCAAAGGAAATGTCATCCGAGAAGGTATTTCCGAAGAACTAGACCATCTGAGAAATCTTCAAAATAAAGGTCGCGGATTTTTGGACGAAATGTGCCAACGCGAAATCGAACGAACGGGAATTACGAGTTTGAAAATCGATTTCAATGGTGTTTTTGGTTATTTTATAGAAGTCCGAAATACGCATAAAGACAAAGTTCCAACGGAATGGATTCGTAAACAAACTTTGGTAAATGCGGAAAGATATATCACTGAAGAACTGAAAGAATACGAAACTCAGATTCTGGGAGCAACCGATAAAATTAGCGGACTTGAATTAAAGCTTTACAAAAATGTCTGCGAAAATGTCTTGATTTATATCGATCAGTTGCAGGAAAATTCCAAATTGATTGGCGAATTGGATTGTGCTGTCGGGTTGTCAGAATTGTCTGTGGAAGATAATTACACAAAACCTGTTTTAAACGATTCTTATTCAATTAATATTCAGGAAGGGCGACATCCCATCATCGAAAAATCGCTTCCACTGGGCGAATCTTATATTCCTAATGATGTTTTTCTGGACAAAGATTCTCAGCAAATCATAATGGTTACAGGACCGAATATGGCGGGTAAATCTGCAATTTTAAGACAAACTGCCATTATTTCTTTGCTCGCACAAATTGGAAGTTTTGTGCCAGCAAAACACGCTGAGATAGGAACTCTAGACAAGATTTTTACTAGAGTAGGTGCAACCGATAATATTTCTGCCGGCGAATCGACGTTTATGGTAGAAATGAATGAAGCTGCCAATATCCTTAATAATATCTCAGACAGAAGTTTGATTTTGCTGGATGAAATTGGGCGTGGAACGTCCACCTACGACGGTGTTTCCATCGCTTGGGCCATTGCAGAATATCTCCACCAACATCCGACTCAGCCGAAAACTTTATTCGCTACGCATTATCACGAGCTGAATGAAATGTCCGTGAACTTCGAGAGAGTCAAGAATTTCCATGTTTCTATCCAAGAAGGTAAGGACAATATAATTTTTCTTAGAAAATTAATCCCTGGCGGAAGCGAACACAGCTTCGGTATTCACGTCGCAAAATTAGCTGGAATGCCTTCGAAAGTTGTGACCCGCGCGAATGAAATTCTTAAAACATTAGAATCTACAAGAACTACTCAAGATTCTGGAGAGAAAATAAAACGTGTTACCGAAGAAAATCTTCAACTTTCATTCTTCCAATTGGATGACCCGGTTTTGGAAAATATCCGTGAAGAACTGACAAAAATCGATATCAATACCTTGACACCGATTGAAGCTCTGATGAAGCTTAATTCTATTAAGAAGATGATTGGTAGGTAGTTATTTTACGCTAACTGTATCCACATTTTTGTCAGAGGAAATCGCTGCAGAATCCACACCTTCGTTTCTCATGTGCTCAGCACTGTGATCTTCTTTTCTCTGTTCCCGCTTATCTTTATCCGGAACACAACTTGCGGCTAGCAAAGCGATTGAACTGATTAATAATAACTTTTTCATAATGATAAGATTTAGTTAGAATTTCTTTTTCAAAAATTGAACCGAAAATTATTGCTTAATATCAATTGTGAATGGAATTTTGACTATTTTATTTATTGAAATACCATTAATTGTACCTGGATACCATTTTCCTTTTATTTTAGAAACAGTTTTAACAACTTCTTTATTAAAAGATTTATTGTCTCCTATTGCTCTTATATCTGTCAGCTTTCCATTTTTGGTCACAACAAAAGAGATTTCGCAATTCATTACTCCTCTTTCTATGATTTTAACCTTAGAAATATTACGTCTTATTATATTAATGAACTCTTCATTGCCTGTAGAATATGTCGGTTGAGTTTCTTCGTTGTCAAATCTAATATCCAACGGAACTTTATATCTAGACCTAACTGCAACCCCATTTATCTTGCCTGGAATCCATTTTTCTTTAATCTGTGAAATTGCAAATATCGCTTCATTGTTAAAATGTTGATGATCACCAATAGCCTTTATATCGGTTACATTTCCCCCTTTATCGATGATAAATGTTAAATCGCAGTGAATATTTTGATTTCCGACTGAATCAATTTTATCAATTCTAAAATTTTTCGCAATCATATTTCGAAATTCTTGATTTCCAAGCGGAAAATAGGCTTTTTCTTCAGTCAAATTACCAGTTGTATTCTGTGAATATACGATTGTACTAAGCGCAACCGTTAGGAACAAAATCAGTTTTCTCATAGTTATTTTTTTTTTAGGATATTGATTAATGCCAATTTGAATCAGTAATAAAAAACAAAGTAATATTTATCTCCTTTTATTGTTATGTAAATAAAAACAATCCCGTGAAAATCAATTTTAAATTCAATTACAAAAACTTACTTATTGCCATCGCCATTTTTATAGTCGAAGTTTTAATTGCTACAAGATTCAAAGATTGGTTTTTTGTTAGAGCTTATCTGGGCGACGTTTTTGTGGTAATGCTGTTATATTATTTCATCAAAGCATTCTTCGATATAAGTGCGATAAAACTCATTTTCGGCATCTTTGTATTTTCCTGCCTGATAGAATTTGCCCAATATTTTCACTTTGGAGAATTGATGGGCTTCAAAGACAATCGAATGATGATGATTGTGCTTGGCAATTCGTTCAGCTGGATTGATATTCTTTGTTACTTTTCCGGATGTATCATATTATGTGTCATTAATCCAAACTCTTTCCACCAAAAATTAATCAAAAAAAGTAATATATAGTTCAAATAATATAAAAAAAATAGCAGTATTTTGCGTCATCAACGTAAAATACTGCTGGAAATTTTTATCATTTGGAATATTTTGCGACTCGATCATCACCAAAAATATATAAGAAAACTATATCTGCTCAGCAATCACAACGATAATTAAATCGGAACAAAAATAACTGCTGCTACTGCTGCCACAGCAATAATCAAAGATGTCAAAACATCTGGCTTCTTGATCTCGCGCACTTCGCTTTTATTGATCTCTACCATTTCTCCGGCATTATTTTTACCATAGATTTTGGTATCATCCACTTTCAGCACCTCCAATTTTTGCGTTTTAGCGTCCTGTGTTTGGATGGTGTATTTTTTATAGAGTTCCAAAGTATTGTCTTGCATCGGTTTGCTTGGTGATACCACAGTAGTCTTACAAGAAACCATCAGAAAAAACACACCCAGCATAAGTGTTTTCAGAATGTTTGTAGAATATTTCATTTTCAAATTTATTTTTCAAATTTAATAAAAGATTTGTTACAAAGCGTTCAGATGTTGCGAAATTAGCCAAGCCTCGCTCCAGCAAGCCTGAAAATTAAAACCACCTGTAACTGCATCTATATCAAGAACTTCGCCAGAGATATAAAAATCTGGTAAAACTTTGGAAGCCATATTTTTGAAGTTAACTTCCTTTAAATCAACACCTCCCGCAGTAACAAATTCATCCTTGAAGGTAGACTTGCCTGTAACAGATAATTTTTTCTGACAAAGATTTTCAATAATCAGATTCATTTCTTTGGAAGAGAGATTTGCAATCTGCTTCTCCGGGTTGATTTGATTGATTTCCAAAATCTTACTCCAGAACCGGTTGGTCACATCAAAGATTTTAGACTGTCCGATGGATCTTTTAGGATTTTGATGTTTGAACTCTTTCAATTCTTCTTCTGCCTCTGCCAATGGCTTTGATATAAAATTAACTTCAATCTCAAACTGATATTTCAATTGGGCCAATGTTCTTGCTTCCCAAGCTGATATTTTCAAAATTGCGGGTCCAGAAAGTCCCCAGTGTGTGATCAAAAGCGGACCAGATTCTTCAGTTTTCAAACTTGGAATCCTTATTTCTGCATTCTCAAAACTAGTCCCTGGCAAATCCTTCAACAAACTATTTTTTATATTGAAAGTAAATAACGACGGAACAGGTTCTATAATTTTATGACCCAGATTTTCAATAATTTTCAATGATTTTGGAGAGCTTCCCGTGGTGTATATGACGATATCTGCATCAAAATCGCCTTGCTTTGTTTTGACAATATAAGTTTCATTTTCTCTTATGATTTCTGAAACGGAAACTTGAGTTTTGATTTCAAAATTCTTATTCCTAACCTCATCAATCATGGCATTGATAATACTCTGCGAAGAATCTGACTCTGGGAAAACGCGGTTATCTTTTTCGATTTTCAAGGGGACATTTCTGGTTTCAAACCAATCCATCGTATCGCCTGGTTGAAACTTAGTGAAAACGCTTAGCAATTCCCGATTTCCCCGAGGATAAAATTGTGTCAATTCTCTAGGATCAAAACAAGCGTGTGTTACGTTACATCTTCCGCCGCCGGAAATCTTTACTTTCTGCAAAACATCCGAATTTTGTTCGAGAATTGTAACGTAGAACTTAGATTCATCAAGATTTGCCGCTGTAAAAAATCCAGCTGCGCCACCGCCGATGATGATGATTCTTTTCTTTTTTAGCATTCTGTCTATTCTTCTTACAAAATAGATTGTTCCAGCGGAACACTTCTATTTTTTATATCAATTATTTTGAAACCTAATGCAAACTTGTTGCTGTTATTCTACGTACAAAATTACATTTTTAATATCCACCTCAAATGGTTAATTTTGAAGAATATTAAAATCGTAAAAATGTCTGTTTATTACCATAAATTTGAAGTTAGGTGGAGTGATATTGATGCCAACCGCCACCTTGGAAACTCTACCTATGTAGACTACTGCTCACAAACCCGAATGGCTTTTCTTAATAAAAACAAAATCGGACTGACACAGCTGAATCGCTGGGGCGTTGGACCTGTGATGTTGCACGAGCGCTATTCTTTCTTCAAAGAGATCTATGCAGATCAAACTGTTTTTGTAGGTCTGGAAGTTGCTGCATTGTCCGATGATGGCTCTATTTACCAGTTCGTTCATAAGTTTTATTTGCCAGACGGAACGCATTGTGCCACCGCAGAAGCAACAGGTGTCTGGATCGATGTGATGTTGAGGAAAATCACCACACCTCCTGAAGATATCATTTTGGTAATGGAGGAATTTAAATCGGAAAATGTGCAGACAATTTCCAGAGAGTTTCTAAAAACCTTGCCTTTCCGACCGGAAAATGCAGACACATCTCTTTTCGAAAATTTTAAATAAAGTATTACGGTTATGATGAGTTTTTTTTCATCCGTAATCATTTTTAATTCATTACTAATCAAATTATGTTAGAAGATAAATCTCAAGAATTAACGCCTATCTCCAAGTTGGGAGAATTTGGATTAATCAAACATTTAACAGAAAATTTCCCTATCGTTCAGACTTCTACAAAGCTTTCTATCGGTGACGATGCTGCGGTGCTTGATTCTGAAAATCAAAAAGTAGTGGTATCTACCGATATGCTGGCAGAAGGAGTTCATTTTAATTTGGGCTACGTTCCCCTGAAACATTTGGGTTATAAATCTGTAGTTGTCAACCTTAGCGATATTGCAGCAATGAACGCTACGCCAACTCAGATTTTGGTTTCTCTTGCTGTTTCCAATCGCTTTCCAGTAGAAGCTTTAGAAGAAATTTATGCAGGAGTTGCTTTGGCTTGCAGCAAATACAACGTGGACTTAGTGGGCGGAGACACAACAAGTTCCAATGCTGGATTGGTGCTTAGTATAACCGCCATTGGTCTTGAAAAGGAAGAAAATATAGTCAGAAGAAGTGGTGCGAAACCGAATGATCTTTTGGTTGTAACGGGTGATCTTGGTGGGGCTTATTTGGGACTACAGATTTTAGAAAGGGAACATTCGGTCTATTTGGCAAATCCAAATATGCAGCCGGAGATGGAAGGTTATGATTACATTCTGGAAAGACAATTGAAGCCGGAAGCAAGAACCGATATCAAAGCAAAATTAGCCGAACTGGATGTTCTACCAACCTCTATGATTGATGTCTCTGATGGGTTGGCGTCGGAGATTTTACACCTTTCTGATCAGTCAAAAGTAGGTTTTCAAGTTTATGAAGAAAAGCTGCCAATGGACGAAACGACCATCCAAACGGCAGATGAGCTCAATCTAAATCCTGCAATGGCTGCTCTGAATGGGGGTGAAGATTATGAACTCTTGTTTACAATTGCTCCTAATGATTTCGATAAAATCAAAAATCATCCAGATTTTACCATTATCGGTCACGCAACAGAAGATGCAAAAAATAATTTTTTGGTGGCGAGAGGCTCCAATCAATTGATTCCTTTGACCGCACAAGGTTGGGATGCTTTCCTCAATAAAGATTAATATTTTGGAATAAATCTTGTAAAGCACAAATTATATTTTAAAAAATAAACGATGAAACTATTAAAAATTTCAGCAATTTTGGTTACCGCGTTAGGAGTAACAGCTTGTGTGACAAACCCTATTACGGGAAGATCTTCTATTCAGATTGCTAATAATTCTGAAATTGCTACTGCTGCAGCTACAGAGTATAGAACGACACTTTCAAAAGCAAAAATTGTAACCGGTAATGATGCCAACAGAATCAAAACTGTTGGTAACAGAATTAAAAATGCCGCATATAACTATTATAAACAAATTGGTCGTGAGTCTGCATTGGCTGGGTATAATTGGGAGTTTAATCTTATCCAAGATCCACAACTGAATGCCTGGTGTATGCCTGGAGGAAAAGTAGCATTTTACACTGGCATTTTGCCCGTTTGCAAGGACGATAACGGAATTGCAGTCGTAATGGGTCACGAGGTTTCTCATGCGCTTGCTGGCCACGGAAATGAAAGAATCTCTCAAGCGATGCTAGCTCAATATGGAGGAAGTTTGCTTGGCGGGTCTATGTCAAATAGCCAATGGGCCGGCGTATTCGAAAAAGTATATCCTATCGGTGCCCAGGTGGGTTTGTTAGCGTACGGACGAAAACAGGAATCTGAAGCTGACGAAATGGGACTGCAAATAATGGCAATGGCTGGTTATGATCCAAGAACCGCAACATCTTTCTGGCAAAGAATGGAAGCCTCTTCCACCGGAGCTAGACAACCAGAATTTTTGTCTACACACCCTAATCCTGCCAGCAGAATTGCCGACCTAAATGCCGATATGCCGAAAGCTTTACAATATTATAAAGCTGCTGGCGGAAAATTATAATTTTTTAGTTAATTTGGATTAAATTTTAAAACTATGAAAAGTTTAGTTGTAATTGGTATTATCTTGTTTGGACTTGGCGCTTTGTTATTCTACCTCAATGATATGGCAGTAGATCTCAGAGTTGTGTACGGTTCACTTTGCGGAATAGGAATTGGATTAATCATTGGTGGATTGGTTGGTTACGTCAGCAAGGGAAACGCCGTAAAACAAGCGAAAATCCAACAGGAATTCAAGCTCTTGCAAAAAGAAAAGGCTGAATTGGAAAAGCAAAAAATGGAAACTTTTAATAACACCAATATCTGAATCAGAGATTTCTGATGAATTGTCCAGGCGTAGTCTTGGTATATTTTTTAAAGGTCTTATTAAAATAAGTAATATTATTAAAACCTGTAGCATAGCAGCTTTCTGCTATGCTTTTTTCTTGGGAAAGCAGTATGCAGGCTTTATCAATTCTATATCGGTTAACGAATTCTACAAACGTCAACGATGTTGCTTTTTTGAAAAAATTACAGAAGGCGGGCTTTGTAAGATTGGCCAAGTCAGCAGCCTGCATAATATCGATCTCATTCTGATAGCCATTTTCTACATAAGTAAAAACTGCTTCCAGTCTGGTGCGGTTTCTGGAAACGATGGTGTAAGGCATCACTTCGGTATTCATCAATTCGAAATCTTCTGTTTTGGAAAGTTCATAGAGAATCTCAAGAAGCAGCAAATATTTGGTATAACCGTCAGATTGTGCGAGTTGCTTTAGTTTTGGAATCAATTGTTTTTTGACTTCTGATGAAAATAATACGCCATATCTGGAAAGTTCTATCAGCTTTCGGATGGCGACTGCATCGGTTTCACCTTCTGGCAATGACAAAATCTCCTCTTTGAAAAGAACCACTATTTCTTCATGCGGATCGGTGGCATTCAACCCAAAACCTGAATGTGGAATATTGGAACCAATCACTGCTAAGGCTCCGTCTTCAAAATGACTTTTGTGATAGCCAACGTGTCTTGTTCCTTTGCCGTGGAGCACACAAACAATCTCAATTTCAGAATGATAATGGTATTGCCAGTTGAGCTCCGAGATTGGAACACCCTTGATATGCAAGACTTTAAAAGAGCTATTTTCATCCGGAGAAATATGTTCAAGAATAACTTTCATTCCAATTAATGTTATTATAGAGCAAAAATAAACAAAACATATTAATATTGTTCTGTTTTTTATTTATTCCGTTAAAAGAAATTACACTCATAGCCTCTATTTTTGTATAACAAAATCGGTTTCTCACAAAGAATTGATTTTGTGAATTTTTAAGGTCTATATATGAAGAAGGCTGGAACTAAATTTCCAGCCTTCTCATTTTTTACAAATGGTTAATTATTTGAAGTTATAACCAATACCCACGATAAACATACTAGGACGGTTATCATATCTGATTTCTGTATTGTTTCCCGCAGCATCTGCAACCGTGTTGATAAACTTTCTGCTATCTTTAGAAAAGGCGCCTTCGTATCTTGCATTAATTACAAATTTCGAAATTGTAGCTTGTGCTCCAAATTGGTATCCAACTGTGAAATCTTTGGTGCCATTTTCTTTAAAATCCGCATAAGTATTGTCTGTAGACAGATTGTAGGAAGCCACCGGACCCACAAACGCAGCCAATTTTCCTAAAAGAAAATTATGACCTACCAAAACCGGCACGTCTATCCTGTTACTTTTTGCTTCGATCTCTACGTTTTCAGTCGTTGCAACACTTTTTTTGAATGACGTATAGTAGATCTCCGGCATAACAAACCATCCACTCACTGGAAAGTCGATTTTTGCGGCTAAACCAACATTGAAACCTGTTGAATTGTCGCCCTTTGTGTCTACTGCTTTATTGATAGAACCTTTGAAATTCTCCCAGCTTGCAGACGATGTGTCTAATAAAGCGTTTGCCCGCAATCCAAATGTTACTTGCGAATAAGCAAATACACTCGCCAATACACCGATGGTGCTAATTATTTTTTTACTCATTTTGATTTTATTTTTGTTTTGGGATTCGTGAATCTTCGATGTCATTGTCTTCTGTTTTATCGTTAATTAAACTAGTTTGATTATTGTCTAACATAAATTCTCTTAACTGTTTAAAAAGTTCAGATGAATATACGAAATCTATTAAATTTTTGTTTTTAGCGGTTGCTAATATATCTTTATTGCCTTCCCACTCTTTGATTCCCAATCTGAGATACAGGATCTTTTCACCAATCGTCATTACGGAATTCATATCGTGCGTATTGATGATGGTTGTCGTATTGTATTCTCTCGTGATTTCCAACAGCAGATCATCGATCACATTGGAAGTATAGGGATCTAAACCAGAGTTAGGTTCATCGCAGAACAAATATTTTGGATTGTTTACAATGGCTCTGGCAATAGCCACCCTTTTTTGCATACCACCAGATATTTCTGAAGGATATTTTTTATTGGCTTTATCAAGATTTACTCGTCCTATTACTTCCAGAACTTTTCTTTTCTTCTCTCGATAAGTCAAATTTGTAAACATATCTAACGGGAAACTGATGTTCTCCTCCACGGTCATAGAATCGAACAATGCGCTGCCTTGAAAAACAGTTCCAATCTCTGCGCGGAGACCTTGTTTCTCTTCTCTGGACATTGTCATTATATCTCTGCCATCAAACAAAATAGCGCCGCTTGAGGGTTCGAAAACATTCAGCAGCGATTTTAGGAAAACAGTTTTTCCAGATCCACTTTGCCCAATGATCAGGTTTACTTTCCCTGTTTCGAAAGAGGTACTAATTCCTTTTAAAACCTCAACCTGATCAAAGCTTTTTCTTAATTCTTTTACTTCTATCATTAGCTAAGAAACATTTGAGTTAGTATTAGATTCATAATGATCACAGCGATCATTGTCCAGACTACGGCTTGTGTACTTGCACGCCCAACTTCCAAAGATCCACCTTTTACATTATAGCCAAAATAAGCGGGTATAGTTGCTATCAGGAAGGCAAAAACCGCCGTTTTCAGGAAAGCATACCAGATAAAATAGGATGGCATATACATTTGGATTCCCGTGATGTATTCTCCGGTTGTCCAGCTACCTGTTGCCCAGCCTGCTATGTATCCGCCCCAGATTCCAACAAAAATACTTATCGCAATCAGTATCGGATTAAAAACTACACTGGCAACTATTTTGGGTAAAATCAAAAAATTGGGTGAGTTTACTCCCATAATATCAAGAGCATCTATCTGCTCCGTAACACGCATTGTTCCGATACTGGAAGCAATATATGACCCCACTTTTCCAGCTAAAATAACTGAAATAATGGTTGGAGAAAATTCCAAAATCAGAACTGTTTTGGTGGCATAACCTACAAAACTATTAGGGATTGGAAAGGATGATGCGTCAAAATTATTAAACATCTGAATAGCCACAACTGCTCCTACAAAGAAAGAGGTAAAGAGTACCAAGCCAAAAGAATTAACTCCAAGGTCATAGAATTCTCTGCCGAGAAGTTTTAAATAGACATTTCTTTTCTGTGGTCTGCTTAGTGCTTTTCCCAGTAGCAAGAAATATTCTCCGATAGATTCAAAAAATCGTTTTAACATATTGCTAAATTAGTTCTTTTCCGTCAATAAATTTTAGCGTGCATTTTTGTCACCAGTTATTACGAGAAAAATTGTTTTGAGGATGATTACAATATCCATACTAAAACTCCAGTTTTTTACATAAAATGCATCTGCAAGGATTCTTTTCTTCATTCCTATGTTCATATCACCTTCATCTCCTCTCAGTCCACTCACTTGAGCCAAACCTGTGATTCCTGGTTTTACCATACTTCTGAGGCTGTATCTGCTGATTTTTGGTTTATAAAAGTCATCTACCAAAAGCATGTGTGGTCTTGGTCCAACGACCGTCATCTCTCCTAAAAAAACATTGATAAACTGAGGCATCTCATCCAAGCTGGTCTTCCTCAAAAACTTTCCCACTTTGGTTATTCTCTCATCATTCACCGCTGTTGTACTTTCAGGCGTATCTTTTTCATATTTCATAGTTCTAAATTTCAGACAGTTGAAAACCTCATCGTGATATCCATATCTTTGCTGGATAAAAAATATCGGTCCTTTAGAACCATCCATTTTGATTAGTAAAATAATAATTGGGAAAAGCCAAGAGCATATTCCAACCAGGACTATTATTGAAAATAAGATGTCAAAAATTCTTTTAGCCACAGAATTTGTAAAAAAATCCAAAGGATATTTTGCCTGAGATAGCACAGGAACTGTTTCGATATAATTAAATTCGTACTCAAAAAATTCATTCTGAATAAAATTTGGAACCAACGAGATTTTCACTTTGTTGAGTTCTGCCTGACGGAAAAGTTCATCCTCGAATTTCTTATCCAAACTATGTTCTGATGGCAGAAATATAGTATGGATGCCATTGTACTTCCAGAATTCTACAATAGCAGGTAAATCATAATTCCCTTTTGGATAATCGTAAATTTTATATCCATAATCCTTGCGCTCGTCTATAATTTGATGAAGAATATTAGAGGAAATGCCTTCTTCCAAAAACATCACGTTTCTGTGATTGATTCCTTTACTTCTTATATATTTCAAAAGAAAAAAGATGAAACTTTTGATGGGAACTACGATAAGGAGTAATATGATCGCAAGATAAAAACGTTCAGTCTTCAAAAAATCATTCATACTCACTTTCGCAAGCAGCAGAACGCCCATAAAGAAAACGAAAACGTGCAAAAAAATCCGCTCCAGATAGATGATGTAAGTTACATTCCTAGGAATGTGGTAAAGTCTGGTTCTTCCACTTAGTAATAACCAAAAAAAGCATAAAAGCAAGATAGACAAGATATTTTGCTCCAGCGTTTCCGAATCATATTTGACCTCGAAATTTCTCCAGTAATAGGTCACGAATAATGCCGAAACAAGAGTCATGTCCAGTAAAATCACAAATGTTTTGAAATAGCGGGAATATCTGAGTCTTTGCATCAATCAAATTTAAGGAATATTCAGATACTTATGCGTTTGGATAGATGATCTCCATTGCGGATGTTTTAATATGAAATCTGTAATCTTCGGATACATTGCATCGCGCTTGCTCCATTCACTTTGCAGATAAAGTTCGCAGCTGGCATTCACTTTTTCGCCTTGCTCCTGAGCAAATTTAAAATCATTTTGATTAAAAATAATCATCTTCAACTCGCTTGCAACCTTGTAAATATCTGCTAACGGAAGTCCTGTTTTCTTAGGTGAAAGCGTGATCCAATCCAAATGACCGCTCATTGGATATGCACCTGAAGTTTCGATATGAATGGTACATCCCAATTCTTTCAGCTTTGAAGTTAAGATTTTTAGATTCCACATCAATGGTTCTCCGCCTGTAAGAACGATTGTTTTGCAATATTTGGCCGCTGTTTCAGCAATTTCTTCCGTATTCATCAACGGATGAAGAGTTGGATCCCAACTTTCCTTTACATCGCACCAGTGGCAGCCCACATCACATCCGCCCAAACGGATGAAATATGCCGCTTTCCCTGCGTGATAGCCTTCACCTTGAATAGTGTAAAAATGCTCCATTACAGGGAGCATTTTACCTTCTTTTAATAAAATTTCTTCTTCTAATTTAGTCATTATAAACAGACGTTTTATAGGCAATGATGGTGTTTTTCATCAGCATAGCGCGCGTCATTGGTCCCACTCCTCCCGGAACCGGCGTAATCCAACTTGCTTTTTCTGCACAGCTGTCAAAATCTACATCGCCTGCGAGATGATATCCTTTTTCTGAGTTATCATCCACTCTAGTAATCCCAACATCTACGATAACTGCGCCTTCTTTGATCATTTCTTTTTTCAAGAAATTGGGATCGCCTAAAGCTGTTATAACGATATCGGCTTGTTTTGTGTATTCTTCTATATGTTCTGTGTAAGAGTGTGTTAAGGTAACTGTAGAGTTTCCGGGGAAATCTTTTCTTCCCATCAGGATACTCATTGGTTTCCCAACAATTCTACTTCTTCCGATGATGACGCAATTCTTACCTTTGGTTTCGATGTTATATCGCTCCAATAAGGTCAAGATTCCAAAGGGCGTTGCCGGCAGAAAAGTATCCATTTCCAACGCCATTTTCCCAAAATTCTCAGGATGGAAACCATCTACATCCTTTCTTGGATCTATTGCCATAATGATTTTTTCCTGATCAATCTGTTTTGGTAAAGGCAATTGAACGATGAAGCCGTCCACGGCTTTTGATTTATTCAACTCATCAATCTTTTCCAACAATTCCGATTCTGAAACGGTGCTTGGAAACTTAATCAATGAAGAACTGAAACCCACTTCCTCACAATCTTTCACTTTGCTGTTCACATAAGCTTTGCTTGCACCATTGTTACCAACCAGAATTGCCACCAAATGCGGCGCTCTTCTGTTGTTAGCAAGGATTTTTTCAACCTCTTGTTTGATTTCAGCTTTTACCTCTTTTGAGACTTTCAGTCCGTCTAGAATTTGTGCCATTTTTTTCTTTCTTTTTACTTTTTAGATTTATTATTAAGGATATTTTTCCGGATTTTGATGGGTACAAAAAACGGAAAGGATAAAAACAATTTTCCTGATTTCGTCAATTCGAAAAAGTACGAGATATGGATATTTTGAAAATGGCAAAGCTCTAACATTCAAATATCTTCTTTCGAAAAAAGGATTTAGTTTTTTTAATTTTTTGTAGGACTCTGAAAGTTGTTTATTAAAAGATTTTCCGGCCGATTTAGAAAATTCAACATAATATTCAAAAGCAATATCTATTTCTTTTTCTGCTTCTGGAGATACAATAATTTTAAATGCCATACTTAGCAGAAATCTTTTTTAGAGATTCAAAGGCATCTACATATGTATTTTCATCTTCCAATAATCTTTCATCTATCACTCTCTTCATCTCATCCGTCAATTCGAAATCATCGTCTTCATTTTTTTCAAAACGGATTTTCATCTTTTTAAGAAAAGTCTCTACAAAAGTCTCTTCTTCTTTATTTTTCAATTGGATTGTAATCTGTGTCATCGCATCTAAGTTTTAATCGAAATTAATGAAAAAATCTTATCTGTTTGATTTATAGAAATTAATCAATCCATTGGTAGAGCTGTCGTGTGTTTCAACCTGACCTTCTGCGTCTAGTTCCGGAAGGATTTTTCCTGCCAAAACTTTCCCTAATTCTACTCCAAACTGATCGAAACTGAATACATTCCAAATCACACCTTGAACGAAAATCTTGTGCTCGTACAAAGCAATTAATTGTCCCAATGTAAATGGATTCAATTCTTTAAATAAGAAAGAGTTCGTTGGTGTATTACCTGCAAAAACTTTGTAAGGCAAAAGGAATTCTGTTTCTTCCTCAGATTTTCCAGATGATTTTAATTCAGCGAAAACCTCATCCTCTGTTTTTCCAAAAGCCAGTGCTTCTGTCTGAGCAAAATAGTTAGCTAATAAAATATCCTGATGCTCACCAACTTGATTTGGAGATTTGGCATACGCGATGAAATCTGCAGGAATCAATTCTGTTCCCTGGTGAATCAATTGATAAAAGGCGTGCTGGCCGTTGGTTCCAGGTTCGCCCCAGATGATTGGTCCAGTCTCATATTCCACAAAATCACCATTTCTATCAACAGATTTTCCGTTACTTTCCATATCACCTTGTTGAAGATAAGCTGAAAAACGGTCAAGATATTGCGAATAAGGTAATATTGCATAAGTTCCAGCCGCATAAAAATTACGATACCAAACGCCTAAAACACCCATCAACACAGGAATATTTTCTTTTAAATCCTTCGTTTGAAAATGAATATCTGTGTCATTGGCACCTTTCAGTAATTGTTCAAAATTGTCGTAGCCGACTGACAAAACGATGCTAAGTCCAATAGCACTCCAAAGTGAGTAACGACCGCCAACCCAATCCCAAAATTCGAAGATGTTCTCTTCCGCAATTCCGAATTTTTTGACAGCCTCGATATTTGTAGATAATGCAACGAAATGTCTGGCAACATCTTCGTTTTTAGCACCAGATTTCAAGAACCATTCTTTTGCAGAATTGGCATTGGTCATCGTCTCCTGAGTTGTAAAGGTTTTAGAAGCCACAATGAACAAAGTTGTTTCGGGATTAAGATCCTTAACCACCTCAGCCATATGATTTCCATCTACATTGGAAACGAAATGAACATTCAGTCTGGTTTTGAAATGCTTCAATGCGGAACAAACCATCACTGGTCCAAGGTCAGAACCTCCGATCCCAACATTGACTACATCTGTTATTTCTTTCCCAGAAAAACCCTTGTGAGAACCAGAAATCACGGATTCTGAAAAAGTTTTCATGTGATCCAGAACTTTCTTAATAGCTGGTTTGATATTCTCGCCATCCACCAAAATTTCTTTATCAGAAAAATCTCTCAAAGCGGTGTGAAGTACTGCTCTACCTTCTGTTTCATTGATTTTGTCGCCAGAAAACATCTTTCCTATAGCCTCTTTCAACCGAGTTTCTTCAGCAAGTTGAAGTAACAAATCCAAAGTTTTTGCATCAACCAAATTTTTCGAATAATCAAAAAGGTAATTTTCTGTTTCTAATGAGAAGTCCTGAAAACGATTTGGGTTGTACTGGAACAAAGTTCTCAATTCAAAATCGTTATTAGCAAATTGTTGATTTAAAGCTTTCCAAGCGGAAGTATGGATAGGATTTATTTTTGGTAACATTCTTTAAGGTTTTAAATTAACATTACAAGAAATTCTTGTAAGACCTGCAAATTTACGAAAAATTAGCCACTTGATTTTAAATTGTTTTTAACATAATATGACAATTAACTTATTAAAAGTTATCAAAAAAGAAAATTCTAACTATCGGAAAACTCCCAGTTTATATAAAAAAATTCCCTCGCCGAAGACGAAGGAATATTGATGGAGATGGATGTTTTTATTTATTTTTGGCTTAAGAAATATTGTGCTTCACTTTTACCCCATTTTGGATCAAGTGAAGATTTTGATTTATACGTTCCAAACTGCTCAATCGCTTTTTTGAACAATTCCAAACCTTTTTCTTTGCTTCCTCCGAACTGTTCTGGCGTATAGTATAAATCTTCCGCTTGCAGAATAGTTATTCTTGGGTTATTCTTGTCCAATTCCTGTGCTTTTGCCAAGGCTTGTTGTGCAATTGGTGCCTCGCTCATATATCTGGACATCGGGTCTGCCATCATTCTCAATCCGCTGGTCATTTTTTTTAATATGAAGAGTTCTGCGTTGTTGGGACTTAAAGCTTCTGCTTTTGCGATGTATTTTTCTGCATCTGCTGCTACGGCGTCCAGTCCGGATTTGTCTTCGCCACGCATCAAGATTCTTCCCTTTTGAATGGTCGCAAACGCCGCGTAATAATAAGGCAGCCATTGTGTATTTTCCTTCGTTCCGATTCTATCAAAATCATTGGCCAGAGCTGTGAATTCGTCTGATGTTTTTCGTTCTTCCACTTTTGCGATTTTTTCTGTCATTACTTTTTCAAAAGCAGTTTGAGCAAACGCTGTGAATCCTATTAAAGAAAGGCTGATTGTAAAGATTAATTTTTTCATGAGATTTTTATTGTTTTTTAATGGTCATATGGAATCGCAGGCGATTTCATTTTAATTATACTTTTTGTTTGTTTTAATTTCTGACTTAAAGATAGAGTGAGTTTGGGCTGATTAAAATTTTATTCTTCTGAGTCGTTATTTTTGATGACTGAATTGTAAATTTAATTTCATTACTATTTATCAATTCGTCAGTTTGAGTGAAATCCTGACAAGAATTTTATATCGAGAACCTATTGCAGATACAGTTCTCGATACATTTTTCTACACTTTGTTACGAAAAACACTCGAAATGACGTGAGAATTACAAATTATTATTAATCGCATCATTCGTCTTATCAACTCCAAAACTCACGAAAACACCCACAAAAACAAATGTATTGACAGGCGGTCTCACGGCAGTTCTACTTGTGCCATCCGCAGAATAATTATAACCGTAAATATTCTTATTACCCAAAATATTATTGATGCTCAACACAAAAACAGTGAATGATTTCGAATCTTTCTTACCAACGCTCGGCACATAATTTATACTGAAATTCAGTCCGCTGTAATCTTTTAGTTTTCCTTCGTGACGAACGATATTTTGTCCGTTCTGAGAAACGATATCGTAATAAGGTCGTCCTTTAGAATAGGTATAAGACAGGTTGAATCCCGTTTTCCAATCCATCACAAATTTTTTTGCAACTGCATTGAAAGTATGTTTCGATGCAAAATTCGGCGCTAAACTAAAAGGATAGTTTAAGAAGTCTCTTTTGGAATCTAGATAAGAATAAGTCAACCAATAATCGATGTTTTTGAAGGTTTTTTTGTCTCTCCAGAATAGTTCAACGCCTTTTGCATATCCTTTTCCGCCATTATCATTCGCTGCTTGATTGTATTGGGTATTGGTCAATGTCTGATTTGCGGGAGCAACAGAAATGGTTTTAATCAAATCATCATATTTCTTATAAAAGCCCTCGAATCTCAGACTTCTTCCCTCCGCATTTTTCTGAACTTGAAAAATATAATGGTCTGCTCTTTGGAAATCAAAATTCTTGCTGTATAAATATTTGCTTTCCGGATTTTGATAAAAGATTCCGTATGCAAAAGAAGTGGTCCAATCTTTAGAAATTCTATAAGCTAAAGCGAGTCTTGGAGAAAAATTCCATTTATCCAGATAAGAAGAATGTTCTGTTCTTGCTCCTATTTTTGCGGTCAAATTATTCGTAAAAATCAAGTCTGTTTCTGCAAAACCTGCTGAAATCAAATCTTTATTACTGCGTTCGTAAGTGCCATATTTCATTACCTCGTCTGAATTATTGAGTTCAAAACCTGCTCTCAAAATACTTGCTCTGTTGATTTTTTTTTCAACAACTGCTTTTGCATTGATGTAATTTGATTGGTTGTTAATTGGTATGTTGCTCTGCTCCGCATTATCTTTAAAAGTCGTAAAATTCAAATCGCTGGAATTGTAAGTGTAAGACGTTCCGATGTTCAAAAGATATTTCCCGAATTTCTCTTTATAAGACAAATTGTGATACATATTTTGACCTTTCAAATTAACCATATTTCTGTCCGAATCTGGCTCCAGACTTTCCGATCCAACAGCCATTTTATTTTCATCCACACTTCCGTAATATTTGAAAAAACCACCTTTTTTTGTTTTAATTCTAAAGTTGCCATCAAAACCATAACCCTGAGGAAATTTATCAAAATCAGTATTAAAGTTGAACAATTTCCCCATCAATCCAAGATTAGAATAACTGCCTGCAACGCCCCAAGAAGTGGTCTTTTTTTGATTTAATTTCTGATAGTTGGCACTTAAAAAGATTGGAGAAATGCCGAAATCAAAAGAAGTCGTTTCTGGCAAATCCACACTTTCCAGAATCAAAACCGATGACAATGCCTGACCATAAAGCGCAGAATATCCGCCACTTGAGAAAACATTCCCTTTGAATAATGACGTGTTAAAACGGTCTCTTCCCGCAATCCCCGGGACGGAATTGGTAAAGTAATTGTTGACCAGATTGCCATCCATAAAAATTTTGGTTTCTGCACCCGTTCCGCCTCGAACGAACAAACCTTCACTCTCTCCCACCTTCTGGACGCCCGGCAAATAACCCAAAGCGGACGAAATTTGCCCATCAGCTCCAGCAGTTGTATAAACATCCAAAGGCGTTAGAAGTGCCGTTGCACGCTTCTTATCGCTGGCTTCGATACTTCCTGCACTAATCACAACCGCATTGATTACGCTGATTTGCTCCTTCAACATTGCATTCATCACAATATCTTTACTTTCAATTTTTATCGGCAGTTCGACCTCATCATAATTTTGTCCTGAAAAAACCAAAGTCTTGTCTCCGGTTTCGACTGTGGTAAAAGAATAGTTTCCGTTACTATCTGTAGTTGCGCCGTCATAAGTATCTTTGAGAGTTACATTGATGTTTTTCAGTGCTTTATTCTTATATGTTACTGTTCCAGAAATGGTAATTTGCGACCAAATGCTGATACCAATCAACAGAAATAATAGCATTGAAATCCTGCTTTGAGTTGTCATAATGTTAATTTTTTGTCAAAGATATTTCAGTGTGCACTTGACGGAAATTAATTGTAACTGAACTGTCTAAAAACTTTACCCAATCGTCATGTTCCACGTAAAACAATTTTTTATCACATTGGCTTTAAATTTGTTACATCCAAAAAAATTAAACAAACTATACATAATGAAAAATCTACTACTTCTTGGTCTTGCGGGATTGGCTTTAGCATCTTGTAAAACAGTTTCGAAACAATATATCGTACGTCCAAAGTCTCATACAGAAACTCAGGGAACAGCTAACTTCATTCAGAAAAAAGGAAAAGTGGAGATGGATTTGAGCGTTTTCAAATTAACTCCAGGAATGCACGCTGTTCATATTCACGAGTTTGGAAATTGCAGTGCAACCGATGCGTCATCTGCCGGCGGCCATTGGAATCCCTCCAAAGATGACCACGGAAAATGGGACACGGATCATTTTCATATGGGCGATATCGGAAATCTTGAAGCCGATAAAAACGGACAGGCTCAGCTGATTTTTACAACCGACAAATGGTGTCTTGGATGTGATGACCCTAGTAAAAACATCATTGGAAAAGCTATCGTTATCCACGCTGGTGTTGACGATTTCCACACGCAACCTACTGGAAATGCGGGCGGAAGAGTTGGATGCGTGGAGATAAAATAAGTTTCCTAAATAAACAACTGGATGATATATGAAATAGTATGTATAATTAAAGAAAATGCATATATTATAATACTTTTTCTTGAAACAATATAGGTGTTTACAAAAACTGGTGTGCTAATTTTCCAAATACAACTTAAGAATAATATTAAAATAATATTTGAACTATAAGTTGTAGTAGATAAAGAATTATTGTCATAGAATGAGGATTCATACAAGAAATAATACCTAAGAAAAAAGTTAAAAAAAATAAATAATATCCAAGCCTGAAAATGAATATTATAGATTATAAGAATTTCTTTCCAGAAAGTACTTTTCTTATAAAAATAAAAAGCTAATAAAATAAAATACAAGCTAAAATATTCTAAAATAAAAACCGATGTGCAAAAAACAAATGTATTTTCAATCCATAATTCTGATGTAGAAGAAAGTAGTACATTCATCAAATAAATGATGAATGTACTGCTTAATAAAATTAAAATAATATTTTTAATAGATAGCTTCATTTAATTGTCCTACTGTTTTATCAGTTAAAAAATCAATATCACTTTAACATCGTCTAAAATTCTAATATAATTTGCATTGCTCTGATTATGATTTTTTATAGATTCTATAATAGCTTTTAATTTAGTACTTAAATCGCTATTAAATACCACTTTAGCACTTCTATTATTAGCAACGTTATCATATAGATAAATCTGGCAAAATCTCCGCTATAGAAATCGCTTCAGAGAATGTTAAGTCATCCATAGAAAAACTAGTATTGTAATAATAATTCTTATATTTTATTCCAAATAATGAATTTTCTAAAATATTATCTCTAATTGCATATATTTTTGATTCATCAAAATTACTTGATAAAGGATTATTATTTTGTATTAAAGTATTTTTCGTAGATGTTGACGAGCATCCTCTAGGACTACAACCGCCAGCAGTACATACACCTGTAGGAATTCCAGCACATATTTTACCACAACCTCCACCATAAGCAATCATACTAATAGCTTCATCATTATCAATTTGGTTATCATCTAACTTAACTTGTTTACCATAATAGTAGCTAACGAAGTCTTCTAATTCCATAGAAGTTTCAATATCATCTGCTGTTTTATTAGCCACTTTAAAGTTATTAGTTACATTATAAACTGATAATTGATTCGTTGGAAGATGAGCATAATTAATCACAAAAGATGTATTTTGAAAAGTTATTTTATCACAATTCAAATCAATTTCTTTAATATTTACAAATTCATTATTTACTTTTTTATAAAAAGAGTGATGATAAATCCCATCTTTCTTTCTGTAAATAGAAACTCCCAGCAATTTATTTGTATCGATTTCTGATTTCCCAGATTCGCTTCCTTGTGTATAATGAAGTATGTTATATGTAGAATTCAAAATATCCGGGTTTATTTTGCTTTTTGAAAAAAGCTTATTTATAATTTCTTGAGAAACGTTTAATTCCCCAGAATTTGTAAAATTCAAATCCACGTTTGGATTCGCATACTTCGCTTTTTTTGAAAATATATTATTCGTTTTATTTGAGGATGCCTCTACCGCCTTATCTCTCTCACAAGAGTAAATAAGAAAGAAAATGATTGTTGGAATAATTAATAAGTAGTAATAAAAATTTTTTCATTTTGATTTAAGTTTAAAGTTAATAAAATTTTTATTTAATAATCTGCACATTTTTATTAATTCGAAATTATTCATAAAAAAATTTAACAAATACAAATAATTAGCAGTTTTACTTCATACTTTAGAAATAATTCTTCTAATTGATTTTTATTTATCAATTTTAAACCATAAAAACATTAATTGATGAAAATAAATGAAAAAATTAAACAGCTGAGACTGCTCAGCGGTTTTTCTCAGGCTGATATTGCTAAGAAGCTATTTATATCACAAAGAGCTTATTGCGATGTAGAAAATGGGAAAACAAAAC
This sequence comes from Chryseobacterium sp., assembly GCA_039595375.1. Classification (GTDB taxonomy): domain Bacteria; phylum Bacteroidota; class Bacteroidia; order Flavobacteriales; family Weeksellaceae; genus Epilithonimonas. The sequence continues at coordinate 24,152 of JBCNLQ010000005.1, forward strand.
TGGATATTGACCGATATAGATGTTTTAGATATGATTGCTAAAAGTAAAGAATCTAACACACAGAAAATAAAAAAACTTGAACGAGAAATTGAAAGTTTAAAGAACCTTTTAGCCAAATAAAATCATATTTCAAAACTTTGGAAAGCATCAATAATATGATGGATTTCCAAAGTTTTTTGTTTGTTAGGTAAAACAGAAATGATGTCGAATCTCACTTCTTTGTCGATATGATTTTCTTCTACAAAATAGTTGGCTGCTGAAATCAACAGTTTGATTTTCTTTTTATTAACTGCTTCCTGAGGTTCCAGAAATGCGTCTGTTGCTCTAGCTTTTACTTCTACAACAACAATTTGATTTTCGAATTCTGCAATGATGTCAACTTCTGCCTTCAAATAACGGTAGTTGCGGACAAGAATTTTGTATTGATTCTTGACTAAAAAATCAACAGCCAGATCTTCTGCGATCTTTCCAAATTCGTTGTGGTCTGCCATAGGATTATAATTGATGAATGATAGTTGATAAATGATTACAACCTAATTTTTACATCTTTGCTTACGGTCATTTTAATTTCTGAGCCGATGATTAAAGGTCTATTATCATAAATATGTCCGTTCGGGAAAGCAAAAATTGTTGGAAAATCGTACTTGGAAACTCTGTTTGCAATCAATTGATAACTGAATGAATCGAAGGATTGTTCGTAGTCTTTGTTCTCGCCTTCTTTTCCCATATTGGTCATTCCGCCAACTATTAATCCTTTGATTTTTTTGAAAACGCCTGCGAGTTCCAGACTCATAATCATTCGGTCTAAGGCATAGAAATTTTCTCCGATATCCTCTATGAATAAAATTTTATCTCTGAAATCGAAAGAATATGGAGTTCCGAGAAGTGCATAAATCAAAGCGAGATTTCCTCCAACCAGCATTCCGGAAGTCTCTCCTACTCTATTGTTTTGGTTAGAATCTATTTTGTAACTGATTTTTTTGCCTTTCAGAATATCAAAAACCAATTCATAACTTTCTTCGGTTACGCCAAAACTAGAAGTCTTAATCGTTTGTCCGTGAATAGAAGCAAAACCTTTTTTCAAAAAATAACTTTGTATCACTGTATTATCAGAATATCCAATATACCATTTCGGATTTTTCTTGAATTCTTTCAAATCCAGATGCTGAACCAAGTGCTGACAACCGTAACCACCTCTCGAAGCCCAGATTACAGAAATCTCTGAGTCATTTAAAGCCCAATTGATGTCTTTTATCCGCTGTTCTTCCGTACCGGCGTATGAATAGCCATTTTGATATTTTGTGTAGAGATTTTCGCCTAAAATGGGTTCGTAACCTTTGCTTTTAATTAAGACTAAAGTTTTCTCTAACTGAGTTTCTTCTACGGAACCAGCTGGCGAAATGATAGCGATTTTGTCTCCTTTTTTTAGTGACTTTGGGAAAATTGTGTTTTGCATTTGTGTTGGTTGTAAAGTATTAATTTAATGAGTAGAATTTTTTTTATCTTGTTAAAAATATTTTAGCGTTACAAAGTCGCTTTGCTCAAAAAATTTCACAAATTCTGAATTTATCTCTCATTTTACTTCAAAATCTTAGTCGCTCGTTAGCCTTTTAGCAAAAAATTAGTTGTTTTTATGCTCCGAGACATTTTCTTTTACTGAAAAAAAATAATTATCCTACTCTTTCCCCAGCAAAAACTCTAGCGGAATGTGCAGTCTGCTTTTCCAAGCATCTTCGGAATGATTAGCGCCCGGAAAAAATTCTGTTTTCCAGTTTTTTTGAGTGTACGCTTTGGAAATCATTACCGCATCTACCTTTTTCTGAATTTCGGGATACATCGCATCCAAGGTTTGATCGCCACAATCAAAATAGATTTTATGATTTTTGGGATCCGGAATATGCGTTTTCAAATAGCTGATAAACGCATCTGGAATTGGATTATTGAGCGCCGAAAAAGTTCCCGGCCAATGTGTAGAAAGGCAAGCTGCACCACCAAAAATCTCGGGATATTCGCAAATGGCATACATAGAAATCAGTCCGCCCATACTGCTTCCTGCTATGTAAGTATTGGCTTGTTTTTGGCTCACACCATATTTTTTGTCGATGAAAGGTTTCAGCTCTTTTACAATAAATTTCAGGTAATTATCAGAATTTGGTTTGAAATCATCGGCACTTCTTCCGGCTTTTCTTAGCTGATTATTAATGGTATCTTTCTGCACCCTATTTAGGCTCTCAAACGCTTTTTGTGGAAAATAATCCCGATGTCTGGTTTCGCCGCCATTCCAGATGCCAACTACGATAAAATTTTTGGTGCGTTTTTCGGTCATCAATTTCGAGGCAACATCATCCACATCCCAAGCTTGCTTGTTCCAAGATTTTTGGGCATCGTAAAGCATTTGTCCGTCGTGCATATACAAAACTGCATATTGTTTTTCTGGCGAATAACCACTTGGTAACCAAACATCTACATTTCTGGCAGTTACATATTTTGATTTAAAATCAGCAAACCGCTCTATTTTACCGCTCACCACTTCTGGTAGTTTTTCTTGAGCGCTAGTAAACATCATCGAAAAAAAGAAAATAAAAATTATGTTTTTCATAGTTGATTTGTGTTACGAAATGTTTAAGTTTTAGATGATTTCATTTTCTCAATATTTTACAGACTGCAAAATATTTCTATTGCTTTCTAGGCTTTTGCTTCTCGGCTTTTTCTAATTTCTCATCAAACTTATTGAATTTTTTGAAACTTTGAAGGAAAATGAAGAAGCTGAACAATACTAAAATACAGCCTACTGTTTTTCTGATTTTGTTAGCAACTCTTTGATTAAGTCTATCGTGGAATTGTTTTGCTAAAAGAATTTTGGACAGGTCGATAAGCAAATATGTTCCAATCACAATCCCGATATATAGTATAAAATCCTGAACTTTTGGGTAAGCATTTCGCACAGAAACTACGGTTACGAGCCAGAAAAGGACAACGCCAATATTCAATAAATTGAGTAAAAATCCGTTCAAAAATGTTTTGAAATAATTTTGGTCTATGAGTTTTTCCTCACCTTCGATATGCATTTTGGTTCTGGAAAGTAGCATATAAATGGCGTAAATCAGAATCAGAAATGCGGAAATCCGGTAAAACCCCGGATGTTTATCTATCAAACTGACCAAGTCTGCGCTGGCATAATAACTGACCAGAATGCAGAGAATATCGGCAGAAACCACACCTATATCCAAGGCAATTGCGTGTCTTGGACCACGGGAAAAACTAGTTTCTATCAGCAGGAAAAATATGGGCCCGATAAAGACCAAACTTAGCATTATTCCTAATCCGACAGCGTATAAAATGAGTTCGAGCATTCGTTTTAAATTTCAGAACCGGCTGTAAAAATAGAGATTTAAAATTTAAGAAGCTCTGATAAATTATACGAAGTTAAATTTATCTCGCAGATGTTGCTGATCAAGCTGATTTTTTATTGATATGCTAAATCTGTGAAATCAACATAATCTGCGAGAGTTTTCGGAGGTTTTGAAACTGAATCTCAATAAAAATTTATTCTAATCAACAATTTTAAAATCCAGTTGCTTCGCAATCAAATTCGCCTTCACCACTTTGATTTTGACCTCATCTCCGAGTTGATAAGTGTTGCCGGTTCTGGAACCTACAATCGCATAATTTTTGGCATCCAGAGAATAAGAATCATCCACCAAATCTCTCAGTTTAATCATACCCTCTGCTCCATTTTCAGGGATCTCTACCCAGAAACCATATTCAGCAACACCGGAAATAACACCTGAGAAAACTTCTCCAACATGATCTTCCATAAACTTGACTTGCATAAATTTGATGCTTTCTCTCTCTGCTTCAGAAGCCAAACGCTCCATTGCTGAACAATGTTTGGCCTGCTCTTCCACCACTTCTCTATTCGGCGATTTTCCGCCGTCCAAATAATGCTGAAGCAATCTATGCGCAATCAAATCGGGATAACGACGGATGGGCGATGTGAAATGCGAATAATATTCGAAGCCAAGTCCGTAATGACCGATTGGGTCGGTGGAATAAACGGCTTTGCTCATACTTCTCATTGCTAGGGTTTCAATCATATTTTCCTCGCCTTTTCCTTTGACGTCGGTTAATAATTTATTCAGAGATTCTGCGACTTTTTTGGTATTTGCCAAGTCCATTTTATAACCGAAGTTTCCTACGAAATCTCGTAAAGCTGTCAGTTTTGCCGGGTCTGGGTCATCGTGAATTCTGTAAATGAACGTGTTGCCGGCTGGTTCATTTCTTTTGTTTAATGAAATAAATTCTGAGACTTTTTTGTTGGCTAAAAGCATAAATTCCTCAATCAAATGGTTGGAATCTTTGCTGACTTTGAAGTAAACGCCAATCGGTTTGTTATTTTCATCCAGATTGAATCTTACTTCGCTTCTGTCAAAGGTAATCGCCCCATTTCTGATACGTTCTGCTCTCATAATTTTGGCCAATTTATCCAGTTGAAGAATTTCCTCCACCAAATCGCCTTCACCGGTTTCTATTCTTTCCTGCGCTTCCTCGTAAGCAAATCTTCTGTCCGAATGGATAACCGTTCTACCAAACCATTGCTTATGGATTTTCGCCTCGTCATCCAGTTCAAAAACCGCTGAGAAAGTGAATTTATCTTCATTCGGACGGAGTGAACAGACATCATTACTCAACACCTCCGGAAGCATCGGCACTACTCTATCTACCAGATAAACCGACGTTGCTCTTTTGTAAGCTTCATCGTCCAGAATAGTTCCTGGCTTTACGTAATGCGAAACGTCCGCGATATGAACACCGATTTGCCACAATCCATTTTCTAATTTTTGGATTGATAACGCATCATCGAAATCTTTCGCATCTTTTGGGTCAATGGTAAATGTGCAAATGTCTCGCATATCCCAACGTTTGGCTACTTCTTCATCGCTGATGCTTCGGTCGATTTGGTCTGCGTCGTGCTCCACTTCTGGCTCGAAATTGTAAGGCAAACCGTATTCTGCAAGAATTGAATGAATTTCTGTTTCGTGGTCGCCAGGCGTTCCAAGAACAGTCACGATTTCGCCTTCCGGATTTTTGCTTCCCGGTCGCCATTCGCGCATTTTTGCGATGACCTTGTCGCCGTCTTTTGCATCGTTGAAGTGATTTTTGGAAATGAACATATCCGTATTCATCGTTTTCTTATCGAAAACCACAAACCCGAAATCTTTTTCTGCAATCTGTTGGAAGACGCCTACAAAAGTATCTTTGGCACGTTCCAAAACTTCCACAACGGAACCTTCTACTTTTTTACCCTTGAAATTGTAAGTTACCAAAAGCACTTTGTCGCCTTGCAAAGCATCTTTCACATTTTTCTGATGCACGAATATATCATCCGCCATTCCTTCTACTTTTACGTAAGCATTTCCGGATTGATTGAAATCTATAACACCTGTCAAAGTTCCTTCTATATTGAGATTGACAATATATTTTCCTTTCTCGGTTTCCTTAATTTTCTGAGTTGCCAAGAGTCTGTGAAGCGCCTGAATTACCAGCTCTCTTTGTCTTGGATTTTTGTAATCTATACCTTCCGCAATCTGTTTATAATTGTAGATCTTGGAAGTTTTCTGATTCATAAAACGAATGATTTTCCTTCCTAAATCCTGAAGTTTCTGTTCGTTTTTATGAGATGTATGTTTTTTGTTTTTCATTTTTTCTAAGTATAATTCAACTTCATTTATCAACAACAATAATAATCCCAAAATCGGAATTATTTAATTCAATAAATATATAATAAAAATAGGGGAGTTTTGGAAACCTTTGTATTAATTTATGGTTTCGTGAGAAAGAACTTTCTCTGTGAAATGCGTTGCAAAGATAAAAAAAATCTGACAAATGTCAGATTTTAATTTTTTACGCGTTCTATTATCAATTATTCTTTGTCTATTTCCTGTAAGTACTTCAGGATTTCCTTTTTGTCTAGTTTTTTAGAAATTACTTCCCCTTTTTTATTGATAACCAAATAACTAGGATTGGCTGGAAAACCAAATTTCATAGAGACACTGCTGTCTTTTCCTTCCAAATTGTTCCAGTTTTTTAGATTTTTTTGTTTGATGAAATCATTCCATTTTTTTTCGTTTTGTGGGGCATTGAAAAAAGCAACTTTGTTGATTTTTGAGCTCCAATTGGCATCCATTTTATCAAAAAGTTCCAACATTTTTGGCACTTCTGTTTGGCAATGCACACATTCCGGATCATAAAAGGCAATAACTGTTAGCATATTGCTGGTGTAAATATCTTTCAGGTCTATTTCCTTTTTTAAGGTGTTTCTTAACTTTATCTCCGGCAAAACTGCGCCTATTGGCAAGGCTTCGGTACTTCTGATTTTAGTAAGTGCTTTGTTGTACAATTTTTGATTTTTTTCCAGGCATTTGGTTTGGTTCAAATAGGTATCGAAAACGTAGCGGTACATATCCAAAAAGTCCTTGTTGGTGCTATAAAATTCAATATTTTTTAAAAACCAATCGGTATAGAAAAGGTAATTTCTGGATTCGCAATTTTGCCCTTTCAGTAGAAAATCTACATTTTTTTTATAATTTTCTTTATCTATCGGAAAAAGACTGGTGTATGTGTTTAGAAACTGATAGATGTTGGGCAAAAGATGTATCTTTTTATCTTCAGGATCAATTCCTTTAAAGTATTCTTGTCTTCTGGTTTCTTCGGGAAATTTATTGGCAAAATTTCGGTCTTGTTTTCTATTTTCGATAAGCGAAAAAAGTTTCAATAAGCTGTTTTGAGGAAATTTTTTCTCCATAGCCGCAAAAATTTCTGCCCTTTCATTAGGATTCATATTATTTTGTGAAGCTAGAAAATCTTTATTCAAAGGATCTGCAGTAGAAAGTCCGTCCATTGTTTTGCTGTCAATTTTCAGGGCAATGGTATTTCCGTTGTCTATCATAATATCCCTTTTGTCATTTTTATTTCGGAATCTCAGTTGATATAAGGCGGGAATTATTTTTTTATCCTTGGCAAAAACAGCCGTTTGCAAATTTTTTGTAATCTTCACACTGTCAATGATGTAGGTCGTTTTATAATTCCCTTCGTAAAGACACATATAAATACATTCGCCTTGAAGATTTTTGGTTTCAACGCTAATTTTGTAGCCATTTTTTTGCCCAGAAAGAGCCGAAAAAATAAAGCAAATCGACAGTAGAGTAGTGAGTTTTTTCATCTTTGTGTAATTCTTTTATAGAAATAATATTAGCAAAATGCTATTTTACCAACTCTATTTTGGTGTCTTCCACCTTCAAAATCCGTGGATAGGAACTTATCTACAATCTCAAAAGCCAATTCCTTAGAAATAAATCTCGCCGGAATCGAAATCATATTTGCATCATTGTGTTGTCTAGCCAAACTTGCAATTTCTGGCATCCAACAGAGCGCGCAACGTATTTTCTGATGTTTGTTTGCAGTTATTTGCACGCCGTTTCCGCTACCACAAATCAAGATTCCTAATTCATTTTCTCCGTTTTCCACCGACGAAGCTGCTGGATGTACAAAATCAGGATAATCAACTGAATCTGTAGAGTAGGTTCCATAATCTTTGATTTCAACCTTTCCTTCTAAATATTTTTTTATCAGTTCTTTGTACTCAAAACCGGCGTGGTCTGCGGCTATTGCAATCTTTTTCATTTTTATTATTCATTATTTTTATTAGTAAAATGGAATCTATAATAGATTTCACTTAAAATTATCATTGTCACTTTTAACAGTATAAAATTACTACATATTTTGCAATTGTTATCTCACTATGATAGTATAATTACGATTAATATTGTCTATTAATTACTTAAATATCAACCATATAAAACTTATAGTGATAATTAATTAAATAAAATTTATAATGATTGACAAAAAGATAATAGAATGTTGGAAATTGTTAGAAAACCTGTGGATAACTTCTGTCAAATATTTCTTTTTAATCTTCAATATTTTCACTAATGAAAATCGCTTCCAAATTTTAATCACAAAATTTCGAAATACTTTTCTGTCTGAATTGTCTCGATTATCCCCAGCTGGGTTTTAAATAATTGAATCTAAAAATAATTACAAACAATTGTTGATAACAAACTCAATGATTTGATAATCAAAGTTAAATTAATGTTAAAAACTTATTCAATACTTCACATTTTCTGTGATGAAATAAAACTGTTTTATTTTTCCCCATAATACCGAACTACAACAATAGACTACAATATTTATTTTTAAAAAAAGAAAAAGAAGATGTTTATGAATGTAAAATAAATTTGTGGATTTCTTTTCGGGATTTAATTTTCAAAAGGGGAGAATTAGTTTTAAATTTGTGAAACAAAGAAAGCAGGATTTATTCTGTACTTTTGATAAAAATTAAATAAATATTTTAATGAAAACTATAAAAGATTTCGATTTCAAAAACAAAAAAGCATTAGTGCGTGTTGATTTCAATGTTCCTCAGGATGAGAATCTCTTGGTGACGGACAATACAAGAATCACAGCTGTAAAACCAACTGTTGAGAAAATCTTGGCAGATGGCGGTTCTGTAATCCTGATGACGCATCTTGGAAGACCAAAAGGTGAAGTGAACGATAAATATTCACTAAAAAACATTGTAGACGAAATTTCTAAAGCATTTGGTCAAGAAGTTAAGTTTGTGGATGAGTCAGTAGGAGAGAAGGCTGAGAAAGCTTCGGCTGAGCTTCAGCCAGGAGAAATCTTATTACTGGAAAATTTACGTTTTCATAATGAAGAAGAAAAAGGTGATAGAGATTTTGCAGAAAAACTGTCGAAATTAGGAGATGCTTACGTCAATGATGCTTTTGGTACCGCTCACAGAGCGCACGCTTCCACAGCTGTAATTGCTGAGTTTTTTCCTTCTACTAAGTTTTTCGGTTTACTAATGGAAGATGAATTAACAGCAATTGATAAGGTGCTGAAATCTGGAGAAAAGCCTGTAACTGCGATACTTGGAGGTTCTAAAGTTTCTACAAAAATCACAATTATTGAAAATATTCTTCCAGCTGTAGATAATCTGATTATTGGTGGTGGGATGTCTTTCACATTCATCAAAGCGATGGGTGGAAAAATCGGACAATCGATTGTTGAAGATGATAAAATGGCTCTGGCACTGGAAATTCTAGAGAAGGCAAAACAGCACAATGTAAAAGTTTATCTTCCTACAGACAGTGTTATTGCTGATGATTTTAACAATGAGGCAGAAAGAAAAGTGGTTGATATTACAGCAATTCCGGAAGATTGGCAAGGTTTGGATGCAGGTCCAAAATCTAGAGAGATTTTCAATGATGTTTTGCTAAATTCTAAAACCATTCTTTGGAACGGACCAATTGGCGTTTTCGAAATGTCTAACTTTGCGGATGGAACTAAAGCTTTAGGAGATAGCATAGCGGAAGCAACAAAATTAGGCGCTTTCTCATTAGTTGGAGGAGGAGACAGTGTGGCTTTTGTAAAACAGTTTGGTTATTCTGACAAAGTGAGCTACGTTTCAACTGGTGGTGGTGCGATGTTGGAAAGTTTGGAAGGTTTGGAACTTCCAGGAGTTGCAGCGATTAACAAATAGCAAATTATTTTCTAGAGATAAAAAAAACCGACAAAGCAATTTGTCGGTTTTATTTTTGACTATGCTCTAATATTATTCAGAGAAAAAAATTTAGAGCATTCTCGGTGACTTTAATCCAAATTAGGATTTAACTTTATAATATTGAAATTTTATAGTTATTAACAATTTTTAAGAAGGATAGCTGAAAATTGACTTTCAGAAGTGTACCAAAAATCTATTTTCTATTTTTTTTCGATAATATATATCAAACTGGAAAATTCTGAGTTAAAAAGTGCCTTTACGTTAGAAATAGTTCCGTGAAAGACTGCTTTAAGCCAAAAAAGCGGTGTTTTTTTATATTTTTCACTCAACATTGAGATATAAAATGAGTCGAGTAGAAGAGGTTTGATTTTTCTTAATTTCCAGTCCGGATTTTTGGAAATTAGATTTTCCATTCCTTTTTTTGAAAAATGATAGATGTGTCTAGGTACATCATAAGCAGCCCAAAATTCTTTATAATGTTTCGCATCATACGAAGTTGGGTTTGGAACTGCAATAATTAGCAAACCTTTTTCTTTTAATTTTGAATGGAAAATATCCAGCATTTCTTTCTGGTTTTCTATGTGTTCGAAAACATGCCAAAGTGTAATTGCATCTAAACTTTGATTTTCTATTAAATGTACATCATTAATAATTTTTGCTTTTTGAGTTTTATTAATGGCGGCATTTCTAGCGTCAGAATTTGGTTCAAATCCAAAAGTTTCAAAATAATTCTCAATATACTTTACAAATTCTCCAGCTCCACATCCATAATCTAAAACACTTGAACCTTTTTTAATTCTATCAACGAGGATATTTTTCTTGTATTGAAGATTAAAAGACTGCAGAAATTTATATAGTTTTTCTTTCAAACTTCCCGAATCCTGATGATGCGAAATATAATCTTCACTCTCATAATATCTTGAAATATTAGATGGAATAGGAGAGGTTTTGAAAACACCTTTCGTTTCCGTTTCTTTAATTTCAAATATTTCTTGCGTTAAAAAATGGTCTTTAATTTTCATAATAAATTGTAAGTTTAAAGTTCACTATATAAAATTTTAAACTTATAATATTGAACTTTTAATAGTAAATGTTTCACGTGGAACATTAATATAAATTACCTACCTAAATATATCAAAAGTACATTAATATCCGCCGGAGAAACGCCACTGATTCTTCCTGCCTGAGCAATGGTTTTAGGCTTTACTTTACTCATTTTTTGTTTAGCTTCAGCAGATAGACTCGCTATTTTTAGGTAATCGAAGTCTTCAGGAATTAGGAATGACTCCAACCGGTTTAGTTTAGCAACATTATCCTTTTCTTTTTCGATATAACCTTTGTATTTAATATTTATTTCTGCCTGTTCACGAACTTCATCCGCATATTTGGATGTAACCTGTTTGATAGATTCTATGATGTCTAATTTGTCCAAATTCATATTGGGGCGAGTCAGGAAATGAGAAGCTCTGTACGCTTGATCAACAGGTGAAGATTCTATAGTTTCCAGAATCGGATTAATAATGCCTGGTTTTAAAGAAGTTTCTCTCAAAAACGCCTCAAGTTCTTCACTTTTAGCGATTTTTTCTTGAACTTTTCTGAGTCTTTCTTCCTTAGCTAAACCTAATTCGAAGGCTTTTTCAGTTAGTCTTATATCAGCATTATCTTGTCTCAGAAGCAGTCTGTATTCAGCTCTGGAAGTGAACATTCTATAGGGTTCCTCGGTTCCTTTCGTAATCAAATCATCGATTAAAACACCGATATAAGCTTCATCTCTGTTAAGAATAAACTCTCCTTTGTCGTGAACTTTTTGATGTGCATTGATACCTGCCATCAAACCTTGTCCCGCTGCTTCTTCATAACCAGTAGTTCCGTTGATTTGACCAGCGAAATAAAGGTTTTGAATTAATTTGGTTTCCAAAGTGTGATAGAGTTGAGTAGGAGGGAAGTAATCATATTCAATTGCGTAACCAGGACGGAAAACCTTCACGTTTTGGAAGCCTGGAATATGTCTCATTGCTTTGATTTGAACATCTTCCGGAAGTGATGAGCTGAAACCATTTACGTAGATTTCTACGGTTTTCCAACCCTCTGGTTCTACAAAAAGTTGATGTCTGTTACGCTCTGCAAAACGGTTTATTTTATCTTCAATACTTGGACAGTATCTTGGTCCTGTGCTTTGGATCGTTCCATTAAACATTGGGCTTCTATCAAATCCTTCACGTAAAATATCGTGCACAGTTTCGTTGGTATAAACAATATGACAGCTTAATTGTTTAGTTAATCTAGGTGTATCTAAATAACTGAATTTCTGAGGATTTTCATCACCTTTTTGTTCTTCCATTTTGGAGTAATCTAGGCTTCTTCCGTCCACACGTGGAGGTGTTCCGGTTTTCATTCTACCGGCTTCAAAACCTAAAGAAATTAGTTGCTCTGTTATACCAAAAGCTCTTGGTTCGCCCATTCTTCCACCACCAAGTTGTTTATCTCCCACGTGAATAAGTCCGTTAAGGAAAGTTCCGTTTGTAAGAACTACAGCCTTACAACGTATTTCGATACCTAAGCCAGTAACAACACCAACTGCCTTACCGTTTTCTATAATTAAACTTCTAACCATATCCTGGAAAAAGTCAAGATTAGGCGTGTTTTCGAGCGCTAAACGCCATTCTTCAGCGAAAAGCATTCTGTCGTTTTGTGTTCTTGGCGACCACATTGCAGGACCTTTGGAAAGGTTAAGCATTTTGAATTGAATGGCAGATCGGTCTGCAATAATCCCGGAATATCCGCCCATTGCATCTATTTCCCGAACAATTTGACCTTTTGCAATTCCGCCCATCGCAGGGTTGCAGCTCATCTGTCCGATGGTCTGCATATTCATGGTAACCAAAAGGGTTTTTGAACCTAAATTTGCTGAGGCAGCAGCTGCTTCGCAACCGGCGTGTCCTGCGCCAACGACGATAACGTCATATATATCTGTAATCATTTTATTTGTTTTGGCTTATAGCATTTGGCTAATCGCAATAAAATTTTTTATTTAATGTTAAATGTTCCACGTGAAACATTGTAGAAGATTTATTTTAAAAACTTAATGTAACTAGCCCTGATTGCAGCGGCATCCTTTTTTGTCTGAAATGAAAAGTTGCTTCTAAAACAAAACTTGTATGACAAAAAAGATATAGCGGAAAGCGGGATTAAGCTTCTATAAATATTCAAATTGATTGATGTACCAATCTTCTTTTCCTCGCATTTGAGTTTGTTCTTCTTCTGTTTTGTCTTTGTAACCACATAGATGAAGAATCCCGTGTGCCAAAACTCTGTTGAATTCTTTTTCAAAATCCTGAGATAGAGTAGCAGCATTGTCCAAAATGCGCGGCAAAGATACGAAAATATCGCCTGAAATGGTTTTTCCCTTCACATAGTCGAATGTGATGATATCTGTGAAATAATCGTGGTCTAAATAGTCTTGATTTACCTTGAGGAGATAATCGTCATCACAGAAAATATAGTTGATGTCGCCAGGCTTTTTGTTCTCAGAAATAATGAGGTTTTCCAACCATTGTGAAGTATTGGGATGAATATCTTTGGGATCGATATTTTCGAAAAAATAGTTTATCATATTGTTAAAACCAATGTCCTAAAATGACACTGAATACGCCTTTATGTTTGTTAAGTGATTTGCTGACGTTGAGCTTTATTTGTCCAAAAGGTGATTTGTAACCTGCAGTCAAACCAATGGAGCTGTAATTTAGTTTGACAGCATCTTCGAATTTGATAGAATCAAATAAGTTGGCAATACTGAAATTGGCAATCAAAAAATAGTTTTTGTCAAATCTAAATTGAAAATCATTGGAAGCAAGAAATATATTATTATCTGTTAATGATGCAAATTGATAACCGCCAAATGATTTGAAGTTTCCTAAATTCTGTTCAAAGATTCCACCCACTCTGTATTGATAAAACCTTTGTGGCTGATCGCCAATGGTTATGCCACCGTAGAGATTAAGTCGATAAGTGAGCCATTTTGAGAGATAAAAATTCATTCTAATATCTGCTTTTGCTAACAATGGTTTCTTTTCTAAATCGGAGTTGAATAAATCCAAAATTTTACCTTCAGCATTCAGATAAAATCCTTTGGTTGGAAAATCTCTATCGTTCTGAGTATCGCTTTTCAGAAAAACGTAGGGATTCAGATATTTTTCTATTTGCTTATCTGTTCCGTTCTTGTCACTCACAAAATAATCGTGGCTCAATCCTCCTCCAAATGCAAACTTATCTTTCCACACGGATTGTATGTATGCTTCATTTCTGAACCATTTCCAGGTTTCGGTGGTGTTATTATCAAAGTTTTTTAGATCAAAACTCATTGCAGAAGAGTATAATCCAAATCCTGGAATGTAACCATTATCAATAAAATAATTGAAATAATATCTTGGACTGTCACCAACAATGACATCTAAAGATAAGTTTGAATTTCTGAATAAAAGTCTTTTTGCCGAATAATTGAGTAATAATCCAGTCTTGAAAATCTCATCATAATGCAATCCAAATTTCAGAAAATGACGACCATCTTCTTCTGTGACATACAATTTGAGGTAACTGCTGTTATTTTCCTGAACGATATCGTAATTGATGAACTTATAATTATTGGTTGCATACAGTTTATCAATCATCTTATTGACACTACCATAAGTCTGTAAAGATGGTAGTTTGAGCCCCATTTTTCCACGTATGTAATTGGCTTTGTAAATTCTTCCGTTCTCAACCGCAAGACTATCTATTTTATAAACGCTGGAGTAGATTGGGTTAATTGAAGAGCGGATTCTTTCAAAATTTCTTTTTGGTAATTGGTCCAAAATTTCCGCATATTTTTTTGCTTCTACATAGCCGCTATCCAAAATTTTTCTTTTTTCATCATAGCTTGTAGCTGTTATTCCTTTCAAATCCGGTTTAATGTTGATATCAGTATACCTGTATTGATTTTTAGTCTCCTTCTGGATACCAAAATCAATGATTTGATTCAGAATTGATATGACACTGTTAAGATTTTCACGCTTGACTAGCGGCTGATTCAAATCTACACCTATGACAATGTCCATACCTTTATCTTTGAGAGGTTTTGAAGGGTAATTGACTGTCATCGCACCATCTACGTAAATACTGTCACCAATTTTCACAGGCTCTAAAAGCGATGGAAAAGCAGAACTTGCCATAATAGACGAAACCAAATCGCCATTTTCAAAAATTTTCATCTGCCCACTTTCAATATTAGTACCGATACACATAAACGGAATTGGTAGCTTGGAAAAATCATCAATGTTAGAAACATTTCTCAATAACTCTTTCAATAAATAAACATTCCTCTGACCTGTGCTGATGGAAGATGGAAAGCTGATTTTTCCATTTTTCAAAGGAACAGTAAAAAGATACTTATCTACACTCTTATTAAAAAAAGAAGTTTCTTGCCTTGTTTTTGGATCTGTAATCAATGAATAAAAGTCAGTGTCCATCACGATTTTTTCAATATCTTTTCCCGTGTAGCCTGCAGCATAAAGGCCGCCAACAATAGATCCCATACTGGTACCGGAAATATAATCGATTTTAACACCAAGAGAATCCAAAACTTTTAGAACGCCAACATGTGTAAAACCTTTTGCTCCACCACCAGAAAGAGATAATCCGATTTTTGGATTTTTAGGTATGACCAGATTTTCCTTAACCTGAGAAAAAGTCGTCAGATAAGCTAAAAGTGGAATCAGGTAAATGAGCTTCTTTATCATTATTAATTCTTTATATAGATTCTTTTAACACGTGGAGAAATAGATGTTAAAACTTCGTAAGTAATTGTACCACAATATTTAGCGAATTCATCAAGACTTGGATTCGAATTAAAAATTGTCACCGAATCGCCTTCTTTTGCTTGAGCATTATCCACGTCAATCATCATCATATCCATACAAATACTTCCTACAATCGGGCAAAGTTGATTATTAATTCCAACATTTCCGACTTGGTTTCCTATCAATCTGGGGATTCCGTCTGCATAACCAACTGGGATTGTAGCAATTTTTATATCTTTTTCAGCTTTGAATCGTCTGCTATAACCTACTGATTCTCCAGTTTTTACTTCCGAAATTTGGGAAATAACAGTTTTAAAACTAACCGAATGTTGAAGCTGCTTTTTGATGTCTGGATTCGATGTTTCTCCAATCATACCAATTCCAATTCGCACCATATTATATTGATAATCAGTATAATTGGTAATTCCTGATGAATTGAGAATATGTCTTATTGGCTGATAACCTAATTTATCAATCAAATAACTTGAGTTAACTTCAAAAGTTTTTAATTGATTCAGTGTATATTCCTTTTCTTCTGGCATATCAGAAGATGATAAATGACTGAAAATACTTTGAACTTTTACATTCATCAAGTTTAATTTTTCAATTAATTCATCTAATTCAAAATCCTTAAAACCAAGACGATGCATTCCTGTTTCCAGCTTGATATGAATCGGATATGTCTGTTGATTTCCAGATTTTATCAGCTGTTCATTGAATAATTCTAAAACTCGAAGACTGTAGATTTCCGGTTCCAGATTATATTCAATCACCGAGTCATAGCTATGTTGCTCGGGATTCATCACGATAATTGGAGTCGTGATTCCTTTTTTTCTGAGCTCAACACCTTCATCAGCAAATGCAACACCAAGATAATCAATGTGATGGTGTTGAAGAAACTCTGAAATCTCATAACTTCCTAAGCCATAAGCATTCGCTTTTACCATTGCCATCATTTTGGTTTCTGGTTTTAGCAAAGATTTGTGAAAATTAATATTATGAAGAATTGAATTAAGATTGATTTCTAAAACTGTATCGTGTTTTCTAAGTTCTAGAACTTCTTTGATTTTTTCAATCTCAAATTTTCTGGCACCTTTAAGAAGAATGACTTGGTTTTCTAAATCACTAATAACCTTACTTTCAATAAATTGATTGGTGTTATTAAAAGTAAAAGTTTCTGAACTGAATAGTTTATAAAAAGAACTTATTTCCTCGCCAATCAAGAAAACTTTATCGAATTTCTGATCATTTACCAATTCAGAAACTTCAGAATATAACTCTCCAGAATTTTCGTTTGAATCCAAAATATCAGTAAGAATCAACGATTTTTTAGGTTTATTATATTCGCTGATAAACTGAAAAGCAATTTTCAAAGAATCCAAATCGAGATTGTAAGAATCATTGATAATCAAATTGTTTCTGATTCCTTCGATACTTTCCAGACGCATTTCAATCGCTTTGAGAGCATCGATTTTTTCTTTGATTTGAAGATTTGACAAATTAAATTCTTTTAAAATTCCTATCAAAGCCAAAACATTGGTTAAAGTTGCTTCGTCTCTTTGATTGATTGGAAGCGAAAATTCCTCTTCAAAATATTTGATTTTAATATCTTGAGTTCGGTCATCAACATCAGAAATTATTGTGATGTGATTGTTATTCTTTAATCCGTATGATATTAATTTTTTACTTGAGTATAACTGTTTGATTAATTTGTCTGTCAATTCGTTATCAGCATTGTAAAAAATTATTTCTGATTGTTTAAACAGCTTCAGTTTCTCTTTAATTAATCCTTCTTCAGAACTGAAATTTGCCGAATGCGCAGTTCCAATATGCGTCAATAATCCAATCTTTGGATGGAAAACATTTTCCTGTTTTTCCATTTCATCTGGTTTGGAAATTCCAACTTCGAAAATTCCTAGTTCGTGTTTTTTATCAATTTGCAATAATGACAAAGGCAAACCGATTTGTGAATTAAAACTCTTTGGACTTTTAACCATAACAAACTCATTAGAAAGACATTGATACAGCCATTCTTTCAGAATCGTCTTTCCATTACTGCCCGTTATTCCAATGGAATTAATATCAGAATTTTCAAAATGATATTTGGCAAGAGTCTGTAAAAACTCAACCGAATTTTTTGTAATGATTTGATTGATAGAAGAATCATAAATTTTGTATTCTGTGATAACCGTGTCGATTCCTTTTTCAATAACGTTATCAATATATTTTTGGCCAGAGTTTTTGTTCGTATTGATGGCAAGAAATGCAGTATTTTTTGTAGAATAAATCGTCCGACTGTCAAAAGCAATATTCTTGATTTTGTCTTCCGGATTTCCAATCATTTCAGAATTGGTTATTTCTGCGATTTCTTTTATTGTATAATTCATTGAATATCAAAAACTAAACTAATTAATTTCATTATTTTTATTCAAAACTTCATCCACAAAAACTCTTCTGCTGACTGCATCATAAGCTTCAGTTTCGCCCAGTTCTACCAACTCTTGTCCAGCCGAAGTTCGCATAGAATAATTGGCAAGATTTCCAGTTTTTCTACAAATTGCGTGAACTTTGGTCACATATTCTGCAGTCGCCATCAGATTCGGCATTGGCCCAAAAGGTCGACCTAGAAAATCCATATCCAAACCGGCAATCACAACCCGAATTCCGTTATTTGCCAATTGATTGGCTACATCTACAATGCTTTCATCAAAAAATTGTGCTTCATCTATCGCCACTACATCACAATTAGAACCCAACAAAAGAATCTCGGAAGGACTTTCCACCGCTGTACTACGGATTTTGGTCTGGTTGTGGGAAACCACATCTTCCTCCGAATAACGTGTATCGATTCTCGGTTTGAAAATCTCCACATTTTGTCCGGCCATTTCCGCACGGCGCAGTCTTCTGATGAGTTCCTCCGTCTTTCCGGAGAACATAGAACCACAGATGACCTCCATCCAGCCACTTTGTTTTGAGTGATTAATTGTATTTTCTAAAAACATTATTAATTTAGCAAAAAATTGTTTTAAAATTTTTGTTTCAACGCAAAGGCACGAAATCAATTCCTTATCAAACATTTAAGTCCTTAATTGAATTTAATCAAAGAAATGATGCGACTTGAAAGTGTTTTGCTTATAAAAAAAGATTGCAACTTTGCGATTAGATTTACAGCGTTCAAAGATTAAAATAATTACAGTAAACCTTTTTGAGAACAAAATTGTTCTTAAATTTATAAGCATCAAATTTAAGTAAAAATTAATAAGATTTATTATGCAAAACCTGCAAGATACATACGAGAAAATCTTCGCTGAAATCAAAATTCTTTTGTCAGAATTATCGGATTCTGATTCTTATCAAGCGATTTTGGACAAGGAAAACGAAATCAACCAACTTTATCAGAAGTTTTCTTTTCTAAAAATTTCTCAGAATGTTGATTATTCGCCAACCCAAAATGAGTCTGCAAAAGTAATTGATAATCAATTAACAAATATTGATTCTGATTTGATTTCTGTGGAGGAATTTGAGGAAGAAAATAAAGTGGCTGAAATTATTGTTGAGGAGAGTGAAATGCACGATATTTTCGATGATGTTCCGGAAGTGGAGGAAGTTCATTCTTTTGCTGAAATCGATGCGCAGGAAAATTGGGTTGATGAATCAATTTCTGAAAATGAAATTGTTGATGGAACTGAAGATGAAAATCAGCCTGAGGAAAAAATAGAGAATGAAATCGAAGTTGAAACTCAAAATGAAGAATTGATTGTAGAACCAATATCAGAAACGGAAGTTATCAATGAAATTGAAGCTCAAAATTTTCACGAAGAAATTGAGGAGGCCGTTGCTGAAATAGAAGAAGAAAAATTGTTGGCAGAACCTGCAGAGAAGCTCGAGCCAATGCAGGACAGTCAGTTTTCTTTCGCAATGACCAAAGATGAACCAACTGCAGAAAATTCTCAGGATGATTATGAAGCAAGATTGGCTGAGAAAGAAGCAAAACTGAAAGAACTTGAGGAAAACAGAAGAAGAATTATTGAATTTTCTAAAGAAAATACGCAGCTAAAAGAAAAATCTGAGCCCATTGAGGATTCATCAACCGAGCAAGAACAGCAAGAAAAAAAATTCAAATTAGCCAATATCAAAGGTTTGAAAATTGCAAAATCCTTGTTTGATGATGACCATTTGGAAGAAATTGAAAAACCTGCTGCGGTTCAGACTTCGGGAAGTCTTCTGAAAAATAATGTGCCGACAGATTATATGGAAGCACCGAAACCAAAACCAGAATTTAAGCTGGATTTGAATGACAGAATTGCATTTTCCCAATATTTATTTAACGGAAGCCAAAGTGAATTGAATCAAGTGGTTACAGTTCTGAATTCTTTCAATTCTCTGGATAAGGCTCAGGAGTACTTGAGTGATATTTATTACGATAGAGATTGGAAAAAGGTCGATAATTATGCACAAAGACTGTGGACTTTGGTTGAAAATAGGTTTTTGTAGATGAGCGGTATTTTATATTTTGTTCCAACACCTGTTGGAAATCTGGAAGATATGACTTTCCGGGCTGTGAAAGTTTTGAAAGAAGTGGATTATATTTTGTGTGAAGATACCCGAACTTCCGGCGTTCTTCTGAAACATTACGAAATTTCCAAACCTTTGAAATCCTATCATTTACATAATGAACATCAAGCTACACAAAAAGTAATTGATGACCTGAAAAATGGTCAAAATATTGCGATAATTACCGATGCAGGAACTCCAGGAATTTCGGATCCGGGTTATCTTTTGGCAAAAGCTTGTGCGGATGAAAATTTGGAAATGATTTGTCTTCCTGGCGCAACAGCTTTGATTCCGGCGCTTGTAGTTTCCGGATTGCCAAATAATGAATTTCTTTTCGCTGGATTTTTGCCTCAAAAAAAAGGAAGACAAACCAAACTAAAACAATTAGCTGAAGAGAAAAAGACAATCGTTCTTTACGAAAGTCCTCATAAAATCAATACGACACTTGAACAAATCAAAGAATTCTTTGGAGAAGAAACAAAAGCTAGTTTGAGTAGGGAAATTTCCAAAAAATTCGAAGAAACTAAAAGGGGAACAATCAATGAGTTAATTGAATTCTCGAAAAGTAAAACTTTAAAGGGTGAGATTGTTTTGATTGTGAATAATGCAATTTGAAATAGATGTATAAAAAATTATTATTTATATTATTTTTAATCGTAATTGTAAAAGGATTTTCACAAAATAAAAATCTTTTAGGAACTTGGGTTTTAGATAAAATCATTTATTCTAACGGGAAAGATATTGAAGTTAATAATGAATTATTTTCTTATGAATTGATATATACAATCGCACCTAATAGAATCACAATTAATGATTATTTATTCGATGCTACCTTTTCTGAAAGATCAATTCAAGTGGGTAATAGAAGAATGAATTACGAATTTCGAGATAATTATTTTTTGATACATGATATTGACGACAAGAAAATATATTTATTTTTGAAACGGGAAAATTTTATTAAAAAATATCCTGAATTTCAACCCAAGATAGAAATTAGAAAAGGAGATACCTTACTGATATCAAATACTGTTACAAAACCAATTTTTAATTCAGAGATATCTTTCAGCGATTTTCTTACTAAAAATATGTTTCAGGGCTCATCAAAAGATGAAAAAGATTTATATTTCAAAGCAGAATATATAATTACGAAAAATAATAAAATTAAAGATGTTAACATTATTGATGGACGTAATTCGAGATATGACAATGAATTTTTATCATCATTAAAAAAAGCAGAAATTTTTGTCCAAAATCCTTATGGAAAGGATTTATTGGTTACTAAAGAAGTAGATTTTTTAAGATTTTATAAAGACTTAGAATTAGATGAAGAAAAATTACTATTTAAAACTATAGAAAAAGGAGAATCATACTATAATAAACGATCTTTTGAAAAAGCTATTTTAGAGTTTGAGAAAATAAAAAATCTTAATATAAAAGAGAGTAGTTACAGAATGGTAATTGCAGATGCTAATATAAAGCTTGCAATTTCTTATCTTGGCACCAATCAAATTAATGAGGCTTGTAAAGCTTTTAGAAAAGTTGGTAATAAAACAAATTTTAAAGTAAGAAATTATTTAATTAATTTCTGTAATAAAGATATTGAACAATAAAATATATGGGATTACTACAAGGTAAAGTTGCCATCATCACAGGTGCAACGCGTGGAATCGGGCGTGGAATTGCGGAAGTTTTTGCCAAAGAAGGTGCAAAAATCGCATTCACTTATGCCGGCTCTGTTGATAAAGCTAAGGAATTAGAATCAGAATTAAGCCAAATCACAGAAATCAAAGGTTACCAATCGGACGCTTCGGATTTTGAAGCAGCTCAAAAATTGGTAGATGATGTTTTGGCAGAGTTTGGAGCGATTGATATTTTGGTAAACAACGCCGGAATCACGCGTGACAACCTTTTGATGAGAATGTCAAAAGACGATTGGGACACGATTATCAAAGTTAATTTGGATTCGGTTTTCAACTTGACAAAAGCGGTTATCAAACCGATGATGAAGGCGAAATCTGGTTCTATCATCAATATGACTTCCGTAGTTGGTGTGAAAGGAAATGCTGGTCAAGCCAATTATGCGGCTTCTAAAGCTGGCGTTATCGGTTTTACAAAGTCTATCGCTTTGGAATTAGGCTCCAGAAACATCCGTTGTAACGCCATTGCGCCAGGTTTCATAGAGACTGAAATGACTGCAGCTCTTGACGAAAAAACTGTTCAAAACTGGAGAGACGGAATCCCATTGAAGAGAGGTGGACAGCCAGAAGATGTGGCGAATGCCTGCGTTTTCCTTGGAAGCCAAATGTCATCTTATATTTCTGGGCAAGTACTGAATGTTGACGGTGGAATGTTGACTTAATTATTAAACTACTAATTAATTATAAAGCTTTTTGTACAACACGCAAAAAGCTTTTTTTATAAAAACTTATGAATATCAACGGAAAGAGTTACAACAATGTTTTACTGGTCTTTGCTTTGGAATCCGAAGCTGCAAACGAGTTTGAAAATTATAATAAAATCTTTGTAGGCATAGGAAAAGTCAAGGCGACTTATTATCTTACAAAAGCCATTCAAAAGTTTAATCCGGATTTGATTATCAATTTGGGAACTGCCGGAAGTACAACTTTTGACAGAGGAAGTGTCGTGAATTGCCAACGGTTTATTCAGAGAGATATGGATGTCAGAGCTTTGGGTTTTCAGAAATTTGAAACGCCATTTTCCAATGAAGCTATTATTCTG
Source organism: Chryseobacterium sp. (assembly GCA_039595375.1). Lineage (GTDB taxonomy): Bacteria > Bacteroidota > Bacteroidia > Flavobacteriales > Weeksellaceae > Epilithonimonas. The sequence continues at coordinate 46,904 of JBCNLQ010000005.1, forward strand.
GAATATGGTCTGAATATAGAAAATCTCCCCAATGGTATCTGCGGTTCCGGCGACCAATTCGAAACTGAACATATCAACCCAGAATACAATGTCATCGATATGGAAGCTTTTGCGTTGGCGAAAGTAGCAGAGCAGGAAAAAATCGATTTTCTTTGCCTTAAATATATTTCCGATGGTGCAGACGGAAGTGCTGCTGATGATTGGACGGAAGAAGTGAACAAAGCTTCTGTTGCGTTGAGAAGAACATTAGCTAATGTTTAATAGAAAACCAGCTGGTTTCTATTATTAGTATAAATCCCAGAGAACATTGTTATCGAATAGGTCTCCATTAATATCTTTGTTCGCTTCATGTAATGCATCAAAAATTTTCAATTTCAAAATTTCATCATAATCATCGTCATAGATTAATGATGTTATAATGTCATGTAGAAGTTCTTTACTAATGATATTATCAGCAACAGCAACGGCGACATTTTCCATTTCACGAATAAATTTAGTCACAATACTTCCTAAACCATTTGTTTGTAAGAAAAAAGCTCCTAATGCAACGGATGTTCGCTTATTACCATCATTGAATGCATGAAACTTATTAAAGCAAAATACTAAATGAGTAAGTTTATCTTCAATATATGGATAGTATAAATCATTTTGAATATGATGTAAAGGGCTATCGATATTACCTAAATCTTTTATACCCCCGTGCCCGCCTGAAATCTCCAAAATTTTATCGTGTATTTTAATAGCGAATTCTTTAGGAAAATAAAGTAATATCATTATCTATTTTTTAGTCTTTTAAAAACATCTTGATTTTCTTGTAAACGTTGTTCTATCGTCATACTTTGTTCTCCTAAGAACTTTTCAAAATCGTCTTCTGATACCTCTTTTATATAGTCGTCTAATTTTTCATGTAAGGCATCTCTAAATACCAAATCTCTACTAGCCATTTTACTTCTAGCATCTTGGATAGAAGCGAACATCATTCTTTCTGCTCTTGCAGAAAAATCATTAAATAGGGAATGTGCTTCTGTAAGGTTTAATTTTCTTCCTTTTTTATTATAGCAATCTTCTAATTCAACGGCAAAAGCATTTTCATAATCGGATATAATTCTTAAAATTTCGGTATAAAAAGTTGAGCGAACACTTTGTTTAGTATTCAATCGGAGAATTTTTTTATACTCACTTGCGTTTTCTTTAAAAATACTTTTATAAACCTTGTCAGTTAGTTGCGAATATTTAAAATTATTTTTTTCAATATAATGGTCGATAGCGTTTGTAAATTTCTTTCTATAGTCAAATTCGTCCATCGCTGCAAAGAGGTACTGTTCTTCTCTTTGATTTATGTACTTTGTATGACCTTGAGCTTTCTCATTTAATACATCTATAACAATATCTAAAATTAATGACCGGATTTGTCTAGCTCTTTCCGAATCAGTTAATAGCATTCCAAAATTTAATAACGCCTTAAACGTGAAAACACCTAGAGAAGGAGCTTTACTTAATTCTTCTTTATAGGAAGGATTAATTTGCTTAATAAATTCTTCTTTAAATATTTTTAATCGACTTCCTGTAAGAACTTCATATCCATTTGAAACAATTTCAATCTCATTATTTTCTAATACTCTTTCAATAGTTCTAACATCTACTTCAAAAAATTCTGCAAGCTGTTGTTTTGTATAACGATATTTCTTTTCAAGAAGAACGCCAGGAAAGCTAACAGCCTTATATATTTCAGGTATAGCTATATTATTATTTAGAACATTTTTCCGTTCAATAGGCGAGTTTGTTAAATCTCTTTTCATATGCTTATTTTATGTCTCCGACATCGATGTCGGAGACATATGGTTTTTTAGAGTTAACTTATTGATATTTAATTGTTTAATTAGAGCATTTTTTCTTGATTAAAAAGATTGGTTAATTTTTTTAACTACTTGAAAATTAGTTTTATAGATAAAAGCTATTATTTTACTATAATTAATCAGCAATATAATTGCCATTGGTGATATGAGATATTTCTTTCAAAAATTATCCACCAAAAACCTGATTTTCCTGCTCTTGCACGCGGATAAAAGTTGTTCTTTTAGACAATTCCTTCAACTTAGATGCACCAACGTAAGTACACGTAGAACGAACGCCACCTAAAATATCTTTTACTGTGTCTGCAACCGGACCTTTATATGGAACTTTAACAGTTTTCCCTTCGGACGCACGATATTCTGCAACACCGCCAGAATGTTTGTCCATTGCGGTTTGAGAGCTCATTCCGTAGAACAATCGGAAAGTTTTTCCATTTTCTGTGATTAGTTCACCGCCACTTTCATCGTGTCCGGCAAACATTCCGCCAAGCATAACGAAATCTGAACCGCCTCCAAATGCTTTGGCTACATCACCAGGAACTTTGCAACCGCCATCACCAATGATTTGGCCACCTAGACCGTGAGCTGCATCAGCACATTCTATGATTGCGGAAAGCTGAGGATAACCAACGCCAGTTTTCACACGTGTGGTGCAAACAGAACCTGGACCAATTCCCACTTTGATGATGTCAGCGCCTGCCAAAATCAATTCTTCTACCATTTCGCCAGTTACCACATTGCCTGCCATTATGATTTTATCTGGAAAATTCTGACGTGCTTTTTTCACAAACTCTACAAAATGTTCAGAATAGCCATTGGCAACATCGATGCATAAAAACTGGATCTTCGGATGGGCGTCCAATATTGTTTTGATTTTCTCTTCGTCTGCTGTTCCCGTTCCAGTGCTTAGTGCGATGTATTGATAGAAGTCATCGCTTTTATCTTTCAGAAAATCTGACCATTCCTGGACAGAATAATGTTTATGAATAGCTGTAATAATTTTTTCTTTGGATAGAGCTTCTGCCATTTCGAAAGTTCCTACTGTGTCCATATTCGCAGCAATCAGGGGAACGCCGATCCATTTTTTTTGAGTATGTAGAAAGGTAAATTCTCTTTCTATTGTAACTTCTGAACGGGATTTGAGTGTAGAACGTTTCGGGCGAAACATCACATCCTTGAACCCCAACTTGATTTCGTTTTCTATTCGCATATATCAAAATTAACATTTATTTTTTTGAATAATGATGTTTGTTGGCATTGATTTTTGTCTAGATCTATTGTTTATTACGAATAGTGATCGTACTTTAGGTTCTGAGTAAAACTAAAATCAGCTTCCCAAAAAAAGATTAACAATGCTACCAATTCATTAGTTTTGGGAGTAGAAGAAGCAATAGTTGCCCAAAAACAAACAACGTTTAAAATTTAGTTAGTTCAATCCAATAATCAACCAACTAATGACTTTTTGACAAAGATTTTTCATTGGTATAGTTTCTGACTGAAATGATTACCTTTGCGTACCTATAATTTTAAAACATATTAATGGAATTAGCATTAAAGATATTTCAGTTTATCCTGAGCATCTCTATTCTTGTAACTTTACACGAAATCGGGCATTTTCTGCCAGCGAAATGGTTCAAAACCAAAGTAGATAAATTCTTTTTATTCTTCGACCCTTATTTTTCCATCTTCGCAATGAAGAAAATCAACGGAAAATGGCAATATAAATTCTTTTCAAAAAACCAACCTACCGAGGAAGAGTTGGAAATAGACGGAAAAAAAGTCCTTCAGCCGATTGATATTTCTGCCCTTCCGGAAGATGACTGGAGAAGACATGAAGGTGTCAAATATGGTATTGGGTGGCTTCCGTTTGGCGGTTATGTAAAAATTGCTGGAATGGTGGATGAAAGTATGGACACTGAGCAGCTTAAAAAACCAGCGCAGCCGTGGGAGTTCCGTGCAAAACCAGCTTGGCAGAGATTGATTATTATGTTGGGCGGTGTAACCGTGAATTTCTTTTTGGCTTGGCTTATTTTCGGTTCTTTATCTTATTTCTATGGAGAAGAAAAGTTTGATAGCGAAAAGTTGGGTGGAAAAATTCATTACTCTGAACCTTCTTTGAAAATGGGTTTTGAAAATGGGGACAAAATCTTAAAAGTTGATGGAAAATCACAGACAGACTTTGATAAATTATCTTTAGACGTGTTGCTAAGTGATAACGTAACTGTTCTCAGAAATGGAAAGGAAGTAACTTTTCCAACCAACGATGCAGGAAAAGCTTTGGTTTTGCAAGCCGAAACGCCAAAAGCATTCTTGATGCCGAGAATTGTACCAACTGTAGATACAATTACTCAGAAATCTACACATGATGCAGGATTGAAAATTGGTGATAAAATTGTGAGCATAGATAATCAGAAAATTGAGTATTACGATGAGTTAGCGCCTATTGTTTCAAAGAAAGCTGGTAAAAAAGTAGAAGTTTTGGTCAATCGCGGACAGACTTTGGTTCCATTATCTATTCCTGTAGATAAGGAAGGAAAAATCGGGGTTGGCTCTTTCAAAGATTACAAAAAGATGATTAGTCTGAATCATTTTACATTTGCTGAATCTGTTGGAAGAGGTTACACAAGAACGATTGAAAGTTTGACTTACCAGATAAAACAATTCAAATTAATATTCAATAAAACCATCAAAGGTTATAAAAAAGTTGGCGGACCGATTGCGATTGTCAACAATATGCACGTGGACAAGAACAAAGAGGGCAATCTTTCTATTAATTGGCACGAGTTCTGGGCATTTACGGCGAAGTTCTCTATTTGGTTGGCTTTCCTTAATTTGATCCCGATTCCAGGTTTAGATGGCGGTCACGTTTTGTTTACATTATGGGAAATAATCACAAGAAAACCTGTTCCGCAGAAAATTTTGGAAAATGCACAAATGGTGGGAGTTATTTTCTTATTAGGGCTGATGGCCTTAATATTTGGAAATGACATAGTTAAGCTTATAGTGCAGGCTGTAGGCTAAAAAAAATAAAAAAACTTCTCAAAAAAGTTTTGGAAGTATAAAAAAAGTTTCTATATTTGCACACGCTTAAAGCAGAAAGGAACATTCCTCTTTAGCTCAGTTGGTTAGAGCATCTGACTGTTAATCAGAGGGTCGCTGGTTCGAGCCCAGCAAGAGGAGCAAAACCATCACAGAAATGTGATGGTTTTTTGTTTTTATAAGGTTGGCGTTTCATTTTCCTTTATCAGGAGAAATAGGAAGAAACTATGCCGACAAATCTCAGAATTGGGATAAATCTGTCCGCTTGCTGCGCCAGACAGTTATTTTTTATTCTTCTCCTCAATCCAACGACTCATATATTTAGTCGAATTCAGCTGATGATGCTGAAGGATACTCCCGAGGTAATTTTCCGTCCGATGATACTCCAGATTCGTTGTAATGTATAGAATTCTCTCCCAAAACGGACTAACATATAATTTCTTGTCAAAAACCTGATTCAAAATCTCAAACGCATTTTCATTTGCTTGATTCCAAATCGATTCATTTTGATATAATTCGACAGCTTTTTTAACAAATGCGATATCATTATCCTCAATAAAACCATTCCAAAGCAATTCTTTGTTCATCGCTTCTGCGCCAATCGATGACGTGACATTCGGCAAGCCAAACTGCATACTTTCCCACAGTTTACCTTTCAAACCCGCACCAAACGGAATCGGAGCCAGCAAAACGCGGTATTGATTGAATAACGACATAACAACATCTGCTCTTCCCTTTACCAAAAAGCCTTCTTTGTCATTATGCAACTGGTAAACTTTACCCGAAGCATACGCACCGTAAATATGAAGTTCCGCATCCGGAAGCTGTTTCCTGACATCCTTCCAAATCGATTTCAATTTCAAAACGGTTTGCCAGTTAGGTTCGTGGAGAAAATTGCCAATACTCACAAAGTGTTTCCGATGGCAGAAATCGGTCTTATTTTTCGCAATCTTTTCACTCAAAAAAGGAATATAAAATAGAATATCAGGATTGATTTTAAATTTCTGTGTCAATAATCGAAATTCAAATTCCGAGATGATCAACGACAAATCACAACGCAAAATGGAAGCAATTTCTCTCTTGAAAATACCATTAACAAAATCTTTAAGATCAATTTTCCGATTCTCAAAAAAAGCTTTTCTCCGCGCTTCTCTCAAAAAATGCAAATCCTCTGTATCAATGATTTTAATTGCATTTGGACAGTTTTCTGACACACGCCAGCCAAACTGTTCTTCCGTCATATAGCGGTCAAAAAGTACCACATCCGGATTAAGATTCCGGATCTTCTTATCAAAACCAGCATTGTTGATTTCAATTTTATGAACCTCCATTTTCTCGGAAAACTGAACATTATTAGAAGCTGTCAAAAAAGTTATACGATAATGCTTCTCCTCAAAAACCCGGATCAACTGCATCATTCTACTTCCAGCCGCGGTAGAAGCCGGCTCGGGAATCACAAGACCAATTATTACAAGATGTTTCACTTGAACAAAAATAGAAATTCTAAATTGAATATTTTGGGCAGCTATTCCGCCTTCCACTCCCGCTTTTTTTGTCATTGCAAATGAGGTGAGGTCATCAAAAGAACATGTCAGCAATCGCAATAACAAAAAAGAGCTCCGTTCAAGTCGGGCTGCGGGATTCGTTTCCAGACGATGGTTCGTGATTCACTAGAAATTCTTAATTTTAATTCAAATTTAAAAATGAAATTATGTCAAATATCGAGATGATAATCGAGGAAAGAGCAGCAGATATCGGCAACTTTTTGGTGGGCAGATTATTGCCGTTTTCTCAGAAGAGAAGCGTGGGACCATTTGTATTTATAGACCATATGGGACCGGCTGCGCTCAAAGATTATGAAAATATGGATGTTCCGCCGCATCCGCACATCGGGCTTTCTACTTTGACATTTTTGTTCGAGGGAAGTATTATGCACCGAGATTCCATTGGAACAGAAATCGAAATCAAAGAAGGTGCAGTCAACTGGATGACCGCCGGAAAAGGCGTTGCCCACTCTGAAAGAACTCCAGAATATCTCAGAACAACCGATAAAAACCTTCACGGACTACAGATTTGGGTGGCACTTCCAAAAGAACTGGAAACTATGGAACCTGAGTTTTTCCACATCAACAAAGAAGATATCCCAAGCTGGATAGACAACGGCATCAACTATAAATTAATCGCTGGCGAAATCCTCGGACGCAAATCTCCCGTGCCAGCTTACTCACCATTGTATTTCCTTGAGGTCAAAAATACACTTCAGGAAGACAGAGAAATCATTCTTGGCGATTACCTTTTCGGCGAATCGTCTCTCTACATTTTGGAAGGAAACATCGAAAGTGAGGGAAATCTTTATAATCCGAAACATATCCTGATTGCCAAGGATTCCAAACTTTGTCATTTTGTTCTAAAACCTAATTCTACGGTTTATATTTTCGGAGGCGAGCCTTTTCCCGAACCTAGATATATCTATTGGAATTTCGTTGGGACATCCAGAGAAATCATCGAAGATGCCAAAACAAGATGGGAAAATCACGAGTTTCCAAAAGTGATTAATGATGATGGTTACGTTCCACTTCCGCCTCAGAATAAGAATATGAAATTAAAAGAATAGATGAAAAAACTTTTAATCTTCACTTATTTGCTAATAGCAATTTCTGCGAATTCTCAAGTTCACAGGTTTTATTATGAACTGACATACAACCCGAACAGAGATTCTGCAGCAACTGAAAAAGAAATGATGGTTTTGGATGTTGCAAAAGACGAGTCTGTTTTTATACCTTACAAACAGTTAGAATATGACTCAATTCTGACTGCAGGCATCAAGAAGGCCAGAGAGTTTGGAGCCGAAATAAACAAGGAATTAATGCTGAAGAAACCACCAGTTGTCAGTTATAGAGTCAATAAATTAAAAAATGGGAATCTCGATTTCAAAGATTTCATCGGGATGTCGGAGTATTATACTTATCAGGAAATGCCAAATTTTAAATGGACCGTTACTACAGAGAAAGAGAAAATCGAAAATTATAATGTGCAAAAGGCTTTAACCAATTTTGGTGGCAGAACTTGGATCGCTTGGTTTTCAACAGAGATTCCTATTCACGATGGGCCATATAAGTTTTCAGGCTTACCGGGATTAATAATCAAATTAGAAGATTCTGAAAGTAATTATTGCTGGAACCTTGTAGGTAATAAAAAACTCAATCAAAATATCGATTCTGATAAAATGAATTACTTGGAGTTTCAGATGGGAGAAGCTAAAAAAATTCCTAAAACTGCTTTTTTGAAAAGATTAGCAGAGTATCAGAAAAGTCCAATGGGTCAAATGTTACGATCCTTTAATGAGAAAGATATCGAATTGATAAAAAAACTGAAGGAAGAAGAAACCAGACTCATCAACCAGATTTCATTCTATAATAATCCAATAGAAATTTGATCTCACAAAAAAGCATTCCGTAATATACAGAATGCTTTTTTCTTGTTATATAATAGTAAACTTAGTTAAAAAGAGTAAGAAACCCCAAAACTTCCATTGTTCCCGGCTTCTATAAATGCGCCCCAATTTTCTGTAAAAAAATATCTTGCGCCGATATATACGCCCAGACCAAAGTTTCTGCCTGCAACACCGATATTCAAACCTGGATAAACATCTATTTCTGTGGGCAAAGCCAAAGTCTCCTGCAGGTGAAACCCAATGCGTCCGAAAACAAACGGATTATCTTCATCTTCATGGAAATAAGCATTGGCGCCACCACCAACAGAGATGAGGTCGGTCAGTCCATAATCATAACTGATGGTCGGTCCGGTTCCGAATCCCCAGACATTGATTCCCGCTTGTGCTTTTTGATCTCCGGCACCTTTCCAGGCTTGGGCATAAGATAGAACTCCAGCGAATAAACTAAGGCTCAAAAACAATTTCTTCATAATTCAATACATTTGATTTTCGATGGAGTCTGCATATCAAAAATAAAACCATCTCGCAGGAAATAACGGTTCACAGGCGTTTTTTATTGCGTTTCCTGTTTTCTTTTGCTTTGATTCCCGAATGAGAACAACAGGTAAAACAGAAATGGAAGAATGAAGATACTTCCCAACAGAAGTGCCCAGCCTAGGGCATTAATAGTTTTCGGAGCAGCGCTTTCATCAAACAGAGAAAGATGACCGCCATTGGCAAAAAGGATGATATTTGGGTTGTGCTGATACGTTGCTGCCACCAGAATCATAATGATTTGAAATCCACCAAAAACTCTCACCAAAAGAAAATGACCTTTTTTGATGGCATCATTCGTAAACAATAAACTGATGGTCGCTAATGTAATCGCAATGATTCCCAAAGCTTTGGAGAAAATCCACTTCAGTAACGGAATGCCGGAATAATGGGCACTAATGAAAACCATCACACCCGTTACAACAACATAAAAGGCCGTTTCTCTCGCTTTCTTTTTCATTACAGGCAACGCATCGCTGAATCTCGCTTCGTGAAGAGAAAATAATGAAGCCAGATACGCACAAAGAGAAATCGTGAAAAATCCTACAAAAACGCCGAATGGAGTCAGCCAACTGAAAATGTAAAGTGTTAGAAAATCTTTGGCGTCTGTATCTATTGAGCCAGATATCGTAGAGGCAGCAATAATGCCCAGAAAGAAAGGTGTGAATAAACTAGAGTAGAAAAAAATCTGATCGTATAGTTTCTGCCAATTGTCATTTACCGCATCATAATTTCGGAATGTGAAGGCTGTTCCTCTTGCGATAATGCCGACAAGCATCAAAACCAAAGGAATGTGAAGATAAGTGGAAACGGTTGTGTAAATCGTGGGAAATCCTACAAACAGAATCACAACAGCAATAATCAGCCACATATGGTTTGCTTCCCAAATGGGTGCGATAGATCGCGACATAATCTCTTTCGTCTTATCACGGTAAGTTTTTTTTGAAAACAGTTCGATAATGCCAGCTCCGAAATCTGCACCACCAGTAATCACATACAAACAAATAGAAACCCAGAGAAATGCTATAACTACGTAAATCATTATTTCTTGTTTTTAGGATTATAGTGAGGATCAGTTGGATCGTATAATTTCGGGACCATCTTAAGTTGTCTTAACAGTAAAAAAATGATAATCAATGACAACGAGATGAAAATCAATGTGAAAAAATAAAACGAATATTGGATCCCAGGCATCGGCGTTACGGCGTCCATCGTTTTCATAATACCGTAAATAATCCACGGTTGTCTGCCGACTTCCGTCACTGTCCAGCCCGCTTCCAATGCGATATAACCAAATGGAACTGCGGCAACAAACATTTTCAGATACCAACTTTTGGTGAGCCATTCTTTCTTCCAGAAGGTTGCGATGAGATAAATCAGACCAATTAACATCATCACACTTCCGAAAAATATCATAATCTGGAAAGCAAAATGAACAACAGCAACCGGCGGCCAATGGTCTTTTGGGAAATCTTTCAGACCTTTTACTTCTGCATCAAAATCGCCCCAGGCGAGAAAACTTAGAACTTTCGGAATTTTGATAGCGTATTTTATCTGCTCATTTTCCTCATCCGGAATTCCGCCAATGACGAAACTGGCGCCTTTTTCTGTTTCGAAATGCGCTTCCATCGCGGCTAATTTTATCGGCTGTCGCACAGCAACAGATTTGGCTGCAACATCACCACTGATGGGTGCAAGCAAAGCGCCGATGATTGCAAAACCTGCAGAAATCCTGAAGGCTTTTGTATGAAAATTGACATTTCGATGCTTCAAAATCATCAAGGCGTGAATACCTGCTACGGCAAAGCCCGTAGCGGCAAAAGCGGCGACTGTCATATGAAATGCCTGTGGAAACCAAGCCTCGTTGAACATCGCTTTGATAGGGTCAATATTGACATATTGTCCATTAACATAATCAAAACCTGCGGGACTGTTCATCCACGCATTGGCGGCTACGACTAAAATTCCGGAAGCCAATCCGCTGATTCCAACTACAAAGCCGCAGAACCAATGAAACCATTTGTTGAATTTTTCCCAGCCGTAAAGAAAGAAGCCAATGGCAATTGCTTCAATAAAAAAAGCGGTTCCTTCCAATGAGAATGGCATCCCGAAAATCGGGCCGGCGTGTTCCATAAACTTCGGCCACAGCAATCCAAGTTCAAAAGACAGCATCGTTCCGGAAACTGCGCCAGTTGCGAAAAGAATTGCTACGCCCTTGCTCCAGGCTTTGGTGAGTCCTTTATAGACTTCGTCTTTGGTAGTGAGGTATTTGTAATGTGAAAAAGCCATAAGAAAAGGCATTACCATCCCGACACAGGAAAATATGATGTGAAAACCCAGGGACATTGCCATTTGAGATCTGGCGGCCAAAAAATCATCCATAATCTACATTTTGCTTTTGTAAAGTTAGGTTTAATTTTAAAGCGCCATTTATGATTTGCCAAGACAATTGTCATAGTATTAATATGATTGATGTCACTTCAAGATATTAATCCATTAAAACAGTAGCTCTAAAATTGATCACTTCAAAATTTGGGAACACCACGTTTGTAACCTAAACAACTTTGCATTTTGTTACAAATCCCTCGTTTTTTAACAAAATGACTTTGGCAGAGGTTACAAAACCTAGGTCGGGAAACAAAACGACTTTTACTTTTGTTATAAAACTATACTCCGGAAACAAAACAGCATTGACGGAGGTTACAAAACCTTCGTTTTGTAACCAATCAACTTTTACTTTAGATTACAAACACACCAGGAAAGGATATTGGAAGCTTTATTTTTTTGTATTTTTGGGAACATTCAAAAAATTAGAAATGAAAGTAAAATCAATTTTTGCAACAGCTGCTGTTGTTTTTTATGTTGGTGCCCAAGCTCAATCTATGTCAAAATCAAATTATCCCAAAGCCGTAAAAGGAACTCAAGTCGATAGCTATTTCGGAACTCAAGTCGCAGATGTTTATCGCGATCTGGAAAACGATTCTGAGGCGACTAAAAAATGGGTGGATGAGGAAGTGGCGTACAGCCAGAGCTACCTTTCCAAAATTCCTTTCAGAGAAACCATCAAAAGTCAATTGAGAGACATTTGGAACTACGAAAAAATCTCTGCACCGTTCAAAGAAGGCGATTATACTTATTATTCTAAAAACAATGGTCTGCAAGCCCAATCTGTGGTTTACAGAACCAACGAAAAAACAAAAAACATCGAGGTTTTCCTGGATCCCAATACATTTTCTGAGAAAGGAACCACGTCGCTTTCCAATTTGTCATTCAATAAAAAAGGAAATCTTGCTGCTTATTCTATCTCAGAAGGCGGAAGTGACTGGAATAAAATCATCATCATCAATGCCATTTCTAAGAAACAGATTGATGAAACGATTGTTGATGTAAAATTTAGTGGCATTGCTTGGAAAGGCGATGAAGGTTTCTATTATTCCAGCTATGACAAACCAAAAGAAGGAACCGTTTTGTCTGGAATGACGGACAAACACAAAGTTTATTACCACAAATTAGGTACGAAACAGTCTGAAGACCAATTGATTTTCGGTGGCGAGAAAACACCAAGAAGATATCTTTCTGCAGGCGTTTCCGAAGACCAAAGATTCCTGATTATTTCTGCAGCCAATGCCACGAATGGCAATGAGTTATTTGTGAAAGATCTGAAAAACGGCGGCGATTTTGTTCAGATTAACAAAGGTTTTGACATCAATGCTGATATTGTAGATACGCAGGGTGATGACCTTTTTATATTCACAGACAAAGATGCTCCCAATATGAGATTGGTAAAAGTGAGCATCAAAAATCCAAGTCCTGGAAACTGGAAAGATGTGATCCCTCAAACTGAAAATGTTCTCAGTATCTCTGAAGGTGGCGGTTATTTCTTTGGAAAATATATGAAAGATGCTATCAGCCTTGTGAAACAATTTGATAAAACCGGAAAAGTAATTAGAGAGATTACTTTGCCAGGAAAAGGAACCGTTTCGGGTTTTGGAGGTAAGGAAAAAGAGAAAGATATTTATTTTTCATTTACCAATTACATCACTCCGGGAACGATTTATAAGTACAATGTAGATTCTGGAAAATCCGATGTTTATCAGAAGCCGAATGTCAAATTCAATCCAGAAAATTACGTTTCTGAGCAGGTTTTCTACACTTCAAAAGACGGAACCAAAGTTCCAATGATGATCAACTACAAAAAAGGAACGAAGCTGAACGGAAAAAATCCTACGATTCTTTATTCTTACGGCGGTTTCAACATCAGTCTACAACCAAGTTTCTCTGTCGTGAACGCGATTTGGATGGAAAATGGTGGTATTTATGCTGTTCCAAACATCCGTGGTGGTGGCGAATATGGTAAAAAATGGCACGATGCAGGAACTAAGCAACAAAAGAAAAACGTGTTTGATGACTTCATCGCTGCTGGCGAATACTTGCAGTCGAAAGGCTACACGTCGAAAGAATATATGGCGCTTTCTGGCCGTTCCAACGGTGGACTTTTGGTTGGTGCTACGATGACTATCAGACCAGATTTGGCAAAAGTAGCATTCCCAGGCGTTGGCGTCTTGGATATGTTGAGGTATAACAAATTCACGGCTGGTGCTGGATGGTCTTATGATTATGGAACTGCAGAAGACAGCAAAGAAATGTTCGAATATCTGAAGTCTTATTCTCCAGTTCACAATGTAAAAGCAGGAACCTGCTATCCATCTACAATGATCATCACCAGCGACCACGATGATAGAGTAGTGCCGGCGCATTCTTTCAAATTCGGTGCTGAGTTGCAGGAGAAACAATCTTGTGGCAATCCTATTTTGCTAAGAATTGAGAAGAACGCTGGTCACGGCGCAGGACGTTCTACAGAACAAGTGATTGGCGAAAATGCTGATTTGTTAAGTTTTGCATTATTCGAAATGGGAATCAAATCCTTGAAGAAATAAAAGTTCTCATTAATAAGATAAAAATCCCGGAATAATGTGTTTCGGGATTTTTATTTTATAAGATTTGCTGAAATTAACACATTATTATACTGAAAATATTACTTTCGCAAAAATTATTTCATTAAAACCTACTATTTATTCTTTCTAAGCCTTTTTCTTTTTTCCTGCAGCTCATCTTCTGATAAGGTAAAGGAGGAAACATTTCCACAAGTAAACACCAAGGAAATCAGTTTGGATGATGAAGGATTTCTTAAACTTGGAGGGAGAATTACCAATAATGGTGGAAACCAGATTATCAAAGTTGGCGTTATCTGGAGTACATCATCCAGCGTGTCTTTAGAAAATTACAGTATAGATGATAAAGAAGAAATCTATTCCTCCAGCGACGATTTTGAATTAAAATCAAAAAAAGTCTTCATCCCCAGTACGACTTATTATTTCCGTGCTTTTGCGCAGAATAACAGAGGAACAGCTTAAGGCAATGTTGTTTCCTATAAATACGGAAAAGTACTGGAAACGCTGGATCCGACAGAAATCACAACAGTTAGTGCAACCTTGAATGGCAAATTCTATCAGCCTTTTGGTAATCTTGCTAATGCAGGTTTTGTGTATGCAACCCACCAAGATCCAACTATATCTGATAATGCAACACAATCTGTGGGGGTTTTAGGAACTGCCAATTACAAGGTAGAATTAAAAGGTTTGGTGAGGAATACGGAGTATTATATCAGATCTTATACGAAGATTAAAGATAGATATTACTACGGCGAGCAGAAGAAGATAAAGACAGTAGGCTATTTTGGTCCGGCGGGAGGAATTGTTGCTTATGACAAGGGTGTAACATCTGACGGCTGGAGATATCTGGAAATCAATTTGAAAAGCATTGGAAAATATTACTCTGACGTAGGAAATACCTATTTACAATCTAAATGGACTCTAAGTCCTTTTACCTATCTTGCAGGCACTTCAGAAAAAATGGGAGAAGATATTAATAATACAAACTTTATCATAAGTAAAATCCCAGGGGAAAGTGCTGCAAAGTTTTGTAAGCAATACTCTGTCGGAGGTTTTGCAGACTGGTTTTTACCGTCAAAAGAAGAAGCAGTGACTATTCTAAAAAGTTTATCACAAGGAGGAATGTCTCTCAATAATGGACTGACGACCTGGACTTCCTCTGAAATTGATACACAATCTGCCTATCTGGTTTATTTTGGAAGCCTATCGGAAGGACCAAAATTTGGGGCTCACCCTACATATCCTGTCAGAAGATATTAATCTTAGTAATTATACAAATATTCAAATATAAATCCCGAAATTAGTTTTTGGGATTTTCTGTTTATGGACAAAAATTTGATGCAGATTATTCTTTAATTTTTTAAATCATATAACTATGAAAACAAATTCTTTAATATCAGCTTTTACGATTGCTTTGGCATTAGTGTCCTGCAAAAAAAATGATTCTAAAATGAGTTCAGAATCCTATTCCTCAGAAACAACAGTAACTGATGAGAATGGCAAAATAGATAGCGTAGCCACGACGTCTATGGAGAAAACTATTGATGGTAAGAAAATCGAGGAATATTCTGTTCCTTATAAAGCTGAAGACGGAAGCCGTGCAAAAGCGACTTTTACCAACAATGGAAAATCCAAAACGATTACTTTAGAAGCGAATAACAATAAGTTTGTTCTGGACTTCAAAAAGAAAACTTCCGAGGGAGAGCTCTATGAAAGAAATACCATTTCTGCGGAGACCAAAGGCGATTCTTTGCTGATTTCTCAAGATAATCAGGTGATGCATTTGGCACGAGAGAAATAAAAATTGGGGATTTACAATATAGTTTAAATCCCCAATCTTTTTCTTATTTCAGATTATTTAACGATTGTATTCGATGAAAATCTCGTCCTCATCGTTGTGGTTAAAATATTTTGTGGGAAATCCATTAGCATTATAAGAAAAGTTACTGTTCTGTTCTTCCGTATAATTGGATGTCTCTTGTGTCTGCCCGTTTTCTGTGGTAATTTGTTTGTGGGTATATTTTAAAAGATTATTGGACTGAGTGTATGCAATCAATGGCGCAGCGTCCAGCTCACTGGTTATTATTTTTGAAAAACCTTCAACATTTTTTAAAGGAAAACTGTAGGAATCATAGGTATAGCTGCGACTTTCTTCCATTTCATAACCTGTACTTTTTACATAACGGATTGTTTTTATGATATTTCCGTTAGATAAAAAAACATCGGTATAAGCGGTTGCTTCTGGTAGCAGATATCTGTTGTTTTTGATTCTCACCTGATTGTCATTGATCCAAGTGTAATCGAAAATCAAATCACGACCTTCATCATAATACTTTCTTGTCAGAGTTTTAATTCTGTTCTTTTCATAATCTATTTTTATTGTTGCATTTAGTGAATTTTTTTCGTCAAAATAATTGACTGTAGTAATCAAATTTCCATAATAAAAGTATTCTAGTTTGTCACCTGAACTTGAAATGATTGACGTAATTTTATTTCCATCATATTGATACGTTCGTGTAAAAATATAATTGTTGAAAAATCTTAATTTGTGGGTGATTTTTGTAGGTAAAATAGTAGTATCTATTTCTCCATCATCGCTTGTAGAACAGCTTATTATTACAAAAATAAATAAAGAATAAAATAATAGTTTTTTCATTGGAAATTAATTTTCCTAAAAATAGGAAAATCCCAACCGTTAAATTGGGATTTTATTTTATAATTGGAAATTCTTAGTCTGAGGCTCTCTTTGAATCATATCTTAGAAAGCAAATTCCTAAAACTCGTTTTCTCATCAATAATTCTTCTCAAGTCAGCCACAGGAACTCTTTCCTGTTGCATAGTGTCACGGTCTCTTATGGTTACAGTGTTATCTACCAAACTATCGTGGTCGATGGTAATACAAAATGGCGTTCCAATCGCATCTTGCCTTCTGTAACGTTTTCCGATGGCATCTTTTTCTTCATAGAATAAGTTGAAATCATACTTCAAATCATTAAAGATTGTCTCAGCATATTCTGCCAAACCATCTTTTTTCATCAGCGGAAGAATCGCTGCTTTCACAGGCGCCAACGCGGGCGGTAAACTTAGAACCGTTCTCTCTGAGCCATCTTCCAGAACTTCATCTTTAAGACAAGTCGAGAATAAGGCCAGGAATAATCTGTCCAAACCAACCGAAGTCTCTACGACATAAGGTACATAATTCTCATTTCTTTCCGGATCAAAATATTGCAATTTTCTGCCAGAGAACTTCTCATGCGCCTTCAAATCGAAATCCGTTCTACTGTGAATTCCTTCCAATTCTTTGAAGCCGAAAGGGAAATTAAACTCAATATCTGCCGCTGCATTCGCATAATGCGCCAGTTTTTCGTGGTCGTGGAAGCGGTAGTTATCTTCTCCTAAACCAAGCGCCAAATGCCATTTCAAACGGGTCTCTTTCCATTTTTCATAGAATTCTAGCTCAGTTCCTGGTGCTACGAAATATTGCATCTCCATTTGTTCAAATTCTCTCATTCGGAAAATGAATTGTCTCGCAACGATCTCATTTCTAAAGGCTTTACCAATCTGTGCAATCCCGAAAGGCAGTTTATGACGGGACGTTTTCTGCACATTCAGATAATTCACAAAAATCCCCTGAGCTGTTTCTGGTCTTAAATATAAATCTGTCGCTGTATCCGCAGAAGCCCCCAATTTTGTCCCAAACATCAGGTTGAATTGTCTTACTTCCGTCCAGTTTTTGGAGCCAGTGTCAGGATCAGCAATTTCCAGTTCCTCAATCAAAGCTTTTACATCCGCAAGGTCTTCTTTTTCAAGAGATTTTGCCAATCTGGAAAGAATCGCTTCTCTTTTCGCTCTGTATTCCAGAACTCTAGGATTGGTTGCCACGAATTCAGCTTTGTCAAAAGCGTCGCCAAAACGCTTGGCCGCTTTTTCTATTTCTTTATTTTCTTTGTCTTCTATTTTCGCACAATAATCCTCAACTAAAACATCCGCCCGGAATCTTTTTTTAGAATCTTTGTTGTCAATCAACGGATCGTTGAACGCATCTACGTGACCCGAAGCTTTCCAGATTGTTGGGTGCATAAAAATGGCAGAATCAATCCCCACGATGTTTTCGTTCAGCTGAACCATCGCTTTCCACCAATATTGTTTGATGTTATTTTTCAGTTCCGCACCGTTTTGCCCGTAATCGTAGATTGCAGAAAGTCCGTCATAGACTTCAGAACTGGGGAAAATAAAACCATATTCCTTTGCGTGCGAAATCACTTTCTTGAAAACATCTTCTTGCTTTGCCATATTTAAGTTTAATTGAAGTGCAAAAATAAGTAAAATGTAGGAAGTTGAAAGATGGATGATGGAAGTTTTTAACAGATTCATTTTTAGGAGCCAGGAACCTGCTTTCCGCTATATCTTTTGTATGCCTTTCTCCACTCCGTTTCGCAAAGCATACAAAAGGATGTCACTGCAATCAGGGCTATGGAGAAAAATAGGGTTATATAGAAATTCTTACAACCCAACGTCATAAGGTTATAATTTGACTATCATCTTTTTCTTTTTGATGCTTCTAAATAATTTTCAACATAATTTTCATAAACACTTTTTAGAATATTGCTTTCTCCGGCAAAATATGAAACTGCACCATCAACAGCTTTAATGTATTTTTTAAGCTTTAAATTGTATGAAATAAATTTATAAGTGAGAAATAATGATAGTATAATAACTGTGATTAAATTTCCACAAATTAATTCTGGGCTATTTTGAAAGTATGTTTTGTCTAATAGTGACTTAATTACATTATAAATTAAAAATAAAACAGCAAGTATATTTAAAAATGCAACCAAATAATTGATGATTTCATTTTTTCTAATTTTAATTAAATCATTCTTGAATTCAGAAAACTGTTGTTCTCTTAAATCCATTCTTTGAATCTTAAAAAGCTTATAGTTTCGGATTTCCTCGTTAATTTTTTCTATTTCTGTCATTTTGTTTTATTTGGAATCAAATATAGTTTTTAAAATCAATTCTTATCACAATCTGAAATAATTAATAAGGAAAATTCTACTTTTGCCAAATGTTAGACATTCTTTATCAAGACGATTATCTTATTGCCATCAACAAACCAAGCGGACTTCTGGTTCATAAGTCAAAATATGCCGGTCCAGCTGATGAATATGCAGTCGAAAAATTGGCGAATCAAATTGGCAAAAAGGTTCATCTCGTTCATCGTTTGGATCGGAAAACTTCGGGCGTTTTGTTATTTGCATTTGATAAAGAAACGCTTAAATTAATGAGCGACCAATTTATGAATCGCAAAGTCGAGAAAAAATATCTGGCGATTCTCCGAGGTTGGACCAAAGAAGAAGAAACGATTGATTATGACCTGACCAATGAAAATGAAATCGTCCAAAATGCTGTGACGCATTATAAACGATTAATGATTTCTGAAATTGATTTGCCGTTCCTGAAACATCCAACCTCACGATATTCCTTGGTTGAGGCAATTCCTGAAACAGGACGGTTTCATCAACTCAGAAAACATTTCAAACATATTTTACATCCCATTTTAGGTTGCAGAAAACACGGTTGCAATAAGCAGAATAAGTTGTGGCTCAATAGTTTTGGGGTCACTGCAATGCCTTTGCATTCTCATCAGCTTGATTTCCTGCATCCGATTACTAGAGAAGATATTCGCATCAGTGCTAGCCTAAATGTGAATCCAGGTTTTTTAGAAATCGGAAACATCTTAGGTTTTAATTTGGAGGAATTCATTTAATTGTCAATAACTTAAAAGAAATAGCTTCTCATTTCTGAGAAGCCATTCCAATTTCATTTTCATCAATTCACTTTTACTATCGATTACTTTTTGATGATTTTTTTGCTTACAATATGATTGTCAGAGGTTACAATTCTAAGAACATAGACAGCTTTCGGAAGTTGAGAAACATTCAGTTCTTTGGAGTATGATTCCAATAATTTTTTGCCTTCCAAACTGTATAATGCAATAGATTTCAGATTCTTATCATCTACGTGTAGAACATCTACAACAGGATTGGGATAAACCAGAACTTTTGCTTTGTCTCCGGAAGTTTCTCCTGTTGCTAAAATATCTAAATCCAAATTATAACCCAAAAGCCCTAAATCTGGTGATGCAATGTAAATGTACGCTTCTTTGTCTGAGAAATCTACTGAAATAGAGTTAGTCTCAGTTTGTAGCAAATCTTCACGGTCAACATTTTTCCAGTTAAGACCATTGTCCGTGGAGTAGTAAATATTAAAAGTCGTGTACATAGAAGTATATGTCGCTGCCACAAGAACGCCGTTATTAACATCAGAATAATCGACTTTAAAAGCTACAAATTCCGAGACCTGGTTCCAGGTTGCACCTTTATCATTAGAGATAAAAACACCTTGTGAGGTTGCTAGAGCCAGTTGATTGGTGTTTTTTGGATTTTGAGATATATCAAAAACTGCTGCATCAAATGGGAAACTAGCATCGATGGTAACGGCTGTCCAGTCCGTTCCACCATTGCTTGTTTTATAGATTTCTGAACCTATTAATATAAAAAATTCGTCCGAAATGTTATTGGGGTGAAGAATCTTGTATACAGAGCCCTGGGTCGGAAGTGAAATGTTAGTAACAACAATATCATTCGGATTGTTGAAATTGATCTTATCCAATTCGCCCTGATTCCAATTGCTGAATGTTGTGTAAATCTGATTATTAACCTGCGGATCTGGGATGATATTGGTTAAACCATTCGTAAACGTTTGAAAAATTGGAGAAAAGTCTGCTCCAAAATTATCACTCATCGCCAGGGTAGAACCTGTGAAGCCGCCTTTGTAAGAATAAACTCTGCCTTCTTTTTTCGAATCCGGGATGTACGCGGGTTCATTATTATTACTAAAAATATTAAGAGGCTGAATATTAGAAGCATTTTCAGAATTATCTGCCAAATTTCTGTGAACAAAGCCATTCTGAACACCGTAGAAGAGATGTTTTGAAGTTGCATTTTCAAATAGACTCACTCCTCCTGTCGAACTGAAAAACGGCGTCTGAACCTGTGCCAATGTTGCTCCGTTATCTGTGGAGAACAGTGGTTTATAGTTCGCTGTGATAAACAATTCTCCTGCCTTGAATGGATTGAAACTTGCCTTGATGCCGTAATAATAACTGTCCAGATTGTCGTAAGGATATTCTATGTTTTGCCAAGTTGTGCCACCATCTTTAGAAGTTACAATTTCATCTTCCTCTAGAACGATGATGTGGTTGTTATCCAGTGGGTTATACTTGATATCAATAATATTGTTTAGAATTCCGTTGCTTCCCCAAGTGATGTTCTTGTCTTCCCAGCTTGTGCCGCCATCTGTAGAATGATGCAGTTTTTCCGGACTCGCCCCAAAGCTGATTCCCGTTCCAACGTAGATTTCGTTCGGATTATTTGGATTGAACTCCAGCGTTGCAAGGACGCTTCCTTCAAGCTTGGTGGTGAAGGTAGTACCGCCGTCAGAAGAAATCATCAATCCTCCATAAACACCTTCGCTACCGTTACCGTTGGCGATGTAAACCTTGTTTTTGTCCGATGGATTGAAGGCAACATAGCTGGTGATGATATTGCTATTATCTACAGAAAAGTAGATTTCTTTCCAGTTTTGCCCGCCGTCATTGGTGGTATAAACACGGTTGGCAGTTCCAAAACCGAAAGGGAATTGTGAACTGACAATCAGGTTGTCCTTGTCATCGCCAAAGAAATTGTAAGCAGAGACGTAAGCCGCTTCGGAGTGATTTGGCATCGAGAAAGTTTTCGTGATTGTTTTGGTAGCAATATCAAAAATATGAACTTCTCCAATGCCGTTCTTCAAAGTTGAAAATGTAAGGAATGAACCATTTTTGCTGATGTTGAGCTTGGTAATATTCCCGGTCTCTGTAGGAACCGAATAAAATACTTCCCAAGAAACGCCATTGTTTTTGGAAACTACAATATGGTTGGAGATGGTTGTCGCATAAATGGTATTTTGTTCAGCAGTGCTGTACGTTACCTCAAAAATCCTCCCAAATTCATTTTTCCCCAAAACTTGGACTTGGGCATCCATTTTATTGGTGAAAAGCGCAAAAAATAATCCTGCAAAAAAAGTAATTTTCTTCATATATCAAATTTTATCTAACAAATGTTATGATAATTGTTAGCAAAGCAAAAAATTACTTGGGAAATAGTAGGACGCTTGTTCAGAAAAAATGTGACATTTTTGCTAAATGCTTGTAATATAATTATATAGATCAAAGTTTTCGGCGAGTTCCATTTTCTTTTCAATCCGCTCTTTGCGCTTGCGACAAGCCTCTGGCGTGATATTGAAAATGACCGAAATCTCCTTTATCGACAGATTCATATAAACATAAGAAAGAAAACGGATGTCATTGGCATTGAGATCCGGATGGAGCTGTTTCAATTTAGCCAAAAAACCTTGATTCACTTCTTCAAAATGAACAAGGAAACTCTCTTCTTCGTGAGTTTGTTTTTGAAGAATTTTGAATTGCTTAATGATATTGCTGATGTCCGCATTCTGCAAATTGTCCGATTCTCTGGAAAGCGTTCTGATGAGGTCGTCTATCAGCTCGATTTTGGTCGATAGCTGCAATGCTTTTGTTGTCAGTTTCCTGTTCTTCGATTCGATTTCATTTTTGAATTTCTCTTGTTCCAAAAGTGTCAGAACTTCTTTTTCTTTCAGCTGATTTTCTAAGATTTCTTTATTCTTTTTTTCTTTTTCCAATTCCAATCTTGCAATCTCTGAATTACTTTGTTCAATGATTTTCTGCTGTTTGTTTTTCACAATACTATTTCTCAGCGCCCAAAAAACAATCAGAAATATAAAAATGGCGAGCAAAATACTTTTGATGAAAAAAGAGCGCTGCGTGGTTAATTTTACCTGACTTTCTGCCAAATCTTTCTGAGAATTCTGAAGCTCAAACTGAATTTTGCTGTTCTCAAATAGCTGCCCGTTTTTGATCTTATTCATGGAATCCTTTACCACCATTATAGAATCTTTGTAAGAAACAGCACGGTCGATATTATTCGCTTTCTGGTAAAGTTTACTGAATCTCTCAAAGATATTTTCCTTAAAATCGAAGTTCAGATTGCTCTTTTCCGATAATTCCAAATAATGAAAAGCTTTAGGCAAATCATTTTTTTGTTCTGCAATCGTGGATAAGTTGTACAGAATCTGAGTTTTATATTCTGAATGTTCGATACCATTCAGTTTTGGCAAAAGCTCCGCAGAGATTTTTTCTGCTGCATCATATTGTTTCAGATTGACCAAAGTTTCTACTAAAGTAGCTTTTGACAACAGAGAGTATGGGGAATTTTCTGTCAATTTCAGAGCCTCATCGATATAATTTTTTGCCGTTTTATAGGCACCTTTTTCATTATAGACGATAGCAAGATTTATGGCATATAAACCTTTGGAAGTATTGTTGTTTACCTTGCTGGCAAGTTGATAAGCTTTATCAAAATATTCTTTGGCTTTATCGGTTTTATGGTCTCTGGAATAGAGAATTGCTATGTTATTAAGCACTGTCATCTCCGATTTTTCATCAAGATGGGCAACTGCAATTTTGTAGGCATCCAGATAATTATTGAGCGCCTCACCGTAGTCTAGCATCATATAATAATTGGCGCCAATATTATTGACGGCCAAAAATTCTTCCCTGTAAAATTTTTTGTCCTGCGCGATTTTTTTTGTTTTGGAAAGAATTTGAAGTGACTTTGCAAAATCCTTTTTATTCATCGCTTCCACAGCTTCTATAATCATTTTTTCGCAATCTTTTGCTGTGATTGCAGATGCTTGAAGAGGAAGAAAAAGCAGGAAAAATAGAAAAATTAAACTTTTATAATACGGACTGGAGATCATTGAACGTTTTGGATAAATCTTAGTAAAGATATAAAGATTTTGCTTTATTTTTTGAATTCTGAAAATGTGCCACATAGAACGCAAAGGCGCAAGAATAAACTTATTAAAAAATTTTAAGGCGAATCAAAGATTTTAGATACGTCGTGGGAGACCATCAACATTCAAAAAAATAATAGTTGCGCCTCTGTGTTTATCTCTTCATAAAAATGCTTTTTTTAGAACCCAGTTGTGCTTACAAAAACGTAAATTTGTAAAACTTTTCTCCGATGTACAAAACCCTGATTCGTCCTATACTTTTCAAATTCGATCCCGAAGAAGTTCATCATTTTACATTTTCTTTTTTGAAGAATTTTGGATTTCTAGCCAAATTATTTCTGCCAAAACCAATTGAAGATCAACGTCTCGAGCGTGAAGTTTTCGGACTGAAATTTAAAAATCCGGTTGGTCTCGCTGCTGGTTTTGATAAGGATGCGAAATTGTTTAATGAATTGTCTAACCTCGGATTCGGATTCATAGAAATCGGAACTTTGACACCCAAACCTCAACCCGGAAATGATAAAAAACGATTATTCAGACTAAAAGAAGATTCTGCAATCATCAACAGAATGGGTTTTAATAACGGCGGTGTGGATGAAGCGATTGAACGTTTGAAGAACAATAGTCTTCGACAAGATCAGACTGACAGAATTTTGATTGGCGGAAATATCGGGAAAAACAAAGTGACACCTAACGAAGAAGCTGTTAGCGATTACAAGATTTGTTTCGAGAAATTATTCCCTTACGTTGATTATTTTGTAGTCAATGTCAGTTCTCCAAATACCCCGAATTTGAGAGAACTTCAGGACAAAAAACCGTTGACAGAATTATTATCAACGCTTCAAAACCTCAATCTTGCAAAGCCAAAACAAAAGCCAATTCTCCTGAAAATCGCACCAGATTTGACGGATGAACAGCTTTTAGATATTATTGACATTGTTAAAGACACTCAAATCGCCGGCGTTATTGCAACCAACACGACTTTGTCAAGAGAAAACTTAAGGTCAGAAAATAAAACTGAAACTGGTGGACTTTCCGGAAAACCTTTAACAAAACATTCAACCGAAGTCATCAGATTTCTCTCAGAAAAAAGCGGAAAAGCGTTTCCAATCATCGGCGTTGGTGGGATTCATACGGCGCAGGATGCGATTGAAAAACTGGAAGCCGGCGCAAGTCTTGTTCAGCTCTACACCGGATTCATCTACGAAGGTCCGGAGTTGATTAATGAAATCAATCGGGAAATTTTAAAACGTGGCTAATTTTTTGGTTCTATTAACTACTGAATTTGAATCCAAATCAATTATTATCTATCAATCATCAATTATGGAACTCATCACACTCAAGATTTTCAATACAGAAATCGAAGCAGAAATGCTCAAAATTTTCCTGGAAACCAATGGCATTGAAACTTTTGTTTTCGGGAATATTTTAGCTAATACTTACAATTTATTCAATAATACAAGCGGTGGCGTTCAGCTGAAAGTCTCGGAAAATGACTTCGAGAAAGCGAATGAACTGATGACTGAGTTTTATAACAAAGACAATCAATAAAAAAACCTCGTCAGATTTGACGAGGTTTTCATTAATATTTCGAAATATTAAAACTTAAAATCCACACCAACATAGAAATTCTGTTTCATAATTGGTGCATAAACCATTCCGCCGTCAAAGTAATTTCCAAAAGGATTTCCTGCGTCCAAAATCGCAGTTTTTTGTTGATAACCAGTCAAATTTTCTCCACCCAAATAAACTCTTATTTTCTCAGAAAAGTTTCTGGAAATCTGAGCATTCAAAGTCGAATAACTTGGCGAATAATCAGCTAACTGAAATTCTTTAGGATTTGATTTCGTATTCGGAAGTCTTTGTTTACCAACTAAATTTAAAGTGGTGTCAAAACTCCAAAATCTGCCTTTTTCAGTCTTATTAGTTGAATAAGCCAGGTTCGCAAAACCACGATGTTTCGCCATAAACGGAACTTTCTTCAGTCCACTCAAGTAATCCAAAGCCACGTCGTAATATTTGTAAGCAATCCTGAACTCAAGATTCTTAACAGGCTGGAAATCCCATTGTGTTTGGAAACTATTCGCAAACGATTTGCCTTCAAGATTATAAAACAGAATTTTATGGGCAGATTCATCCAAATCCGTCACGACCTGATTTTGGAAATCAGTTCTGAAAAAATCAGCCAAAATGGTTGATTGTCGCCCAAACAATTTGAATTCCTGCTGAAGACTTACGCCATAATTCCAGGCAATTTCAGGTTTCAAACTATATATTTCGCCACCATTATTAATGATTTGAATCTGACGGTTCGATGCAAAATAAGATTGACTTTCCGCAAAAATATTAGCCGTTCGGAAACCTCTTCCTGCTGAAATTCGGAAAATAGTTTTCGGTGTCAAATCATATTTGAAATTCATTCTCGGTGTAAACTGTGTTCCCGCAAGATTGTGGAAATCAACACGAGCGCCTGTTACCAAAGTGAATTTTTCGCCTGTCAAAGTATATTCTGCAAACAATCCCGGAACGGTTTCCGTTCTTTTATAATTGTCCAAAAGATAATCTTCATCGTACTTATCATAAAGGAAACTCGCACCAACTTTATATTTGTTATTCGTATTTCCGATGATACTTTCGAAAATTAAATTGGAATAATAAGATGTTTCTTTTCCAAAGTAATTTCTCAATCCGAAAAAGCTATCTTGCTGATGATAAGTCAATTGATTCATCCAGCCGAGACTTTGATAAGGTTTCCCTTTGAAAACATAACCCGTCTTGTTCCAAATCTGAAATCTCGAAATATCAATCCCAACACCATAAAGCAATTGGTCTTTCTGAGGAATTCTTTTGTTGAAGCCGATTTGTCCCGCCGTTCTTTCATCTTTCAGATAATTAATCCCGAAATGCGAAGCAAAACCGGAGCTTTCTAAATCATTATAATTCAATAAATAAGCTACGTTGAGTTGACTTCCTTTTGGTCTGTCTAGGAAACCATCATTGTTCATATCCGTGTCACCAAAAGTTCCGTTTCCGTGTAACAAAACACTTTGGTTCCATTTGTCAGAAATCGGAGAAGTACTTGTCACATTAGCCTCAACTCGTCCGTTGTTATCGGAGAACAAATTGATTTCCGTTTTTTCCCTTCGGTCAAGATACGCTTCGCTTGATTGCGATTTTTTATCATCATCGTGACTTTTCAGAAGTTCCGTGTTGATTTGTCCAGTAATACTTTCGTAGCCATTCACAACGGTGCTTCCGCCTTTTGTCAGTTGGATTCCGCCAATCCATTTTCCTGGAATGAAATTCAGTCCATAAGGCGAAGCCAATCCACGGATTTCAGGTAATTGTTCCTTGGTCAAAAGTGTATACTTCTGGTCAAGTCCGAGCATTTTCAATTGCTTGGTTCCCGTCACCGCATTACTGAAAGAAACATCCACAGTCGCATTGGTTTCAAAACTTTCGGAAAGGTTGCAGCAAGCTGCTTTCAGCAATTCTTTGGAACTTATATTGAAAATCAATCCTGCTTCTTTTTTGCTGATAGCTGTTGCTTCTCTTTCTCTCGTCAGTTTTACACCTTCGATTTGTTTCGCATTAGAATCTGAGTCGTGATCAGCATTAACATCTGGGGTTTTGAAATCAGAACCTCTTGTGTATAGGCAACAAGAAGGCAGATTTTTGTAAGCATCTTCAGGCGCTTTATATTTCTCGTTATCGTGACCAACTTCGGCAATTTGTTTCAGAATATCATCACATTTCACTTTCGATTCGTCAAGTGTCATCTTCAAAGTCTGACTGTCTGCACTCCAAATAGCGGTCTGTGCGCCAGCTTTCAAGGCTGCGGTTTCTATTCTGGCTTTGCACATTTTGCAATTTCCCTTTACCAAAAACTTTTCTGTAACAGTTTGTGCAAATGACAATACGGAACAAACGAGCAGTACAGAAAACATAAGTTTTCTACTTAAATAATTCATCGTCAAAGATTTTAATTAATTACTTAAGCTCGCAGACTTGTTTTTTATCCGCATTTTTCGCCAACTTTTTGCTGTTGTCCGGACGGTCATACTGGCAGCAAACTTCCAAATCTTCATAGACTTTGTCAGAAGCACGGAACATTTCGTTGTCGTGACCAACTTCCGCTACGCTTTTCAGAATTGCTTTTTTGTCGGTTTTGGAAGCGTCGTAACTTACGGTCAGAGTTTTTTTACTTACACTCCAAGCAGCTGATTTGACGTTTTTGTTGGATTTTGCAACAGTCTCAATTCGGTCTTTGCACATTCCGCAATTGCCTTCAACGCGTGCCTTGAAGGATTTGGTTTGAGCAGAAAAATTAGAAAATAGAAATATGGAAAGGAATAGAATTCCTGATTTTATGATTGTATTCATTTTGATTAATTTTAATTGGTTTAAGATTTTATAAAAATCTTGAAATTTTGCATTCTCGCAGGTTTTACGGATTTAACAGATTAACTTTCAGAAAAAATCTGCAAGATTGCTTAATCGGCGAGAGAAATTAAAACTAACCAAGTTTCGGCGGTTGCCAAATATTGAAAGTTCGCGCAAGAGGCGATTCTGAATTATAGGAAAATTGATTCTCGATGGTGGAAACCAATGTTTTAAGTTTGTTATCAAAGTTATTTAGAACAACAGAAAAAACGAATCCAGAACTGCAGTTTTTGCAAGTCGTACAATTGTCTTTGCAGTCTTTTTCTTTTTTAGAATCGTGATGACAAGAATCTGATTTTTTCTCATCCTTTTTGCAACAGTCAGAATCTGATTTCTGAGCTTCGCAACAAGAACTCTGTGCCAACTGAACATTAAAATTCTGTTTCGGAAATACAAAAATCCCCAAACAGAATACCATTAATATCAATTGAAACTTTCTCAACATCGTTTTGCAAAATTATGAAATAAAAATAATCCAAACGCAAAGGCGCAATTATGTTCTTTAAATATGGATAAAGTCGCAAGTTTAATTTGCGACTTTTAAGCATTAAATACAAATTTCCTGCGCATTTGCGATAAAATTTATTTCTCACTTTTCACAAAAGCTTTTCTTCTTCTCAAAAAGAAAAACACCAAACCTCCAATCAAAACAATCGGCCAGATAGAAATCAGAAAAACAAAAATCTGCTGAATCAAATAAAACCCTTCCACAAAAGCATTTTTTACATCATAAAGGAAATTGTATTTGTAATCGTTATCAATGTTTTTTGTGTTGACGATTGAGATTTTCGCAACGCTCGTTTTCGGTTCTTGGATGAAGATATCAACTGTCAAGAATTTCAAGTTATCCTCAAGAATTTCGTCAGAATATTTCTGAATATTTCCTTCAGACATATTATTGTTATCTAGATTTACTTTGTCTTTTCCGGTTTTCAGTTGAGAGATATTGGCTTTCGTTTTCGCTTGTCTTTCAGATTCCAGTTTTGCCAATCGGATTCCGGCAGAAACATCTTCCGCAGAAATAATTCTGGAATTGAGGAACACTTTCTTATCATTAATGAAATCCAAAAACTCGCCTAATTTCTGAGTCGGAACTCTCACCTGCATCTTGTTTTGATTTTGAAATTTCCGAATCAACATCGCCGATTCGTAAGACGTATTGTAGGTATTTTCCGATAAAGTTTGTGCTTCCATTCTGCTCTTGGTCACAAATCCGCCAATGCTCTGCAACTGCTTTTCAATCGAAATTGTTGCTTCATAGACATCCTTCACTTCCATATCCACTTCGGCCGTTCTCACAAATTGTCGGTCTTTCACATTTTGCGTCGCCGCCATAGAAATGCTATCCGAAACAGATGCACTGTCAACAACATAATCTGCAGACGCATAAGCAGATTCTACCATTTCGCTTTTCTTACAAGCAAACAAAGTCAAAGCAAGTAAACTGATTGATAAGATTTTAGTTTTCATTTTGAAAATATTTTATTTGTTTTTTGATTGTAAAATGCAATCGCAAGCGATTTCATAATAGATTATTTAGGGATTAATTATTGATATTGATTTGGGCAGCTTAATCCGCCTTCCGCTCCCAATCTTTTCACTCCACTTCGTTGCGTAAAAAGGATTTCCGCTCAAGTCGGGCTGCGGATTTCGGCGTTCCAAATTCCGCTGAGACATTCAATCGAAACTGCCTATTCCAAAATTGATAATTATGATGAAAGCTATTTTGCAAATCAATCCGAAACTATTTGTAAACCAAGATTGTATTTTAACTGTCTGATTTTTAATTTTTTGTAAAACTAATTTTCAGAGAAATAATAAATGATTAGCTATTTGTAAAAGCGTTTTAGGAATATTCTTTGCTTTCCAAAAGAAAACAGAAACGTATGAACAGTACTATCTCCAAAATCAAAGGAATATTCGATCTGTTAAAACACATTGATATAGACCAAATCTCCAAGATTTCTCAAAAAGTTGACCTTCCAAAACTGATGAATCAATTCTCAAAACTGGACGAAAATCAACTCAACAGTTTAACCAAAATGCTGGATTCGTCAGGAAAAAAGAAGAGACAATTGCCGCCAATTAACGGCGATTTTTATGAATTGCATATGAAATTGACGGATGAACAACAAGCAATTCAGTTACAGGTTCGTGAGTTTATGGAGAAAGAAGCCAAACCTTTGGTCAACAGATATTGGCTCACAGATGATTTCCCACACGAATTGATTCCGAAATTCAAAAAGTTAAATCTCTGCGGTGTCACTTACGAAGGTTACGGTTGCCCGAATTTACCTTTCTTGATGGAAGGTGTTATCGCAATGGAAATTGCCAGAGTTGATGCGTCCTTGGCAACATTTTTTGGTGTTCAGTCCGGATTATCAATGGGTTCGATTTATATGTGTGGTTCCGAAGAACAAAAACAAAAGTACCTTCCTGGAATGCAGCAATTCGATTTGATAGGCGCTTTTGGATTGACAGAACCGGAAGTTGGTTCGGGCGCAGCTGGCGGACTGACAACAACCTGCAAAAAAGTAGAAGGCGGTTGGATGCTGAACGGACAGAAAAAATGGATTGGAAACGCTACGTTTGCGGATGTGATTATTATTTGGGCGAGAGATGTAGATGACAATCAAGTCAAAGGCTTTATTGTCGAAAAAGGTACTGAAGGTTTTTCAGTTGAGAAAATCAAAGGAAAAATGGCACTCAGAATTGTGCAGAACGGACTCATCACAATGAAAGATTGTTTCGTAGCCGATTCTCAAAAAATGGAACACGCCAACAGTTTCAAAGATACAGCAAAAGTCCTGCAAATGACAAGAGCTGGCGTTGCTTGGATGGCGACTGGTTGCGCAAGAGGTGCTTACGAAAGTGCTTTGGACTACACGAGAAAACGAGAACAATTCGGAAAACCGATTGCATCTTTCCAGCTTATTCAGGGACATTTGGTAGAAATGTTATCTAATTTGACTGCAATGCAAACTTTGGTTTTCAGATTATCCGAAATGCAGGACGCAGGAATTTTGAAAGACGAACACGCTTCTTTAGCCAAAGTTTTTTGTAGCCTGCGAACCCGTGATGTTGTGGCACAAGCGAGAGAAGTAATGGGCGGAAACGGAATTCTTTTGGAACACGATGTTGCAAGATTCGTAGCCGATGCAGAAGCGATTTATTCTTATGAAGGAACCAAGGAAATCAATTCGCTGATTGTCGGTCGTTCGATCACGGGAATGAGTGCGTTTGTTTAACTATCTTAGGATAATGGAATCTAACTTAGGATTCAGTAAATTTACATTCTAAAAGTTCAGATTATATCTGACCTACAAAACAATAGAGATAACAAATGAAAAAATTAATTTTTTTGATGATAATGACTTTATTTTTGCAACAATGCACGCAGAAAAAAGTCGACTTAACCAAACAACCTACACAACAAACTAAAATGGAAGATAACACCCACGCCAACAATCCTCATTACTCAAGAACCGACCGAACCAAACTACACGTTTCCAACGCAGAATGGAAAAAAATTCTTTCGCCAGAGGTTTATGCCATCGCAAGAGAAGCCAACACAGAATATCCGTTCACTGGAAAATACAATGAGTTTGATGAACTAGGTGAATATTATTGCGCGGTTTGTGGCAATCATTTGTTTCGTTCAGACTCCAAGTTTTCCAGCACTTGTGGCTGGCCAAGTTTCTTTGAAGCCGATAAAGAAGGTGTGATTTATAAACGTGATTCTTCGCACGGAATGGAGCGAACCGAAGTTCTTTGCAAACGTTGCGAATCTCATTTAGGTCACGTTTTCAATGATGGTCCGCCACCAACTGGTATGCGTTACTGTATGAATTCTGTAAGTTTGGATTTCCAAGCTGATAGTAAAAAATAGTCTTATCGAAAAGGCGTAAAAATTTTTGTACTGATAGTAAAAAGTCGCAAATAAAACTTTGCGACTTTTTCGTTCTAAATTCAAAAATGCTTGCGACTTTGCGTTAATTTTGTACGTCTAAATCTAAAGTAAAATTGAAAACAATATTCATTACCGGAGCTACGTCTGGAATCGGAAAAGCAACCGCCATACTTTTGGCCAATCAAAAAAATAGATTGATAATTTGCGGAAGAAATCAAAACGTTTTGGATGAACTGAAAACAGAATTATCCAAAGAAACCGAAATTTTTAGTTTAAAATTCGATGTCAGAAATTCTGATGAAGTTTTTTCTGCAATCGATTCACTGCCAGAAGATTGGAAAAATATTGACGTTTTGATCAATAACGCTGGAAATGCTCACGGACTTGACCAGATCTCGGACGGAAACATCGATGATTGGAACGCTATGATGGACGGCAATGTAAAAGGTTTGCTTTATGTTTCGCAACCGATTATCAAACTGATGAAAGAAAAAAGAAACGGACAAATCATCAATATCAGTTCCGTTGCCGCAAGACAAACTTATGCCAATGGCGTAGTGTATTGTGCATCCAAAAAAGCAGTTGATGTGATTTCTGAAGGAATGAGAATCGAGTTGACAGAATTCGGAATCCGAGTGACCAATATCCAGCCGGGCGCTGTGCAAACGGATTTTTCCAAAATTAGATTCAAAGGTGATGAGGAACGCGCATCAACAGTTTACGCTGGTTACGAAGCTTTGAAAGCGGAAGATATTGCAGATGCGATTGCGTATTGCATCAATGTTCCGGAACGTGTTTCGGTAGCAGAATTTACAATTTACCCGAAAGCGCAGGCAGAACCAAGAACTATTTACAGGAAATAATGAAACCAGTTTTTAGTTTTATATCTCTCTTTTGTTTCCTCTTCGGATTTTCTCAAAATTTTTCCAAGAAGGAAAAAGCATTATTGCATCAGATTTCAAAATTGGATTCGTTGATGGAGCAAAATGATTCTAAAATTCTGGATTCATTTTCTGACGATGTTTCCTTTGGACATTCTAACGGCTGGATTCAGAATAAAGATGATTTCAAAAAAGATTTTGAATCTGGAAAAGTAAAATATCAATCCGTTAAACAAACTGAAATGAAAGAATTTAGAATAAAAAATAAATTCGCGGGCATCAGAAGAATCATAGCTGTCAAAGGACTTTACAAAAATGAAACTTTTGAAATGAAGCTTTCAGTTCTCGAATTTTGGATTCAACAAAAAGGAATCTGGAAATTGTGGAACCGGCAAAGTGTGGGTTTGAAATAATTCTTCCTTAATCCTTACATTTGCAGAATGAAAATCCTCCACATAGAAACCTCGTCCAAAAACTGTTCTGTTGCCATTTCTGATGGCGAAAAACTCCTGTGTCTTTGCGAAGAAGTTTCAGAAAATTATAAACAATCCGAAAGCCTTCACACTTTTGTAGAATGGGCTTTGGAAGGCGCAGAAATTTCTTTGAAAAATTTAGATGCCATTTCTCTGGGAAAAGGTCCCGGTTCTTATACAGGATTGAGAATTGGTGCAGCTTCTGCAAAAGGTTTTTGTTATGGTTTAAAATTACCTTTGATAGCCATTAATTCTCTGGATTCTATGATTGAAGAATTTGTGAATCAAGGGTTTGAGTTAATCATTCCTTTGATTGATGCCAGAAGAATGGAAGTTTACACTGCATTTTTCGATGGAACTTCTGGCGAAATGATTTCAGATAGCGAAGCCAAAATTCTCAATGAACATTCTTTTTCTGAATTAGCTGACAAGAAAGTTCTTTTCATAGGTGACGGCGCCAGAAAAGCGCAGGAAATCCTTAAGCTTCCCAATGCAGAATTCAGATCAGATATTTATCCATCGGCAAAAGGATTGATTAAAAAATCGGTTGAGAAATTCAAGCAAAAAGAGTTCGAAGATGTGGCTTATTTTGAACCTTTTTATCTGAAAGATTTTCAGGGAATCAAGAAAGCTGACCGCATAAAAAAATCCTGAATTAATCAGGATTTTTGCTTTTATTTCTTAGAAATTCTATATAGTTTGCCACTGTCTGTGATGCCGTATAAATTTCCATCTATCCCGCTCAAAACATCCCGGAATCTTTCTTTTTGGTCTAACAACAGTCGTTCTTCACCAACCACTTTATTGTCTTTAATCACAATTCTATTGATGTGCTCGCCACTCAAACAACCGATGAACAGATTGTTTTTCCATTCCTCAATATTACCAGAGTAAAACGCCACACCGCTTGGCGAAACCACCGGATCCCAATAGTAAACGGGCTGTTCTGTTCCTGCTTTTTGCGTGATTCCATTGTTGATCTTGTCACCAGAATATTCGATTCCGTAAGTCACGTCGCCCCAACCATAATTTTTTCCGGCTTGGATGAGGTTGATTTCATCGCCTCCTCTAGGACCCATTTCGATGTCCCAAAGTTGTCCTTTTTCATCAAGTGCCATTCCCTGAGGATTGCGTATCCCGTAAGCAAAAATCTCAGATTTGTAACCTTCTTTTCCTATAAAAGGATTTCCGGCAGCAGGTTTTCCGTCCTTGGTTATTTTCAAAATTTTCCCTAGATAATTGTCGGTTTTCTGAGCATACACTCTCGTTTGTTTGTCTGATCTTTCGCCTGTGCTGACAAACAGATTCCCATCTTTGTCAAAAACCAATCGACTACCATAATGTTTATCACCATTGTAAGTTGGCGTTGCTCGGAAAATAACCTTCACGTCGGAAATGGTTTTCATATCAGCAGATAATTTTCCTTTCCCTACAGCGGTATGGTTTCCACCTTCGAAAGGTTCAGAAAAACTGAAATAGATAAGGCTGTTTGTTTTGAAATCGGGATCCAAGGCCACATCCAACATTCCGCCTTGTCCTCTGGAATCAACTTTTGGAAAGCCGTCGATTTTTGAAACTTGTTTTCCGTCTGCAGAAACAATGTTTATAAATCCAGATTTTTCGGTGACTAAAAATCTTCCGTCTGGCAAATTGATAATTCCCCAGGGTTTGCCAAGAGAAGTATTGATGATGTCAACTTGGTAAGGCGTTGTTGTTTTTACAGGTGTGATCCTCGTTTGTCCAGAAAATGCTGGTTTGTAATCGGTGTTTGCTTTTTCTTCCGAAGCGGAAACTTTGCTAGGTTTCCCTTTGCTTTGGCAAGTATACAAAACGCTAATTAATGATAGAATAACTGGTAATGTGGATTTTAGCATAACTTTTATTTTTGAACTCCAATGGAAAAATAGTGCCAGTAAAATTTGTTTAATCAAATTTTTATTCTACATTTGTAGAATAAAATATAACTTTGTAGAATGAAAGAACAGAAATTAACTGATACAGAAATTGTTTTGATGGAAATCCTCTGGAAAAGAGAACGGGTTTTTATGAAAGATATTTTGGAAGAATATGATGACCCAAAACCTGCTTCTACAACCATTGCCACACTGTTGAAAAGAATGCAAAACAAAGATTTGGTAGGCTACAAACTTTTTGGAAACTCAAGAGAATATTTCCCGAAAGTGAAGAAAGAAGATTATTTCCAGAGCGAAATGTCTTCTATGATTGACCGTTTTTTTAATAATTCTGTGAGTCAGTTTGCTTCATTTTTTACATCAAATGCAAAATTGTCCCAGAAACAATTGAAAGAACTACGAGACATTATTGACAAAGAAATAAAATAGTTATGGAAACTGTTATTTTAAAAATAATCCTTTGTTCATCGATCTTGATTGTGATATATTATTTGTTTTTACAAAGGGAAAAAATGTTTCGATTCAATCGGTTTTATCTGATTTTTGCTTTGGTATTTTCTTACACAATTCCGTTTGTGAAAATTAATTTGTCGGCAATTTCTAAACAAAAGAATCAATTCATTTTTGATGAAATCCAAACCCATCAATTGATTCAGAATAGCAATCAAAATTCTCAATTTGATTGGATGAATTTAATTTTGATTATTTATGTTTTGGTTTCTATTGGTTTGATTTTAAAATCATTCATTTCAATATTTAAGATTATTAATTTGAAAGGAACCGATATTAATTATCAAAATCAGAAAGTAAAATTGATTGAAAAAAATCTGCCGCCTTTCAGTTTCTGGGATAAGATTTACATCAATAAAAATCACTATGGAAAGCAAGAAATTGATAATAGAATTTTCCTGCACGAGCAAACACACATTGTCCAGAAACATAGTTTAGATCTGATTTTTATTGAATTAATTCAAGCGATTTCGTGGATCAATCCAGCGATTTATTTCTTCAAAAAAGCAATGGTTACTAATCATGAGTTTTTGGCGGACGAAAGCATTATTCAGGAAAATACCAACGTTAAAGATTATCAAGCCTTGATTCTTTCCGAGATTTTACAATCACAAAATTTACAACTGACACACCAATTCAATTACAATAACACCAAAAAACGATTTATTATGATGACCACAAAAAAGTCAAAATTCGAAAAAACAAAAAAAATAGTCGCAGTTTCTGCTTTTGCAGGATTGAGTATATTGTTTGTACAAAAAGTTTATGCTTCGGAAAACAATTTTGAAAATCAATTGAATACTCATGAAATACTAGTCAGCAATTCTGTAAAACTTGATACAATTCCACAGAAAATCGAAGCAAAAAACAATGTAAAGCTTAAAAATTCTAAAAAAGTAAAAACACCACCGGCACCGAGATCATTAAAAGAGAACGAATTGCCTATTCCACCTCCGCCACCGCCAGCGCGAGATCTCACACCAGCAGAATTTCCGGAAGGTCTGAATTCTTTAAGAATGGCATTTTCACAAAATTTTGATTCTTCAACATTTTCAAAAACAGATGGAACTTTGA
Organism: Chryseobacterium sp.; assembly: GCA_039595375.1. Lineage (GTDB taxonomy): Bacteria > Bacteroidota > Bacteroidia > Flavobacteriales > Weeksellaceae > Epilithonimonas. The sequence goes on from JBCNLQ010000005.1 coordinate 83,876, forward strand.
AGACAAGTATATACATCACTATCGATGAAAATGGAAAAACCAAGGATGTGCGGGCCGATGGATCAAATCAAGCATTCAATAAGGAAGCGGTAAGAACTCTAAAGCTGGTCACACAAGACAAACTTTGGAAACCGGCAACGGAAGAAGGAAAACCGGCAGCCACCGTTTTCCAGTTACCTATTATGATGAATTTTCAATAGATTATTTTTATCATCAACATCCAACGTTCCGCATCCCGGGACGTTTTTTTATTTTGTATTTTTGTTATATGGATTTCAAACTTCAATCAGAATATAAACCAACGGGAGACCAACCTCAAGCTATTGAGAAATTGGTGGAAGGCATCAAAATTGGCGAGAAATATCAGACGCTTCTCGGCGTTACGGGTTCAGGAAAAACGTTCACCGTTGCCAATGTTGTGGAAAAAGTGCAACGTCCAACGATTGTGATGGCGCACAATAAGACTCTGGCGGCTCAGCTTTTTATGGAGTTTAAAGAGTTTTTCCCGGATAATGCGGTAGAATATTTTGTGAGTTATTACGACTACTATCAGCCGGAAGCTTTCATCGCTTCTTCTAATACATATATTGAGAAAGATCTGAGTATTAATGAGGAAGTAGAGAAACTGAGACTTTCTGCAATTGCGAGTTTGCTATCCGGTCGTCGCGATATTTTGATTGTCGCATCGGTTTCTTGTATCTATGGTGTCGGAAATCCGAGTGAGTTTCATAAATCACTGATCACCATTGAGAAAAACGAAAAACTATCCAGAACCAGACTGCTTCATCAATTGGTTAGTGCGCTGTATTCCAGAGCGCTCAATGAGTTTCAGAGAGGTACATTCCGGGTAAAAGGTGATGTGATTGATATTTATCCAGCTTATGCAGATACGGCCATCAGAATCCAGTTTTTTGGTGATGATGTGGAGAAGATCCAAAGTTTTGACCCTGTTTCCGGGAATGTGATTTCGAATTTTGACATTATCAATATATATCCAGCCAACCTTTTCGTTACAACCGCAGAGACAATGCAAGGCGCCATCCGTCAAATCCAAGATGATATGGTAAAGCAAGTCGGTTTCTTCCAGGAAATTGAAAAACCTTTGGAGGCAAAACGTCTGGAAGAAAGAACCGAATTGGATTTAGAAATGATTCGCGAATTGGGTTATTGTTCAGGAATTGAGAATTACTCCAGATATATGGATGGTCGTTTGCCGGGATCCAGACCGTTCTGTCTTTTAGACTATTTTCCTAAAGATTTTCTGATGGTGATTGATGAGAGTCACGTGACCGTTCCGCAAGTTCACGCAATGTATGGCGGAGACAGAAGCCGGAAAGAAGTTTTGGTGGAACACGGTTTCCGTTTGCCAGCGGCGATGGACAACAGACCACTGAAATTCAATGAGTTTGAGGATATGCAAAATCAAGTCATTTATGTTTCTGCAACGCCTGCAGATTATGAATTGGAGAAATCTGGCGGAACCTACATCGAGCAAATCATCCGGCCAACGGGACTTCTGGATCCGATAATTGAAGTTCGCCCAACGATGAACCAAATTGATGATTTGATTGAGGAGATTCATAAACGAGTTGAGCTAGATGAAAGAATTTTGGTGACGACATTAACCAAGAAAATGGCGGAAGAACTCACGAAATATTTTACAAAAGTCGGTATCAGAACAAGATATATTCACTCAGATGTAGAGACTTTGGAAAGAATTCAGATTATGCAGGATTTGCGTTTGGGGTTATTTGATGTTTTGGTTGGTGTCAATCTTTTGAGAGAAGGTTTGGATTTACCGGAGGTTTCTCTCGTTGCGATATTAGATGCCGATAAAGAAGGGATGTTGCGTTCCAGAAGATCAATGATTCAAACGGTCGGAAGAGCGGCGAGAAATCTGAATGGTCGTGCAATTATGTATGCCGACAAGATGACAAAATCTATGCAGTCCACCATCGATGAAACCAATTATCGTCGTGAAAAGCAGATGAAATACAATGCTGATCACGGCAAAGTTCCGATGGCATTGAACAAAAAAATCAGTGAAAATCTGGTGGGAAGAAGCAAAGATTTCCCAGATGCAAAATATACGCACAAAGAGATTATGCAGGAAGTTGCCGAAACCAAAGCGAGTTATGGTAGCGATGATATCGAGAAAATTGTGGCACAAAAACAGAAAGAGATGGAAGCCGCTGCAAAAAACCTCGACTTCATCAAAGCAGCAAAGTTGAGAGATGAGATTACTGCGCTGAAGGCTTAAACAATTATTTTTTCAGGAAAAACTTGTAGAACTTCAAATATTTTTTTGCTTTTTGCTTGAAAGCTTTTTTCTTGGAAAATTCCAGGATTTTATTGTAGCAAAACTCGGAAGTTTTTCCTGAGAGTCTGGCGTATTCTTCGCTGATTATTTTGATAATCTCAGGATTATTGGTCAGTCGTTCGAAGTTTTGAAGTCTCTTGGAGATGTGGATTTCGTTATGGAAGTTCATTCTGTTAAGATCAACCAGATAGAAATGATAAATTTCGTTTTCCTTTTTTATCAGGAAGTTTCCGGAAGCGTTGTCTATAAACTCAATCCCATTTTCGTGTAGGTTATAGATAAGCGACGTGTAGCTTCTAAAGATCTGTGTTCTGTCAGGATGTTCCGGATTGTAAAGCGCATCTGTGAGTGGAAAAATGTCTTCCAATTGTTCGCTCACATAATAGCTGGAAGTCAATCCCCAAAAATCATAAAACTCAATGTATGCAATGGGAGTCGGCGTGAGAAATCCTTTATTTAAGAGAATATTTGCATATTCGTAAGAACGTCTCGCTTTGGATTTTCGATAGTATTTGTAAACGTGTCGGTTGATGACATTGTGCTGTACAAAGGATTTGAAATTAAATTTCAGCCCTTCTATATCGAAATATTTGACCGTATTCCTGTTGCCGTGACCAACTATAACACCATCTCTCTTAAAATTATTTAAGATATTGAGGATTTGATTTTTGTATTGAGAGTAGGCCTCGGAAAGAATAAAGTTCATAATATCACATATTGGATTTAGTATTATTCTAGAGACGATTTAACAAGGTCTATTACTTTATCCAAATCGATATTATTAGTGTTAATAGCGAAACTTTTCTCGTTGTAAGGATTGTAGACCATTTCATTTGTTACTTTAAAAAGTCCAATTGTTGGCACGCCAGATGCACTAGCGAGGTGCATCACACCATTATCTGCAGCGATGAAAAGAGCTGTATTTGCAAGAAAACCACCCATTTCGCGCACGTCCTTGCTGTAAAAATTCGGAATTTTAAAATTTAGTTTGGAGATGTTTTCTACGGGCAGCAGTTCGATGATATTGTACTCTGGAAAAGCTTCTTTCAGTTTCGTATAAAAGGCTTCCCACCAATCTTCTGAATAAATCTTTGCCCCTGTCGCATTCGTAAAAAGACAGATGGTTCTCTTATCATTTTTTACAATGTCTTGAAGTTTTTTCCTGCCATCTTCCAATTCTTTTCTGTCTAATTTTAGATTTAAAAAAGGAATTGCAGGTTGATTTTCTTTAAAACCAATCTGGGTCAAATATTGTCTGAGATTGTATATGGTGTTTTTGGCAATGTGATGGTAATCAGCGTTTTGGTTGCTTAGATCCTCAACATCTTCACCGAAAAATTTGTACTTGGAATTTGCGAAAAGTATAGATAATCTTCCAGATGATGAGCCTTGAGTGGCATTGATCACCAAATCATATTTCCTTCTTCGCAATGCAAACCAGCCTTTGATGTATTGAAATAAATTGCTGAAAGGCTTCTTTGGAAGTTGAAAAATTTTGTCAATGTTTTTATAGTTTTTATAGATAATTGGAGTGACACCGCCTTTTACAAACAAATCTATTTTTGCATCAGGAAAAGTATTTTCAATCTCTTGAACCAATGGTGTTAATAAAAGTAAATTGCCAAGTCTGTGATTCGGGCGGGAGATTAGAACGCGTCTGACCGAGAAATTTTTGTCAAATTTTCCATCTGCGTGAGACTTACCAATATTTTTGGTAAGGCTTTTCATTACTGACCTTCTTACGGCATTTATTTTTTTCTTCATAACAACTTTATGAATGCAAATTTACCGAAAAAATTATCTTCTGAGAGGTTTTAATAAATCGGTCAAACCATTGAGTTTGATTTCGTAGATGGTAGAGAGCTGCATCCCGAGTTTTCCCTGAGGAAATCCGCCATTTCGCATAAACCATTCGAGGTAAGAAACGGGCAAATCTGCCAAAATAGTGTTTTTGTATTTTCCAAAAGGCATTCTGACTTCACAGATTTCTTTCAGAATATTCGGGTTGAGTCCGTCCATTTTAGATGATTAAATCGATTTTTTCTTCCAGCTCGTTATTTTGGTTCGGTATTTCCAATTCTGGTGTGTCATCTTCAGAAAACTCGTCTCTGTAAACCTGGATTAGTAAAACGGTTATTGACATCAGAATCGGACCAAAAACCAATCCCATAAATCCGAAAATGTTCATCCCCAGAATAATTCCAAAAACGGTAACTAAAGGATGAATGTCTTCTAATTTTTTCAGTAATGTAAAGCGGAGAAGATTGTCTGTCAATCCAACGATGATTAATCCGTAAAGTAAAATGCCAATTCCGCCACCAGATTGTCCTTCTGCAATCATAAAAATGCCAACTGGAACATATACGATGGCTGCACCAACAACTGGCAACATAGATGCTACTGCGGTGAGGGCAAATAACAGCATTGGACTAGGACATCCAAAAATCCAGTAACCAATCAGCGCTACCAAACCTTGGCCTAAAGCAACAACCGGAATCCCAATCGCGTTGGCCATTACCAATTTGATGAATTTGTCGCCCAAAAGTTGAATGTTTTTTCTCTTGAAAGGCATTGCTCTGGAAACAATTTTTTCAAATAATCTCGCTTTTGCAAACATAAAATAGAGGATGAAATACATCGAAACAATGACTGTAAAGGTATTGACTGTGGTATTCAGGGCTTTTGTAGAAAGTGTTCCTGCAAAGTTGGTCACTTTAGTAATATTCTCTTTGCTCAAAATATCAAATCCAACTTTTTGATAGACGAACTGATGTATTTTCTCCAAAAAAATATTGAATTTCTCCATATATGCTTGAGCATTTCCAGCTTTGGCTACCAGCATATCTACGATAAAATAGACCGGAAGAATAAGAATAATCAGTGATGCTAACATCAGAAACATAGAAGAGGCCCAAGGTTTCCAATTTTTCTCTTCGGTGAGGTAATAATTGAACTTTCTGCACACAATATAAAGCGTAACAGCACCCAAAACAGAAGGAATGAATAATGCCAGATTCCAGCAAATTAACCCAACTAAAACACTTATAACAAGAATTAATGCAATCTGTTTAATAACAACAGAATCTATTGGTTTACCGGAATCTGACATAGTTTATTTGATTTTATGGTTCAATTTGTTTTGGTGCTCCACAGTAAGCGCAGTAAGCAGAATACATTGCAATGTAGAAAAACGGAATCGTAAGATAGATTCCTACACAACATAATACTATTCCAGCGATACTGATAACACCTGCAAGAAGTGCAGTAATGAAAATCGTGCCATAATTCTCCTGAGCAATGTTGAAAGATTTTTTTAATGCATCAAACGCACTAGCCTTTTCAAAAAGCAGAATAGGATAACCAAGCAGGAAGAATGGTAATACAAAGAAAAATGGAAGAATACACACAACAAACGAAATTGTCAAAATAATCTGAGAAATCAATGCATAGATGACAACATTGATGAAGTTTTGTCGGTAGGCAAAGAAAATGTCGGAAACGGTGATTTGTTGTTTGAAATTGGATTTGTTTGCCACGTAAATCAGACTTACAAAAATGGGAGCAAGAAGCAAACTTACAAGGAAATTGGCACCGCTGTAAGTCATAAAACCAGGTGCACCGATGATCTCGCGATAATTGAAGTCGCCGCCAGAATCTCGAATCTGTTCTACCAATAGTTGAGAATTGAAACCAGTTAATAGTTGAATCAGATAACTGAGAATAAAATAAATCACAACTGCTAAAAAGCAGTATAAAAATGTGTTTTTGAAGATCTCGAAAGCGTGAGAGATTATACTTCCAGTCTCTCTGCTAGGAGAATTGGCTGGTAAGTCGAATTCATTAAAATTGTCCATTGAGTTTGTTTTATAGTTGATTATCAAATCTACACAAAAAAACGCGGAAAAGAATGAACTCAAAAATAATTATTCCTCAAAATCCGCAATTAGATTTTTATAAAGAACATAGATTACAGCATTCCAAAAAGGAAACGTCAGAAAAATACCGAAGAAAAAAGCAATCAGACCACTGTAAGAAATCAATATAGAAAGTAGGCAGGCTACCAAAATCAAAATAATATTCTTCTGGAAAATCTGCACACTAGTTCTGAATGCCTGGAAAAAATTGTAATTTTTATAAAAAACCAAAGCTGGAACAAAAATCATCATTCCCATCCAAAAGAGGCTGAGCGGCGGCAAAATCAAAATATAACTGTTCAGTATATTCCAAAAAAGGGAATAAATCATAAAAAGAAAGAAAAGATAACCTTGGAATCCCGCAAACAAATCTGATGTATAAACAGGCTCACCAATATCCAATTTTCTGTAAATTTTTAAAAACCCAATATTCAACGGAAAAATCACAGATTTGATGATCAAAATAACCATCGTAAAATACATCGCATTTTCAGTCTTCATCAGATTCTCGTATTTTTTTGTGAAAGCTGGGAAGTCTGTGTACATCAACTGAGAAAACCGATTGACTTCCTCAAAAAGCCCGTAATATCGGAAAGCATAAGCGCCGGCAAACATAATTACCGAGAAGTAGATGAGCGAAAACAGCATTTGAAATGGCAAAGTTTTCATCCAATAATGATAAGCTTCAGTCAGTATTTTTCCAATTTCAGGTTTTTGCATCGTCATTTTTCAAACTTTTTTGCAAAAATAAGGGTTTGAGTTTGATTAATCACCTTCAAAATCTTTTCTCTGTCATCTTTTCTCTTATTTTTGTTTTTATGTTTCAAAATCCGAAGTTTCAAAGAATGGATGAGTTGTCAGAAAGAAAAGAGCCCTTTTTTTTTCTGATTAATTTTTTGATGGATGATATCAGAATTTTCACTCAACAAGAAATTGAAAATAGTACCTTATTGATTGATTTTCCAAGTCTTACAAACGTAAGTCATTGTCACGCTGAGCCGAGTCAAAGTGTCGAATGGAAATCTTTTCCAGAAACTTTAGAAACGTACAAAAAGGGTTTTGATTTGGTTAAGGAAAATCTCAGAAAAGGAAATTCTTATCTGACCAATTACACCACAAAAACTGAAATCGAAACCAACCTCAGGTTAGAACATATTTTCAAATTTTCAAAAGCAAAATACAAAATTCTGCTACCTGATGAGTTTGTTTTCTTTTCACCGGAAACCTTTGTAGAAATAGTTGATAATAAGATTTTTACACATCCAATGAAAGGAACGATTGATGCGGAAATCGAAGATGCGGAACAAATTCTGAAAAATGATCCGAAAGAAAAAGCGGAACATTACACGGTTGTTGATTTGTTGAGAAACGATCTGAGTATGGTTGCGGACAATGTTCAGGTCAAAGAATTTCAAAGAATCGATTATATCAAAACCAAGCAGAAAAATCTATTGGCGATGAGTTCTGAAATCGAAGGAAAAATCAAACCGGAATATCAGAATAAAATCGGAACCATACTTCAAAAGTTATTGCCGGCAGGCTCTATTTTGGGCGCACCAAAACCAAAAACTTTGGAAATTATTTTAGAAGCCGAACAGTTTGACAGGGGATTTTACACCGGAGTTGCGGGTTATTTTGACGGCGAAAATCTCGATTCCTGTGTGATGATACGTTTTATTGAAAAAGAGAACGAGAAACTTTATTTCAAAAGCGGAGGTGGAATTACCCATCAAAGTGACCTAGTGAGCGAATACGAAGAAATGAAAAATAAAATTTATGTCCCGATTTATTGAAAGCATCAAAGTTGAAGACCAAAAAATTTTCCTGAAGGAACTTCATCAAAAAAGAATGAACGATACTTTTTCGCATTATGGAAAGGTATGTACAATTGATATTTTCAGTTTATTTCTAGATCTGGAACACGACGAAAATGGGCTTTACAAATTCCGAATCGAATATGATTTGGAGAATCAATTCAATACACAATTGATTCCTTATGCTACATCAGAATTAGATGATTTTGAATTGGTTATTGACAATGAAATCAATTATAGCTTTAAGTCCGGTGACAGAACTCAATTACAGAAATTGAAAGACAAAAGTCACGCAGATGAAGTCATTATTGTAAAAAATAATCAGATTACTGACACTTCGTATTCCAATCTTTTGTTCCTGAAAGATAAAACTTGGTTCACATCAAAAAGCTATCTTTTGAATGGCGTAATGAGACAGAATCTTTTACAGTTGAAAAAAATAAAGGAAACAGAAATCACTTTAGATAACATCAAAGAATTCACGCATTTTCAGATGATTAATGCTTTGAACGACTTTGATGATATGTTCATTTACCCAATTGATAAAATTATTAATCTTCCGAGAGAGGAATCGGATTTGGAGTTTTAGATTTTACTAAAAATCGAATTCTCGCAGATCTAGCAAATTTTGCTGATTAAAAAAAATTGTCTAATCTATTAAATCAGCAAGAGAAAAATATTACTTCAACTCCACAAAATATTGCTTCAAAACATCCGCATTATTACATTCTGAAGTCATTACTTCCAAAATCTTTGGTTTCGGATTAGACTTGAAAAAATTGGGTAAAACACGGTCAAGAGAAATTTCATCTTCAACTCGTGTATAATCGAAACCAAAATTCTTGGCTAATAATTCCGCATTTCTATGGTGCTGAGTGGCAATGAATTCGTCCAAAGCATTGGTTCCGCTTGGTCCGGGAATGATTTTGAAAATATTTCCTTCACCATTATTGAAAATGACAATCCTTGTGTACGGCGGAATGTACTGATTCCAAAGTCCATTGATATCATAGAAAAATGACAAATCGCCGGTAATCAAAATCGTCGGTTCATCTTCCATCATCGCAAATCCCATCGCCGTAGAGGTACAGCCATCGATGCCACTGGTTCCACGGTTGCAATACACGTCATATTTCTGATATTCAAATAATTGAGCGTATCGGATTGCTGATGAATTAGAGAAATGAATCCGGTAATTTTCAGGAATTTGATTGGATAATTGATTAAACAAATAGAAATCCGAGAAAGGTGCTTTATTGAGATATTCCTCGTGTTTCGCATCTTTTTTATCCTTAAGAACATCCCAAAGATTAAAATAAGGTTTTGGTTCCAGATTGATGGATTTCAATAATTTGGAAAAGAAAATTTCAGGTTTGGTTTCAATCTTTTGGCTCAGAACAAAATAAGTATCGGGCTGCCAATATTCGTCGATGTGCCAATGCTGTTTTGGTTTTGCTTTTCTCAGGAATTGCTTCACTCGCTTGGAAACTACATTCTGGCCAACCGTAATCAACAAATCTGGCGCATAAGTGTGATAATCTTCCTCAGAAAAATCCGTGATATAACGGTCGATATGTGCGAAAAATTTGTCGTGCTGAAGATTGGAATTCATTTCCGTCAAAACAACAACAGTGTGATTTTTAACCAATTGTGATAACTGAGCTTCCAATTCTGGATTCGGGTCCAATGTTCCTGCCAGAATCATAATTCGTTTTGAAGTGTTCCAATCTGCAATCAGATTTGAGGGAACATCGTAGTTCTTTTTCTGAATCATTTTCTCAACAACCGGCATCACAGGCAACTCGTCCAAAAGATTATAAAGTGGCTCTGTCAAAGGAATATTAATGTGAACAGGACCGCTTTTTTCAATACAAATTTCAACTGCTTTTTTGATGGTTTCGAAGTTAAAATCATCGGCACCATCTTTCTCGTCTTCCAATAATTCGAAATCACCGTAAGAATGTTGCTCGAAAATATTTTTTTGACGAATGGTCTGTCCATCAAACAGATCTACAAAGTCAGAAGGTCTGTCTGCGCTGAGAATCAATAGTGGGATATTTTGATAAAATGCTTCTACAACGGCTGGATAATAATTCGCCACTGCAGAGCCGCTTGTGCAAGTCAGTGCAACAGGTCTTTTGATGGATTTTGCCATTCCCAAACCGACAAATCCAGCCGCTCTTTCGTCCACAATACTGTAGCACTGGAACGCATCAATCTCGGAAAAATGAATCGCCAGAGGTGCGTTTCTGGAACCTGGAGAAATGATGACTTTGTCTATGCCATATTGTTCAAGAATATGTGCGAGAATCTGGATGCTTCGTTTGGCGGAATATTGCTTCATTGTAGAAATTTACTGAAAATTAATTCTGATTGCAAATTTAATCAAAGCTTGGGAAGTTTTTATGATATTATGAGTGTTTAAAATCAAAATACCAAAAAAAATCCGGCTTGTGAAAACCGGAAATTTGTATTATATAAATAATAGTGTTGGTGTTAAAGGAAAGCGTCCAATTCTACACCGTCATTAGGGTTGGCGTACGCTTTTCTAGGCGTACCAAATAACAAATGGTGGTCAGAATACTCGCTGTTATAGAGTTTGTTCTTAAAATATTTTCGGGCTGCGAAAATTCCTAGAACAGTCGCTGTTCCAAAGAGTCCTGCAACAATGATTTCTAAACTATTCTTCATAAATAAAATTTTGTCCAAACAAATAAGCAAATAGTGTTCCTTTTTATTTTCAGGACAGATTTTCACAGCTCAGTCGGATTTTTTTACTGTTCAGTAACTAATAATTGTTTAACTTCTGTGATTGAAATAATTTTGAACCAAGAAATTAAGAAATGAAAAGAAAAAATATCATATCACTGCTTTGGGTAGGGTTTGGCGTTAACCTTTTTTTCTTCATCGTGGATAGCGATGAGAAGACATTGGAGAGCTTTTTCTATGGACTTTTGATTTGTCTGATGTATTCTTTATTCATTGGGATGAGCAATGGATTGACCAACGAATTCCTCAACAAAAAATTCCCTTGGGCAGAACAAACCAGAACAAGAACCATTTTCGGAATCATCGCATTAGTCATTGTTAATGTTGTAGTAAGTTATTTGTGCGGTTATCTCAATTTTGTAGTGATTCAGAAAGCAGCAACTACGGAAACATTCTTCTCCGGAAAATATAATTTTATCAACTGGTTCACCATTAATATCGCTTTAATGATTTCTGCTTTCCTTCACGCCAAGGGTTTTATGGAGGAACTGAAAAAGAACACCAAGAAGGAAGTTGTAGAACAGAAACTGATTGCCAAGTCTGCCAACGCACAATTCGAATCGTTGAAAAACCAACTGGACCCACATTTTTTGTTTAATTCTTTGAACGTTTTAACCGCTTTGATTGATGAAAATCCTGAGCAGGCACAGAAATTCACAACATCTATGTCGAAGATTTACCGTTACGTTCTGGAACAGAAAGACAAAGAAATGGTCAAGGTGGAGGATGAGATAGAATTTGCTAAAATCTATTGTAACCTTTTGAAAACCAGATTCGAAGACAGTGTGAATTTTAAGTTTGATATTAACAATAATGATTTGCAAAAGCTGGTAGTTCCACTATCGTTACAGTTACTATTGGAAAATTGCATCAAACACAACTTCGCAACATCCAACAAACCTTTAAATATCAGGATTTTCACAGAAGGGAAATTTCTCTGCATAGAGAATAATCTCCAAGTAAGAGAACAACTGAAAGAAAGTGCGGGAATTGGTTTGGCCAATATCGTTCAGCGCTACGCATTGCTTACCAAAGAAAACGTTTTTATAGAAAAATCAGAGCAGACTTTTAAGGTAAAAGTTCCCATATTAATAGAAAAAAATACACATCCAATGACAACTTACACATCACCATCTACTACAGAAAATCTGGCTTACGAAAAAGCCGTAAAAAGAGTAAAAGAGCTGAAAGGGTTCTACGGAAACTTGATTTCCTATTGCATCGTAATTCCATTTTTGGTCATCATCAATCTGATAACCTCACCAAAATATTTGTGGTTCTACTGGCCAATGCTGGGCTGGGGAATTGGCGTCGCCTCTCACGCGATGCAGGTTTTTGCAGTCGGCAAAAATTGGGAAGAGAAAAAAATTCAGGAGATTATGAATCAGGAAAATAACCAAAAAAAATATTAGAAGTGGAAAATAATAATCAACAACGTTACGAAGTTGCAGCAGAAAGGGTTCAGAAAATTAAAAAATTCTACACAGGAGTTTTAGTCTATATCGTCGTTTTTGGAGTAATCTATGGAATCAAATTCTTTAAACACGTTTTTCCACAAAATCTTGGAGAGATGCATGTTTCTTGGATTTTCATCATCTGGGGATTGATTCTCGCCATCAAAGCCGTAAAATTATTCCTTTTGAATTCTGATTGGGAGAATGATATGATTAACAAAGAAATTAAAAAGCAAAACAATGGAGATAATTAATAATCAGGACAATATAAAATATCTTGAAGCGAAAAAAAGAGTAAAGAAAATAAAAGGTTTCTATTCTCATTTGACGATTTATGTTCTTGTAAATCTTATGATTATGTTTATCAACTTTCAGGATTTGAAGCCTGGCGAAAGTTATTTTCAATATAAAAATTTCATCACTTTGTTTTTCTGGGGAATTGGTTTGCTTGCACACGGATTGAGTGTTTTCCTGCCACATTTTGTGTTGGGAAGAAATTGGGAAGAAAGAAAAATTCGTGAATTCATGGATAAAAATAAGTAAAATGATACAGATTATTTTCTTTCTTCTGATGCTTTCCTGGTTTCTTAGTGAGGTTTTTTATAAAAGAAAACTAACCTCCACCGAAACTGACCAAAAAGGAAAGGACAAATCCTCGCTTACCATTCTTTGGATAATCATTATCTCATCGATAACACTGTCCAATCTTATTGCTAATATCCATTTTGATACTTTTAGTTTGGCAATTACTGATAAGGCTTGGATTGTATATTTGGGATTATTACTCATATTTGCAGGGATTTTTGGAAGATGGATTATTATCAAATCTTTAGGCAAATATTTCACTGTGGATGTGACGATTAGAGAAGATCATCAAATTAAGAAAGACGGATTTTATAGTGTTTTGAGGCATCCATCCTACGCAGCTTCTTTGCTTACATTTTTGGGTTTGGGACTGTATCTCAATAATTGGGTGGCGTTCGCTGTTGCGGTAATTCCGCCATTTTTGGCATTTTCATATAGAATCAGCGTAGAAGAAAAAGCTTTGATCGAGCAGTTCGGACAAGAATATCTCGATTACAAAAAACAAACGAAAAAATTAATTCCATACATTTATTAAATTGACAATGAAAATTAGAACAATTATCATAGAAGACGAAAAACCAGCAGTAAGAAGACTTGAAAAACTATTAGGTTTGTTCTCTGATTTAGAATTGGTTGCAAGTCTCAATTCGGTAGAAGAAGCAGTTGATTGGTTTCAAGGAAATGACCATCCTCAACTGATATTTTCGGACATTGTTTTAGGCGACGGATTGTCTTTTGATATTTTTGATAAAGTGTCTACCAAAGCTTTTATCATCTACACAACGGCGTTTGACCAATATACTTTGAAGGCTTTCAAACTCAACAGTATTGATTACCTTCTGAAACCCATTGAAGAAGAAGATTTGGCGAAGGCTATTGAAAAATTCAAATCATTCCTGCCGGAAGAAGGAACGGTTAATTCACAGGAAATCAAGCAAATCGTCCGAAAGGAAAAATCGACACTTTCCAGAATTTTAGTCAAGATTGGCTACAATCTGAAAGTGGTTTCCATCAATGAAGTGAGTTGTTTCTATAGTGAAAACAAAATTGTCTATCTCCAAACCAAAGAACGAAATTTTCCCACAGATTTCACATTAGATGAACTGGAAAATGTTTTAGATGGAACCAAGTTTTTTCGCGTCAACAGACAATTTATCATCAGTTCGGATTATATCAAAAACATCCACACTTCTCCTAATTACAAAGTCGATTTGGAGTTTCAGCCGAATGAGGAAATCACGGTAAGCAGAGAACGAGTGAAGGATTTTAAAGATTGGTTGGCGGGGAATTAAACAAAAAAATCACTTCTGCAAGAGAAGTGATTTTCATTTATATCGATGTCGAAATTAACTAATAACCCCACTTCCAATCAACTCATCATCCAAATACCAAGCAGCAAACTGCCCTTCAGCAATCGCAGATTGAGGATTTTCAAATTCCATAAAAAAGCCTTCTTCGAATTGATAAATTGTTGCTTTTTCCAGAGTCTGTCGGTAACGGATTCTCGCCATCACGTCCATCGATTCGCCATTTTTTAATTTCAAATCTTCGCGAACCCAATGAACTTCAGAATTATCGATTTTCAAAGCTTTTCGGAAAAGTCCTGGGAAACTTCTGCCTTCGCCCACGAAAATGATGTTGTTTTCCATTTCTCTCGAGATGATGAAGCAACTCTCTTTGTGTCCGCCAATACCCAAACCTTTACTTTGGCCGATGGTGAAAAACTGTGCACCTTGGTGCTTGCCAATCACTTTTCCGTCTTCTCTTTTATAATTGATTTTCGCAGACAGATATTCCAATTCTTCTTGTTTTGAATTGAAGGTTGGCTGAGGTTTATGATATTCAGCAAAGTCATTGAAAATTTCTACAATTTCCCCTTCTTTCGGAACTAATTGCTGCTGAAGAAAAGTAGGCAAACTCACTTTCCCGATGAAGCAAAGTCCTTGAGAATCTTTCTTATTCGCCGTTACCAAACCTTGCTCCTTTGCAATTTCACGGACTTCTGGTTTCGTTAATTCCCCAATCGGGAACAAGGCTTTTGACAATTGATCCTGACTTAACTGACAAAGGAAATAGCTTTGGTCTTTGTTATTATCTTTACCGGCTAAAAGATGAAAAATCTCTTTCCCATTCTCATCAAAAGTCGAAGTCACGCGCGCGTAATGTCCTGTTGCAACTTTCTCAGCGCCAAGCGATAAAGCTGTTTTCATAAATACATCGAATTTCACTTCGCGGTTGCAAAGCACATCGGGATTCGGCGTTCTGCCTTTCTGATATTCATCGAACATATAATCTACAATTCTTTCTTTGTAGAGTTCACTCATATCAATCACCTGAAAGGGAATTCCTAATTTTTGAGCGACGAGAAGCGCATCATTACTGTCTTCTATCCAGGGACACTCGTCCTCCAAAGTTACCGACGCATCATTCCAATTGCGCATAAAAAGTCCGATAACCTCGTGACCCTGCTGTTGAAGAAGATAAGCGGTCACACTGGAATCTACGCCTCCGGAAAGGCCAACTACTATTTTCATTTGATTTCAATTTTACGAAACTCTTGACGGGAGTTCTTAGTTTGATGGCGCAAAAATACGATTAAAATATTCGCCAAAAAACCATAATTTTAAGGATTGATAAAAACAATCTAATGAAAAAATATTTTACTTTACTATTAGTTATGATTAGCATTTCCTCATTCGCACAAATTGCCGGAAGTCCCGGAAAACAAAATAACCGTTGGACTTTCGGAGGCGGTTTGGGCGTAGGATTCGGGAGTAATTCATATTTCAATCTTCAGGTTTCCCCAAGAGTTGGATATAAAATCACAGAGCAATTGGAAGGTGGAATCATTGGAAATGTTTCTTGGCAAAAAGATGACTATTATAGTTCTACGATGTTTGGTGTCGGACCTTTTGTCAATTATTACTTTGCTCGCTCGTTTTTCGTGGGTGCCAATCTTCAGCAATATTTCATCAATTCAAAAGAAAAATTTACCAATTACAAGTATAATACAGACGAAACGTCGCTTTATCTTGGCGGTGGTTATATGCAGAGTTTAGGTAATAATGCCTTTGCACAGTTTGGGATAATGTACAATGTACTGTGGAAGGAGAGTAGCATTTTCAGTACAGGATTTATCCCGACAGTGGGATTTGTAATAGGATTATAAAAAACCTTTCTGCCAATCCATTATCTGTGTTAATTTCAATTTCTAAAATAGTTTAATTTCAACAGATGAATCATCTTAAAATTATGCTTGTCTAATTCCCACGAAAAATCCTCTTTTTTATTCTACTAAGTGAGACTGGTGTGATTCCAAGGAGTGACGCAATGTATTTAGAAGGTACTTTTTTCAAGACATTAGCATTCTCTGTAAAATGTTTTTGATATCTTTCTTCGGGATTCAAGAGTACAAAATCCTCTATATTTTGCAACAGGATGCCAATCATCGTCAGAAACATAGTTGCCCGCAGATTATTGATATTTATGCTTTTCTGAGAACCAGACTCGATAGCATCATAAGTCAGTTCGAAAATTTCTGTTTCACCGATTGATTGAAAAAAGTATCTAGACGGTTTTCCGTGGATGATGCCGTCGTAGTTGCCAAAAAAACTTTTTCTATTATGAAAAAGAATAGTTTTTTCGGTGCCATTTTCTTCCATGTGATAAACGCGCACGATTCCACTTTTGATGAAATAAACTTTAAGGTTATTATCGCCTGGCCGGATGTAGATTTCTCCAGATTTAAAGGTTCGAAAAGTGGTGTGGGGCGCGAGAATTTCTATATCCTCTTTTGTAATTCCCGGGATACTTCTAAGTAAAAATTCTTTGGCAGATTCTTCCATAATTGACAAAAAGCCACCTCAAGTAAGGTGGCTGTAAATGATTGTATGTAAATTATTTTACACTTTCTATTTCTTTCTGTGTCTCACCTTCCAATCCATCTTTAGCTTCATTAACGGTCAAGATAACAGTTTCTCTTTCACTGAATTGTTTGTTGACAAGCATCTCTGCCAAAAGGTCTTCGATATATTTCTGGATGGCTCTTTTTAAAGGTCGTGCTCCAAAATCCTTGTCCCATCCTTTTTCTGAGATGAAGTCTTTGGCCTCTTCTGTCAACTCTACTTTATAGCCCAGTTTTTCAAGTCTGCTGTAGAGTTTAGACAATTCTAAATCTATGATTTTCTTGATATCTTTTTGTTCCAATGAGTTGAAGATTACGATGTCATCTATTCGGTTTAGGAATTCTGGCGCAAATGCTTTCTTCAAAGCACTTTCGATGGTAGACCTTGCTCTTGCATCAGAATTGGTTTTCTTCGCATTAGTCCCGAATCCAACGCCGTCTCCGAAATCTTTGATATCTCTGGTTCCGATATTCGATGTCAGAATGATGATCGTGTTTCTGAAATCGATTTTTCTGCCTAGAGAATCCGTTACAAAACCTTCGTCCAATATCTGCAACAGAATATTGAATACATCTGGATGCGCTTTCTCAATTTCGTCCAAAAGTACAACTGCGTAAGGTTTTCTTCTCACCGCTTCGGTCAATTGTCCGCCTTCTTCGTACCCAACATATCCTGGAGGCGCTCCAACCAATCTTGAAACAGCAAATTTCTCCATATACTCACTCATATCGATTCTTACCAAAGCCTCGTCAGAGTCAAATAATTCACGAGCCATAACTTTGGCTAACTCAGTTTTACCAACACCAGTTGTGCCAAGGAAAATGAATGTTCCAATCGGGCGATTTGGGTCTTTCAGTCCAGCTCTGTTTCGTTGAATGGCTTTTACCACTTTTTTTACAGCATCTTCTTGACCAATCACTTTACCATTCAGTTTATCATCCATCTGAGCCAGTTTGTCCAGTTCGTTTTTGCCCACTTTGGTCACAGGAACGCCACTCATCATAGAAACAACTTCCGCAACATTTTCTTCCGTTACTTCCTCTTTTTTCTCTTTGACATCTTTATCCCATTGTTCCTGGGCAAGATTCAATTCGATTTGAAGTCTTTCTTCTTCGTCCTTAAGCTTTCTTGCTTCAAGATAATCCTGAGCTTTCACTGCTTTTTGTTTCAAGTCCTTCACTTCTTCGATACGGGATTCGTGGTCGATGATCTCTGTTGGAACTTTCATATTTTTGATATAAACTCTGGAACCAGCCTCGTCCATAGCATCGATTGCTTTGTCCGGAAGGAATCTGTCTGTGATATATCTCGCTGTCAAGTTCACGCAGGCGTTAATAGCTTCATCGCTGTAATGAACATTATGATGATCTTCATATTTATCCTTGATTTGATGAAGAATTTGAATTGTTTCTTCAATGGAAGTCGGCTCAACCATAACTTTTTGGAAACGACGTTCCAAAGCGCCATCTTTCTCGATGTACTGACGATATTCATCCAAAGTTGTAGCTCCGATGCATTGAATCTCGCCTCTTGCCAAAGCTGGTTTGAACATATTGGAAGCATCCAGACTTCCTGTAGAACTTCCCGCGCCTACTATCGTATGCAATTCATCTATGAAAAGAATGACGTCTCTGTTTTTCTCCAATTCTGTCATTATCGCTTTCATCCTTTCCTCAAACTGACCACGATATTTGGTTCCCGCAACCAAACTTGCGAGATCTAAAGTTATAACACGTTTGCCGTAAAGAACTCTTGAGACTTTTTTCTGCTGAATTCTCAGAGCCAGACCTTCTGCAATTGCAGATTTACCAACTCCCGGTTCACCAATCAAGAGTGGATTATTCTTCTTTCTTCTAGACAAAATTTGGGAAACTCTTTCTATTTCTTTTTCACGACCGATAACTGGATCTAGTTTCCCATCTCTTGCCAAAGAAGTCAAATCACGACCAAAGTTGTCTAAAGTCGGTGTCTTACTTTTTTGCCCGCCCAGATTTCCGGTTGGTTTTTTCATCTGGCTGTATGGTTCTTCTTTCTCTTCGTCATCATCATAGGCACTATTCTGTGGCAATTGATCTGTGTTTTTCAGCATCGTTCTGTAGGCTTTTTGTACCGCATCATAATCAATGTCATAAGCTTGAAGGATGCTTGAGCTTGGATCTTCTTGTTTATAAAGAATTCCCAGCAATAGATGTACAGTATTGATGTCTGCAGATTGGTATTGGCGACATTCTAGTTCTGACCTTTTTACAGCCTGATCGGCCATTTTTGTAAATGAAATACTCCCCATATTTGCAGTGAAAGGATTGCTGTTCACAGCACTAAGGGTTTCTATTTTTCGTTTTATTTGGGTGAGATCTGCACTAAGATTTTCTAAGATTTCCTTGGCAGAATTTTCAGTTTTGATAATTCCTAAAAGGAAGTGTTCAGTATTCAGAAACTCACTCTGCAAACGCCTTGCTTCATTTTTGCTTTGTTTGAACACGCGGTTCAAACCGTCTGAAAATTTATAATCCATAATTAAAATTATACACTAAGTTATGTTTTTTATAATCAATCCTACAATAAATAATTGTAAAATTTAAATATTTTGTTGCAAATAGATTGCCAGCAGAAAAAAACGGACTTTATGACTTGATTTTTTATAAAATTGTTTAGGTTTGTAATATATATTAGATCTTAATGAGTGATTGGTCAGAATACGTTGGTTATTTAGCTTCTGCTTTTGTAGTTGCCAGTTTTCTGTTGAAAGATATTAAAACGATCAGAACTATCAATTTATTGGGTTGTATCTGTTTTGTAATTTACGGCATCTACAGCGGAATGCTTCTGCCAATCATTATTCCGAATGCTGTTTTGGTGGTCATTCAGATTTATAATATTTTTAAAAAGAACTAAAATGAAAGTTATCGTTAGTGTTTTTAACAATTTATATACCGACCAGCGTGTAGAAAAGGTATGTAAAACACTGTACGACAACGGTTATGAACCTGTTTTGATTGGTTGTAACTGGTGTGGAGCACCAGAAATGGAGCGTCCTTATAAGTTTTTCAGGATCGATCTAAAATCAAAAATTTTAAGGTTTGCTTACATCGAATTTCAAAGAAAACTGTACAAAGAGATTTTGAAAAATGCTGACAATAAGACCATTTTGTTAGCTAATGATCTGGAAACTTTGATGCCAAATTATCTCATTTCGAAGAAACGGAAGATTCCGATCGTTTTTGACAGCCACGAGATTTTCACAGAAATGCCCACCCTCCAAGGTCGTTGGGTAAAACATGTTTGGAAGAAAATTGAAAAGACTTTTTTGCCGAAAATCAAAAGAATGATTACGGCGAGCAATTCTTACGCAGAGTGGTTTGTAAAGGAATATTGTATCAATAAGCCTTTGGTAATCAGAAATTTACCGAGAAAAATAGAATTCACAGGAACTAAAGAAAACTCTAAAAAAATAATTCTGTACCAAGGTTGGCTCAACTATTCCCGCGGAATCGACAAAGCTATTGTTGCAATGCAATCCATCGAAAATGCAGAACTTTGGATAGCTGGAGGAGGACCTATGGAAAACGAATTTTGGACATTGTCAAAGCAATCGGGAAGTGAAGATAAAATAAAATTTCTTGGAAAATTGTCCCCTGAAGAACTTCGCAAAATCACACCCAAAGCTGATGTTGGACTAAGTATTGAGGAAAATAATGGATTGAGTTACTATTATTCTTTACCTAATAAAATTTCGGATTATATCCAGTCCCGCGTTCCAATTGTAGTTTCCGATTTTCCCGAAATGTCAAATATCGTCAACACTTTTGAAGTGGGCGAAATTATTGAAAATCATTGTCCAGAACATCTTGCCGAAAAACTGAAAATCGTTCTTGAGAAAGGAAAATCAGCTTATCTTCATAATCTGAATGTTGCTGCAGATGAGCTTTGCTGGGAAAATGAGGAAGACAAAATCCTGAAAATTTTCTCAGATTGTAAAAAAGAATTGGAACATAGCCATTAACTTTTTCATTTTTTATACATCTAAAAGTTGTACGATTTTTGATGAGTAAACTTCCTAAAATTATAGATATGAGAGCTTTTATTGTAATAATAAGTTTTGCGCTAATGACAATCAGCTGCGGAAGTCAGATATACCTGGACCCTGTAACGCTGAATTCTGCAATTGAAAATAAAGAATTTGATTTCAACGCCACTAAAGCATTTCCAACCAATTATGATGTCATAAATGTCATGAACTCAATACCAGGTTCCACAGGAACTAGGATTTTGAACCTCGATCCAGGTTATGGTTTCAATTTGAAAAAAGAGATGTTTAGTGTATATCTGCCATATTTCGGAAGGGCTTTTTCGGCAACTCCCGGAGATGCAAATAACGGCGGAATCAAATTCGAATCAAAAGAATTCACTATCAAACAATCGTCTACCCGAAAAGGGAATACACTTTTGGTTATCACGCCAAGAGATGCAAAAGAAAATTATGTTTTCAATTTGGAAATCTTTAAAAACGGAAGCGGATTATTGTCCATCAGTTCCAATAATAGACAGCCCATCAGTTTTGACGGTACTATTTCGGCTGCAAAATAATTATTTTGTCAATAATTTTTTAACAAAATCACTCGCTTCAGAGCTTGGATTAGACATAAGTTCTGAAGCATTTTTTTGATGTTCCTGAAACGAGTTTTCAAGTAAATGGTCATTCTTGGCTCTCTCAAGAATATATTCTCTAACCCAATATTCGAAGCGTTTCTGAGCCTGTTTTTTTCTGGTTTCGAAGAAAGTTCCGTTCTTGGTCTTTAGAGAAACATAATCTTCGACTTTATTAAAAACATCTTCCAATCCGTTGTTCTCAAGCGCAGAACCCAGGAGCACCGGGATTTTCCAGTTTTTTTCCTTCGGTGTGATAAATTGTAAAGCTCTGGAAAGTTCCGTTTTCGTCATTTTCGCTTTGGAAAAATTGTCAGGATTGACTTTATTAATGAATATCAAATCAGCCATTTCCATTATTCCGCGCTTGATTCCTTGCAATTCATCACCAGTTCCGATGACTTTCAGAAAAAGAAAAACATCGGTAATATCATTGACCAAAGTTTCACTTTGCCCAACACCAACGGTTTCTATCAGGATGTAATCATAACCTGCGGCCTCACAAATCAAAAGACTTTCAAAAGTCGTATTGGCAATGCCGCCGAGAAATCCAGAACTTGGGCTCGGACGGATAAACGCATTCTGATCTTTTGCCAGTTCTTCCATTCGGGTTTTATCACCCAGAATACTTCCTTTGTTGATAGACGAACTTGGGTCAATCGCCAAAACAGCGACCTTTTTTCCTTTTTGTATTGCTAATTTTCCAAAGCTTTCAATAAATGTTGATTTTCCAGCACCAGGAACACCTGTAATTCCAATTCGGACTGAGTTTCCTGTGAGTGGCAAAATTTCTTTCAATAATTGATCCGCCAATTCCCGATGTTCAGGCTTTTTACTTTCAATAAGCGTAATGGCTTTTCCCAAAATCCTTTTGTCAGAAGATTTGATTCCGCTGATGTAATCGTTGATGTTGAGAAGCTTAGCCATTTTTGGATATTTGGAATAATTACAAATTAGAAGACAGGGTTATAAACTGCTATCAAATTAATTATTTTTGATAAAAATCAAATTCAAAAATAATGAAAAAATACTTATATAGTTTAGCGTTAGTTGGCGCAATCGTATATTCTTGCAAAACACAATCTACGCCATCCACGCCAGTTTCTCCACAGGTGCCAGCGGTGGCTTCTAGCTCAGAAACTATGAAAAAAGGTGAAGAATTATATAATCTGAAATGTGGCAGATGTCACGGATTACCTGCGACATCCGAATTTACCGTTGCAGAATGGAAACCAATAATCGATAGAATGGCGCCAAAAGCCAAACTAAACGCCGAAGAAACCAACTGGGTTTTGGCTTACGTGAATGCGAATGCGAAGAAATAGTTTCAACTAGTTTTATAATAAAAAAGGAAACCTTATTGGGTTTCCTTCTTCTTTTTCAATTTTTTCGGCATTTTCGATTTTACGAATTTCTTACGTTCTTTTAGTAAATCTAAACTGCAACTGTCTTCCCAATTGCTTGATGGCTTTTCCTTTTAGCCTTCTCAAAATTGGGATTAAATCGAAGGTATCTCTCTCAAAAATTTCGTGGTCGATGTGAGATTTGTGCGTTTCATACATTCCGAATTTGGTGTGTTCGGCAAGTGCTTTTTCGTATTTATCTTTGGCACCATCGAGATAAGAAATTGGCGTATCCAAAATACTGAGCGACATTCTGCAACCAATATCCATCCCAACTCCGTAAGGAATTACTGCATTTTCTACGGCCAAAACACCACCAATTGGCAATCCGTAACCGCTGTGTGCATCGGGCATCAATGCACCCTGAACCGAAATCGGCAATTTGAGAGCCGTGTAAAGCTGATTTTTAGCTTCCTCCGAAATTTGAGTTCCGAAAATCTGAAAAGCCGCCCGATTGGAATTGAGCATTCTTTTTTCGGTTTTCTTAGAAGAAAGCAAAGCTTCCGCAATTTGTCCGAAGGTTAAATCGTTTTCAAAGTGTTCAGGGTTTTGCTGAATTTCTTTGAGTAAAGATTTCACGTGATGAATGTTTTTGGTGGCAAAATTCCTTTTCATTACTTCCAAAGCTATGTTTACACTTTGGTTGTTTGGATAGCCTAATTTTAATATATCTTTTCCTTTTAGTTTTAAATTTCCCATTTTTTTTGATTTTAGAAAATAGATGTGAGATGATAAACTTTCTCGCATCGAATGTTTTTCAACTAAATTTTTAGTTGACTATACTTAAAACTTCAAGGTTTTTGAGACCTTGAAGGTTTTGTGAATAACAAAAATTTTCGGGGAAACTGTTTTGAGTTTGAAATATTGCGCAATAAAAAACCCGAAAATCTTACGACTTCGGGTTTTGATATTTCATTGTACTATTATTCTAAGAATGTACCAAACCGCGAAGCCTCGCCTTTGCAAAAGGCAAACCTACTGTTGAATGTTGATTGTATTTGAACATTGCTTCGTTGTTTTTTAATGGTTAAACTTTATTTTCGAGTGCAAAGATATTGTTTTTTTTGAATTAGCAAATTTTATTTAAAAATTGTGTGAGTTATAATTTTATTTGTGTTTTGTGAAAACCAACTAATTAACCCAATGACGAATATTTTGCATCTCAAACCACTCTCCATTTTTCTTTTGAAATATAGAAACACTTCCTCCACAGCCAGGAGGATTGATTCCGCAAGATTCTGCTTTAATAATACATTTATCTTTTCTTAAATTAAAAAAAGGAACTGAAAAAATGACGTATTGTTTTCCTTTATTATTACTAGAATGTTTTAGAATTTGGTTAAATTGAATGTTAGAAATAAATTTTTCTGGAGAAAAAATTTTGTTTTTATCAATTGTAAATTCCTTATTTTCATTCATCTGTTGCTTGATATATTCAATATTACTTTTCGAAAAAATAGAATCTGAATGCAAAACTATTGAATTTTCTGGCTCAGCAACAATTTTAATTTTAGGCTCAGCTTTTTGTACAGAATTACTAAATATTTTCCAGTCATTTTCATCAAGAACCGAAAAATTATGATTTATGATAAAATAATTTGTTGAGTCATTGATTCCCAAATTTTCTTTGACCATCTGATGATAATTCCTATTTTCTAAAATCAGTTGGTTGATTACTTCATATTTTAAATCCAAATTTTCATCTTTCTCTTTACAGTTAAAAAGAAGAATGAAGAAGAAAAAATAGATCAATAACCTCCTCAACTTACGCTAAAAATCCCCTCCAAAATCTCCACTGCAGATTTTGGTAAATTGGTTCCTGGTCCGAAGATAAAATCTGCTCCGTTGGCGTACAAAAATTCATAATCCTGTTGCGGAATGACACCCCCTACAACGATTGTAATATCGTCTGCTCCCAATTTGTTCAGCTCTTCTACCACTTGCGGAACCAAGGTTTTATGACCTGCTGCTAAAGAAGAAACCCCCAAAATATGAATGTCATTTTCCACCGCTTGTTTCGCCACTTCTTCTGGCGTTTGGAAGAGCGGTGCCACATCTACATCAAATCCCATATCGGCAAACGCTGTTGCCACCACTTTTGCACCTCGGTCGTGACCGTCTTGTCCCATTTTGGCGACCATAATTCTTGGTCTTCTCCCTTCTTGTTCCTCAAATTTCTGAGTCAGTTCTAGGGCTTTCCCGAAATATTCGTTTTTACCTGCATTCATCGCATAAACTCCTTGTATGGTTTTGATGTTGGCTTTGTACCTTCCGAAACTTTCTTCCATTGCATCGCTCATTTCGCCAAGTGTTACTCGTCTTCGAGCCGCTTCTATACACAATTCTAAAAGATTTCCACTTCCAGTTTTTGCCGATTCTCGGATTTTATCCAAAATCTGACGCACCAATTCGGTGTCTCTTTCAGACTTTATTTTGTCCAGTCGTTCTATCTGTTTTCTGCGAACTTCTGTGTTGTCAATATCCAAAATTTCAATCGGATTTTGTTTTAATGAAGACTGAAAAGCATTAACCCCGATAATAAATTCTTCGCCACTGTCTATTTTGGCTTGTTTTCTGGCGGCAGCTTCCTCAATTCTCATTTTTGGGATTCCCGCTTCGATGGCTTTGGTCATTCCGCCTTCTTTTTCTACCTCATCAATGTATTTCATTGCCTCGTCAATCATTTGTTGAGTTAATGATTCCACCAAATGACTTCCTCCCATTGGATCTACAACATCGCAAATTCCACTTTCTTGCTGAAGAATAATTTGTGTATTTCTTGCAATTTTTGCCGAATAATCGGTGGGTAAAGCAATGGCCTCGTCCAAAGCATTCGTATGCAAAGACTGCGTTCCGCCCAAAGCCGAAGACAAGGCTTCGATGGTGGTTCTGGTAATGTTGTTGAAGGGTTCTTGCTCGGTTAAACTCCATCCAGAAGTCTGAGAATGAGTTCTTAACGCCAAAGATTTTGAATTCTGAGGATTGAATTGTTTTAAAAGGGTAGCCCAAATATATCTTGCAGCCCGCATTTTGGCGATTTCCATAAAATGATTCATTCCGATGGCCCAGAAAAAGGACAATCTTGGTGCAAAATCGTCGATATTCATTCCTGCTTTTATGCCAGTTCGCACGTATTCTAAACCATCTGCAAGTGTATAAGCCATTTCCAAAACCGGTGTCGCACCTGCTTCTTGCATATGATAGCCCGAGATAGAAATGGAGTTGAATTTTGGGATATTTCTCGATGTATACTCAAAAATATCGGCAATAATTTTCATTGATGGCGTTGGTGGATAGATGTAGGTATTCCGAACCATAAATTCTTTCAAAATATCGTTCTGAATAGTCCCCGAAAGCTGATTTTGAGAAACCCCTTGTTCTTCTGCCGCCACAATATAGAATGATAAAATAGGTAAAACGGCACCATTCATCGTCATCGAAACCGAAATTTCGTCCAAGGGAATTTCGTTGAACAAAATTTTCATATCTTCCACAGAATCAATAGCAACACCCGCTTTTCCAACATCGCCTACCACTCTTGCGTGGTCGGAATCGTATCCTCTATGCGTTGCCAAATCGAAAGCTACAGAAAGCCCTTTTTGTCCGGCTGCGAGATTTCTTCGGTAAAACGCATTAGATTCTTCGGCAGTAGAAAAACCTGCGTATTGACGGATTGTCCACGGTTTTTGGACGTACATCGTGGAATATGGACCACGAAGATAGGGCGCAATTCCAGCATTTGAATTTAGAATTTCCTTATTTTTTACGTCATCGCTGGTGTATTTTGATTTTAACTCCAATCCGTCTTTTTCAAAAATGTAATGTTCTGAATTGGAACTGAATTTAATATTTTGAAAATCAGGGTTTTGATTTTTTATTTTGTGGCGCATTTTCATTTTATCTTCTGAAAGTAAATGTAATAAATTTTAATATATAGGTAAATTGAATTTTAACACAAAGTCACGAAAGGGTTTTATGCAATTCTATGTTTTTAAGGTACAAAAATTTGACTTCGTCAATTTTATCATAGTGTTTTTATAAGCTTAATTTTTGAACGCAAAGCTCGCAAAGACTTTTTTCCAATATTGAAAATATTTTAAGGCTCACAAAGACGTAAAACTCATCAATGGACACAAAGATCACAATTGTGTTCTTTATGAGAAGCTTTTGTGTCTTTTGTGGTTTTGCCAGAGCGACATTTTGTCATTATTTTTTTGGATGGTCTTTTTTTTGAGAAATGTGGTTTGACTTTGCAAACTGCGACAGGGATAGTAGTGGAAATCCTTTTGCTTTTTTAGATTCTTCACGTTGTTCAGAAAGACAAATGTTCTAAAAAGCAAAAGATTGCAACGGATAGCCCGGTGACAAAATAGCGCAGGGAAAGTTTTGGCTTTTGGCAGTCGCCCGAATTGTGCTGGAGGGTTTGAGAGTGGGAGAGTTTGAGTTTAAACAATTAACAAAAAATAATATAAATATGGCAACAGGAAGTATTAATGTGTCGGTGGAAAATATTTTTCCGCTGATTAAGAAATTTCTTTACAGCGACCACGAGATTTTTCTTCGTGAGTTGATTTCCAACGCAACGGATGCAACAACGAAGCTGAAACACCTTACAACCATCGGAGAAGCGAAAGTTGAATACGGAAATCCAATCATCGAAGTTAAGATTGATAAGGATGCAAAAACGCTAACGATTAAAGACCAAGGTCTTGGAATGACTGGTGAAGAGGTCGAAAAATATATCAATCAAGTCGCTTTTTCAGGTGCTGAGGAATTTCTTGAAAAATATAAGGATTCTGCGAAAGATGCTGGAATCATTGGGCATTTTGGTTTGGGATTTTATTCGGCGTTTATGGTGGCGGAGAAAGTGGAAATCTTGACTAAATCTTACAAGGAAGATGCGAAAGCAGTACGTTGGATTTGCGACGGAAGTCCGGAATATTCGCTTGAAGAAACGGAAAAATCTGACAGAGGAACGGAAATTATTCTTCATATCGCAGAAGATTCGACAGAGTTTCTGGAAGAGTTTAGAATCCGGGAATTACTTACGAAATATAATAAATTCAACCAAATTCCGATTAAATTCGGGACAAAAACCGAGACTTTGCCTTTACCAGAAGGTTCTGCTGAAGATGCGAAGCCAGAAACTGTTGAGGTTGATAATATCATCAATAACACCAACCCGGCTTGGACAAAAGCTCCTTCTGAACTGAAAGATGAAGATTACAATAGTTTCTACAGAGAACTATATCCGATGCAGTTTGAGGACCCATTGTTTCACATCCATTTGAATGTGGATTATCCGTTCAATCTGACTGGCGTTTTGTTCTTCCCGAAACTGGGGAATAACCTGAATATCGAGAAAGATAAAATACAACTCTATCAAAATCAGGTGTTTGTGACGGATGAGGTGAAAGGAATTGTTCCTGATTTCCTAATGTTGTTGAGAGGTGTGATCGATTCACCGGATATTCCGCTGAACGTTTCCCGTTCGTACTTGCAAGCTGATGGTGCTGTGAAGAAAATCTCTTCATACATCACGAAAAAAGTGGCGGACAAAATGGTTTCATTAATCAATGACAACCGTGAAGATTATGAGAAGAAATGGAATGATATCAAAATCGTTATCGAGTATGGAATGATCTCGGAAGATAAATTCTATGAAAAATCGGATAAGTTTGCACTTTACCCAACGACTGACGGAAGCTATTATCTTTGGAATGATTTGATTGAGAAAATCAAGCTAAATCAAACCGATAAGGACGGAAAAACAATTGTTCTTTATGCGTCAAATACTGACGAGCAACACAGTTATATAGAATCGGCCAAAGAAAAAGGTTATGAAGTTCTATTGCTGGATTCTCCAATTGTTCCGCATTTGATTCAGAAATTAGAAGCTTCCAAAGAGAATGTTTCTTTTGCTAGAGTGGATGCCGATCACATTAATAACTTAATCAAAAAAGATGAGCCGAAGATTTCTAAACTAAATGATTCGGACAAGGAAACTTTGAAGAAGAATATTGAGGAATCGATTAATGACAAGAAGTTTACGGTTCAATTGGAAGATTTGGATTCTATAGATGCGCCGTTTACGTTGACTCAGCCGGAGTTTTTCAGAAGAATGAAAGATATGCAGGCAACTGGTGGTGGCGGAATGTTCGCAATGGGCGGTTTCCCGGAAATGTATAATCTGGTGGTGAATGCTAACTCTGATTTTGCCGGAGAATTATTGAAAAAAGAAAATGACGATGAGAAAAAAGCAATGATTAATCAGGCTTTAGATTTGGCAAAATTGTCTCAGAATCTTTTGAAAGGGAAGGAGCTGACGGATTTTATCAAGCGTAGTTTTGAGAGTTTGAAATAGTAAAGTATTTCATTAATCATAAAAAAACGGAACTAAATTTTAGTTCCGTTTTCTTTTTATTTAATTTTCGAAAGCACATCTACCGTTTCTTCCAGATAGAAATCCCGTTCAAGATTTTTTCTCCAGTTTTCAGTTTTCTTAGCAAAAGCTTCGTCTTTTTTGATTCGCTCCGCTTCGTCCGGATGAATGGTAAATTTCAGTCCGTTATTGAATTTGTCCAAACCTTTGAACTTGTTGATTTGTGCTTTTCTGGCCTTCATCAGTTCATTAAATTTAGTCTGATTCAGCGTGATGGTTTCTTCCTTGTCCAGTGCTTCTTTCCATTCAGCAGATTCCTGCAACATTTTGTAATTGTTGTTATCGACTAGTTGTTTGTCCAGCTCTGCCTGCAATTGAGGAACATTTAGTCCTGTCAATTTTTTATAAGAAGTTGTTTCAATTTTGTCCCAAGGCAAAGCGAATTGGTCAAAACGTTCTCCAACTTCTGCATAAGAGAAGAAATCCTTCATTTTAAGGTCAGCTTCTACACCTTTTCTCTGAGTAGATTCTCCGGAAACTCTGTAGAATTTTTGAATCGTCAATTTCAAAGCTCCGAAATCGTCGCTGGTATTTAGGAATCTGTTCAATTCCACAAACGTCTGAACTGTCCCTTTCCCGAAAGAGCTTGGCGAACCAATCACAGCAGCTCTTCCGTAATCCTGGAAAGCACCTGCAAGGATTTCTGAGGCCGAAGCTGACAATTCATTTTGCATCACTACCAACGGACCTGTCCAGATTGGTTCATTCGATTTATTACTCAAAACCTGAATTTTTCCTCGGCTATCTTTTACCTGAACATAAGGACCAGCATTCATAAATAATCCCATAATATCGCCAACTTCGGTCAAAGAACCTCCGCCGTTGCTTCTAAGGTCTAGGATGATGCCTTCCACATTTTCTTTCTTCAGTTTGATTAATTCTGCTTTGATGTCATCAGAAGCATTTCTTCCTTTT
The DNA here is from genome assembly GCA_039595375.1 of Chryseobacterium sp. GTDB lineage: Bacteria > Bacteroidota > Bacteroidia > Flavobacteriales > Weeksellaceae > Epilithonimonas. Next base: position 114,044 of record JBCNLQ010000005.1, read on the forward strand.
GGGTCTTCAAAATCCACATTGAAACTTGGAAGATAGATGAATCCGTATTTTTTACCATTGTTAGAATTAACCACGATACTTCTAGCAAAAGTGTCTTCAATCGCCACTTCTTCACGAATCATCGTTACTTCTTTGATGGTTTTATCTTTTTTCTCAACGGTTAAAGTGACTGGCGTACCTTTTTCCCCACGAATCAATCGTACCGCTTCGTCAGACAACATCCCGACAACGTTCACAGGTTCTTCGTTTGCTTTCGATTTGACTTTCAGGATTTTATCGCCAGCTGTCAATTGTTTTGACTTCCAGGCTGGCGCCCCGATTGTCAATTCACCAAGATATAAATATCCCTTCTTTTCCTGAATTATAGCGCCGATGCCAATTACTTTTCCAGTGAATTGCATATCAAATTCCTCCTTGTTTTTCGGAGAGAAATAATTGGTGTGTGGGTCAAAAACTTCGGTATAAGCATTCATATAAACCGTGAACCAGTCCATTTTTTTTCTCTTTTTGAATCTTCTAAAAGAATCAGTGATCAAATCTTTTACTTCAGAAGTGGCTTTGATACGCTTCTGTTCCGCTGTTGTTGGTGTGTACTTTATCGTGTCCGGAAGTTTGTTGTTCACGACAGAGTCTTTCTTCTTTTTCTGAGCCTCTTCCTTGCTGTTCAGCGTTTCAATTTCCTGAAGGATGTTGTACTTGATGTACTTTTTCCATTCTTCACGCTGTTGTTTTGCATCCACAGGATTGGTTCTTTTCTTTGGCTCAAGAATCAACTCTTCATTTTCTTCCAGATTAATTGGCTTGGAAAGAATATCCTGAGTCATTTTATCAATTTCATCAACTCTTTGATACAGTCTGTCAATCGTCAGTTTGTAGAATACAAGATTCCCGTTATTGAGATAATCATCAAGTTTAGTATAATGTTTTTTGAACTCATCCATATCAGACTGTAGGAAATAGCGCTTGGAAGCATCTACACCTTCAAAATATTTATCATAAACATCCTGGGAATAAGCATCGTTAATAGGCTTTGGACTGTAATGAAGATAGGAAAGTGTATTTTTCACACTTACCATTATGGTCTGCATCTTTTCGTCATCATTTTGTGGAGAGTTGAAACAAAACATCAGCGTCATCAGGGGCGCAAACATCAGCAGTTTCTTGAACTTAATTTTTTTGAACATAAATTTTTAATGTGTACTTATATTAGTCAAAATATTGTTTTGAATGTTACGAAGATATTCAAAAACGAAACCAAATTTAACACCTTATTTTATTTTACTCATTATAATTTGGTTATTTTTGGATTGATTTTAAAAAAATCGTAAAAAAAGGAAAAATTATAAAAAGAAAATTTATGAACAGACCATTGATATTGGTAACCAATGACGACGGAATTACAGCGCCTGGCATCAGAAAATTAATCAGCATAGTCAACCAAATCGGAGACGTCATCGTAGTCGCTCCCAATTCTCCTCAAAGTGGTAAAGGTCACGCCATCACTATCAATTCCACATTAAGTTTTGAAGAACTGCATTTAGATGGACCTCAGAGCGATTTTTCTTGTTCTGGGACACCTGTAGATTGCGTAAAAATGGCTTTGGACAAAATTCTGCCAAGAAAACCGGATTTGGTGGTTTCTGGAATCAATCACGGTGCAAATTCTTCCATTAATGTCATCTATTCCGGAACGATGTCTGCAGCTGTGGAAGCGGGAGTAGAAGGTTTGCAGGCTATCGGGTTCTCTCTTACCGATTTGAAATGGGAAGCAGATTTTGACCAGGCTGAAGAATTCATCAAAGATATTATTCTCAAAACGTTGGAAAACCCAATGCCAAAAGGTGTTGTTTTGAATGTTAACATCCCTAAATTGAATAAAGAAGAAATCAAAGGCATCAAAGTTTGCAAACAAGCCAATGCCAAATGGGAAGAGAGCTTTGACGAGAGAACCAATCCGCACGGAAAAAAATATTATTGGCTGACAGGCTATTTCAACAATATGGATGAGTCCGAAGATGCCGACGAAACAGCATTGGCGAACGGTTACATCAGCATTGTCCCGGTTAAATTTGATTTGACAGCTTACGAATATATGAACGAACTTAATTCAATTTACAAATAAAAATGGATGGAGTTTATAAGACGGTATTTGCTTTCGAAAGGTATTCCTGTTACTGAGGAAAATTGGCGTCCCTTCGTAGAAAAGAATGTTAGAAAAGAATTCAAGAAGAAAGATTTGATTCTGAAAAAAGGGGAGGTGGACAATTATCTTTCCTTCGTAGAAACAGGTGCTGCAAGGCTTTTTTTCATGAAAGAGAATAAAGAGCTGACTATCAGATTTGTGTTCGAAAATCAATTCCTTACAGCTTACGATTCTTTCACGCAGCGCACACCGTCCAGATGCGATATCGAAGCGTTGACAGATATGGTTGTTTGGCAGATACATTATGATGATCTGCAGGAGATCTACAGAACTCAGGATATCGGGAATCTTGTTGGGAGGCTGACTGTAGAGGCACTTTATGTTGAAAAACTGAACCGGGAGTTTTCTTTCCTCAGCGAAACTGCAGAAGAACGCTATCTTAAAATGATAAAAGAACAGCCCAATCTTTTTCAGCTGCTCCCACTTAAGCATATTGCTTCGTATATGGGCATTACTCCGCAGGCACTCAGTAGAATAAGAAAACGCATTTCTTAACCATGGTTCATTTTATTTAAACCAAATAAGCCATACTTTTGTCCATAATCGATTCTGATTGAAAAATCCGAATGAGGAAAAAAAAGCGTCTTAAGAAATTTAGATGCTTTTTTTGAAAAGGCAGAAGGGTAGAAACTAATAAAGAAAAGCCGCTAAATGACTAGCGGCTTTCTGTTTTTTTTAAGATCAATTAAAAGCATTGTCATAAGTCATCGATGAAAAATCGATTTTTAGAATAGCTTTAGAATCTATTGGCGTGCCATTGCATTTTGCAGGAATCCAGGTTTTATTAACTTTCGCAGCAGCGTCTTTCAAATCTCTAAGAAACGGTTCGCTATTAGCGACTTTGGGTCCGGCTTCTACTTTTGATAAAATACCATCTTTGTTGATATCTAGTTTTACAAAGAACAAACCGTTGATAGAATAAGTATTCCAATTGACATTTTGCTGGAGTTTTTCTTTCAATTCTTTGATGTAGTTGTCAGAACCTCCGGGATATCTCAAACTCTTAAATTGAGAAGGATTACATGACTCATCTTTGATTTGATAGATGCCCCGAACGCTATAAGTCACAGAACTTGTAGAAACGTCTGCGATGGGAATATCAACATTCAAAGATTCTTCTACGTCATTGTTTTGAGCAAAAGCAAAAGAACCAATTAGCAGGCTCACTGAAAATAGTAATGATTTCATAGTATTTTGATTTATTAGTTTGAATGAAATTCTATGCCAAAAGTTTATGAAAAACAACAATTTACAAGACTTCAATCTGATTTTTCAATAGATCTTCAAACTCATCTCTTTTTCTGATAAGATGTGCTTTTCCATCCAGAAACATCACTTCTGCCGGTTTTAATCTTGAGTTGAAGTTAGAACTCATTTCAAAACCGTAAGCGCCTGCATTTCTGAAAACAATAATGTCGCCTTCTCTCACCTCGTTGATTTTTCTGTCCCAGGCAAAAGTGTCTGTCTCACAGATGTTTCCGACAACGGTATAGATTCTTTCCGGCCCTTTTGGATTAGAAAGATTTTCAATGATGTGATAAGAATCGTAGAACATCGGACGAATCAAATGATTGAAACCAGAGTTTACACCCACAAAAACGGTAGCAGTGGTTTGTTTGATGACATTAGATTTTACAAGGAAATGTCCGCTTTTACTTACCAGAAATTTCCCAGGTTCAAACCAAAGCTGGAATTTTTTCCCGGTAGTTTCTTCGTGTTTTTTAATTGCGGCATTAACTTTTTTTCCAAGAGATTTTACGTCAGTTTCCAAATCGCCATCTTGATAAGGCACTTTGAAACCGCTTCCCATATCCAGATATTTCAAGTTTGGGAAATGTTCAGCCAGTTCGAACATAATATCAAGACCTTGCAGAAAAACATCCGGGTCTTTGATCTCGCTTCCCGTGTGCATATGAAGGCCTTCCACATTGATGTTTGTTGATTTCATCACACGTTCGATGTGACGAAGCTGATGAATAGAAATTCCGAATTTAGAATCGATATGACCTGTTGAGATTTTATAATTTCCTCCGGCAAAAATATGCGGATTGATTCTCACAAAAATCGGATAAGAAGCACCGAATTTATTCCCAAATTGCTCCAAAATCGAAATGTTATCGATGTTGATATGAACATTCAGAGCCATTGCTTCCTCGATTTCTGCAAGATCAACACAGTTGGGTGTGAAAAGGATTCTATCGTTTGAGAAACCTGCTTTCAAACCCAATTTCACTTCGTTGATAGAAACGCAATCCAGAGAAGCGCCTAGTTTTTCGACGTATTTCAGGATATTGATATTGGTTAAAGCTTTGGCTGCGTAGAAAAATCTTGTGTTCTTCGAGAAAGAAGAAGTCAGTTTTTCATATTGTTCGCGTATCGATTGAACATCATACACATAAACGGGAGTCCCGAATTCTTTTGCTATAGCCAGCAAATCCTGATTTGTCATAAGTTAGATTTTTAAAAATAAAAAGGCAGATTCTTTATCAAAAGAGTCTGCCGCAATAGATATCTTATGCACGCAACTCTTTATACATTCCAAACCTTAGAGAACCTTACAGCTCCCTTTTTCCCGATTTTGCTTTGTTTAAAATATTGCATTGCTTTGTTGAAAAATTTTTGCAAAATTAGAGTTTATCTGTAAATCCTGCAATGTTTTAGGGTGGTTTTATTTTGATAAGAAAATTCTCACAAATTAAAACTACCATTTCAGAAATGACAATCACTTCTAAAATGGTATTTCAACGATTTAAACTTTAATTTATTTCAAAGTCTTGATGGCATCTTCGATAACTGCCAGAACTTCTTTCGGTTGAGAAAGCATTACCACGTGACTACCTTCGATTTCTGTGATTTTTGATTGGGCTCTTTTGGCCATTCTTCTTTCCAAGTCCGGGTCAATGCTTCTGTCGCTTTTGGCTACAACGTACCAGCTTGGTTTTGTTTTCCAGGCAGGCTCACCACTTTTTTCTCCGAAAACTGTTTGCGCTCCAGGTGTTTGCGTCGCATAGATGAATTTTTGTTCTGCTAATGGTAGATCCTGTGCAAAAGCATTTTTCACGCCTTCTTCTGATAAATATAATGTACCATCTACGGGAACCAAATATTTTCCTAAATCATTTGGCTTGCCAGTCGCAGATAGACTGTTGATGGATTCGCCCAAGTCCGGAACCAGCGCGGCAACATAAACCAAACCTGCCACTTTTGGGTCATTTCCTGCCTGTGTAATGACCACGCCGCCCCAGGAATGTCCTACCAAAATTACTTTGCCTTTTGCAAGACTGATGGCTTTTTTAGTAGCTTCTACATCGCCTGCGAGTGAAGCCACCTGGTTCTGAACCGACATAACAGGATAGCCTTTCGCCTGCAAAGCTGTGATTTGATGATTCCAGGATGAGCCGTCTGCCCAAACGCCGTGTACAAAAATAATCGTTGGTTTTTCATCTGTTTTCTGCTGTGAAAAAATGGCTGTGCTGAATAGTATCAATACTAAAAGAGCGAAGTTTTTTATTGTTTTCATTTTGAATTAGTGGATTTGTTAATTGAAAGATTTCTTTAGAAGCTATTGGCCAAAAGCTAACTGCCATCAGTTTATTAAGCTATAAAATGCGCTTCTGAAGTAATTGGAATATTGAGAACTTTGGAGATAAGGCAATTTTGTTCCGCGCCTTTGGTAATCGCTTCAAATTCTTCCGCTGTAATGCCTGATACAGAACCTGTGATGTTGAGATGAACTGCTGTGATGCTCAAGCCTTCCATTGATACTGCAGCTTGTGTGTCCAATGTGTTCGGGCTCAAGCCTTTTTCTGTTAATGCTGCGCTCACGGCCATTGTAAAACAACCGGCGTGTGCCGCTGCTAATAATTCTTCCGGATTGGTTCCTGTTTCTTCTCCGCTAAAACGGGTTTTAAAACTGTAGTTGGTTTGGTTTAGGATTCCGCTTTGTGTAGATAGATTTCCTTTTCCTTCTTTTAGGTTTCCTGCCCAATGTGCATTTGCTGTACGTTTCATTTTTTTATCTTTTAAAATTGTTTGCCATTATTGACAGTACAAAGATGCGATGCAAAAAATAAAAGTATTTTGTAGAAAAGTTCAATTATTTGTCGATTTGGTTCAATCGAAAATTGGATGGGGAAACTTGATATTTATCGTGAAAACTCTTCGTAAAATTCGCCAAATCTTTGAAACCGCTTTCGAAGGCGATATCGGTAATTCGGCTGTCTGTTTTTAAAAGGAGTTCGCGGGCTTTTTCCAGACGTTTGGTTTTGATGTAGTTGGCAGGCGTATCATTATAGAGCTTCGAAAATTCTCTTTTAAAAGACGACAAGCTGAGATTACAATAATCCGCAAGCGTTTCCATAGTAATTGGCGAAAAAATATTAGCCTCAATAACTTGTTTGAAAGTATAAATAACCGGCGAAAACAATTGCGACAAAATCACCTGAATGGCTTCCGCATTCTTGGTTTGTGAAAGCAGAATAATGATTTCTTTCAATTTCAGAATCAGAATATCATCATTCACCAATGCTGGATTTTCGAAGTAAAACAAGAGACCTTCTATATATTTATTGATGAGAAAATCATTGCTGATGTGTTCGCTCGTTTTTCGGGTAATGGTTTTTTTGGGGTTTTGTAAAATGGCGGGCAATTCTCTGTCGTAGACTTTTTTTAGAATTTCCGGGTGGAAGTGTATCAGCAAAATCTCATTGCTACTTTTCTCGCCCACTTTTAGCATCGTGTTGCCAATGTTCCTGCAATTGAGCAAAATGGATTCCTGCGCCGGAATATTTTCTACTTTGTTATCAATGGTATATTGCAAATCATTCTGCAACATATAGTGGAAACAAGCATTTTCAGCAACCGGCATTTCGTGTACAAATGGCGAATCAAACTTTAATATTTCTATAAAAGTTTTATCTAAGAGGTCGTATTTTTTGTGGCTCGTTACCATTTATTTAAGATAAAATCCAAATTGTCTTGGAGGCTTAGGTAATAGTTATTTTTCTTTCAAAGGTAGTAAATAAATTATCCCAATGTTACTTTTTGGAATACCTGTCAAATTGTTCTTGGTCAATCTAACATTGTATCCATACACGATTTTCATACGCATAAGTCCAAATCCGATTTCGGGACGGAAGTATAAGTTAGAATTTTTAAAATCTGTATAATAAATAATACTGGTTCCTAAAGCTATTCCTCCAGCTCCTCCAGAAATCCAACCTCCGATTTTTGGACCGATGATAAAGTTCTTTCCAGTCAGCAAATTAACTTCAGTCGAAATAAAATACGCAGAAGAAAAGGGATGATGAACATCGGTGGAATTCTTATACTTAGCCAAACCAGCTTCGGCAAAGAGAGAATTCTCCCAAAAATTAATTCCTGTGAGAACTGACAATTTTTTGTCGGTTTTTGTTGAATCTATTGCGGATTGAGCAGAAATATGGGTATTCAACAACAAAAAGATTAAAAACAAAAAATTGAAATATTCTTATCATTAATATTTTATTTTTCAGGAAGCGGAGAAACTTCAAACTCATTCCGCAAAAGCGCCAACTGCAAATCATTCTGCAAATCCTGCGTGAATCTCGAGACAGGCAACATCAGCTTTTTAATTTTCTCCAAAGACTGAATCTGATGATACAATTCATAAAAACCAAAACCAGTCAGTTTTCCATTTTCTAGGATGAGGAAAGACTTTTCGCCCAACGTTCTGCCGGTAGAAGTCCAGATTTCATTGCGTTTTTTAAGGTTGATCTTCTTCGTGAATTCATTCAGATCCTTCAGCTCTTCTATAGATTTGATATAACTAATCGCCTTCAAACCTTGCGTAAAACTTTTGAATCGTAAATATGGTTTTTCTTCCTGCTCTTTTATGATTTTTTCGAGAATATATTTGTTCTTTCTGTAAAACAAACCGAAAGGTAAAGGTTGCGTTTTGCTGATACCTTTATTTTTCATCATCAGCTTGGCAATCAAATCTGTTCCCGTCAATTCGTAAGAGATTTTTTCCGCGTTGTCCTGAATATTCTTAAACTTTTTAGAATCCGATTCCAGAATTTTCTTCGCAGATTTATAAAGGTCTTCCACCACATCGGAATAAATAATCTTTCCTTCCGAATTTTGGAAGTAGAAAATTCCGCGCTCATTTGGAAGATCATCAATCAAAATCGAAATTTTCTGAAGATAATTTCCAACATTATTTTCCTCTTGCTGAGACTGGATGATGTCGTTGTCTTTGTCCTTAATCATCAATAATTTGAACAAATCCAAAGTCGCTCTCGCATCACCACTCGCCCGGTGTGCTTCTGTCAAAGGAATTCCAATGGATTTGCAAAGTTTGCTCAGGGAATAACTTTTCTCTCCCGGAATCAATTTTTTGGCTAAAGGAATGGTGTCTAAAGTGTTGATATTGAACTCGTAACCAAGGCGTTTGAACGATTGGCGCAGCATCCTGTAATCGAAATCAATATTATGACCAACCAACGTAGAATCCTGGGTGATTTCTACCACACGTTTGGCAATTTCGTGGAATTTTGGAGCCGTTAAAACCATTTTTGCGGAGATTCCTGTCAACTTTTGAACAAAGGAAGAAATCTCGGATTCTGGATTCACGAGCGAGATAAACTGATCCGTAATCTCGTGACCGTCATAACGATAGATAGCAATCTCGATGATGCTTTCTTTCCGAAATGGTGCGCCGTTACTTTCTATATCTATTACTGAGTACATCTACATTTTTCGTGCTACAAAGTTAAACGTTTTAAGAAACCTACATCCTCAAACATTTTATTGTTAATCAACTCTATTTTTTTTATGGAGCCAACCGGAACGATTGTGACGATTTTACTTCCTTTCTCAACATAAAAATAATAAGCGCTATTAGAATCTATAAGATAAACATCTTTTTGATTCCCAGAATCATCGGTTATTCTGTGTTTGATTTTTAAAGTATTATTGGTAATCCTTTCTTTTACAGTAATTCCCATCCCAACTCCACCACCAAGAAAGAAAGCAGAAATCATAAACGCAATAGCGAAATAAACTTGTTGCTTGATATGTATTTTCAGAGCTTCATCACTGGAATCTGGATTTTTTTTCAGATATTTTTTACCTACTAAAGAATCACGAACCCATTTTTTATGGCTGTTATTAGCTAAGAAATTATAATAAATTACAAACCCAATGACCATTAATATAAGTGTTACTAAAATAATGGGTTGGGATGTGATTTGTGCAAGTGGACTAATCAGGATATCCATTATGGAAGAATATTTCAGAAAATTAATTCCCAGCATATAAAAAAAAACACCGTCTCTCAGTATTCCTAAAATAATCAAATACAAATAGCCTAAAGGTAAAAGTGTTTGTAGTCTTTCAATCAGTTTATAATGCATTAATTAGTGTTTACTATCTTCTTTTTTTTATGCCCAGCATTCCTAAGACAAGTTTTCCGCCTTCTCTTGCTAAGGTATTCAGAAACGTTTTTCCCGCCCGGCTTTCGATAACTTGTTCAAACATTCCCGCTTCTTCTTTCGGTTGTGCAGTTCTTCCTCTGTTTGGTGTTGGAATTGTGGTTTGTGTATGTTCTTCGATTCTTTTGTTGAGGATTTCGTACGCGCTTTCTTTGTCGATATTTTGCTCGTATTTTCTAACCAAATCTGAATTTCTCGTCAGTTCATCAATTTCAGTTGAGGTCAAAATATCCATTCTGCTTTCCGGCGAAATCAAATATGTGTGAACCAAAGGCGTCGGAATTCCTTTCTCATTCAAAGCTGTAACAAAAGCTTCCCCAATTCCCAAGTTTTGGATAAGTTCATTGGCTTTGTAAAATTCGGTAATTGGATAATTTTCAACGGCTTTATCGATTTCTTTTCTGTCTTTTGCTGTAAAACCTCTCAAAGCGTGCTGAATTTTCAATCCCAATTGACTCAAAATATTTTCAGGAACATCGCCCGGAATCTGAGTAATGAAATAGATTCCGATGCCTTTGGAACGAATCAATTTTACCATTGTTTCGATTTGCGAAAGCAAAGTTTTGGACGCTTCTTTGAAAAGCAAATGCGCTTCGTCAATAAACAAAACCAATTTTGGTTTTCCACTGTCGCCTTCCTCAGGAAAAGTCATATAAATCTCTGCAAACAACGATAAAATAAAGGTTGAAAACAAATTGGGTTTATTCTGAATATCATCAACACGGAAGATGTTCACAACACCTTTTCTTTCTCTCGTTTGTAAAAGGTCTTCCACATCAAAACTTGGTTCTCCGAAGAAACTCGTAGCACCTTGTTGTTCCATCGCCACTATCGCACGCAAAATGGCGCCTAAAGATGCAGTGGCAATCGAACCGTAGTTGTCAGCGAGTTCTTTTTTACCAATCGGATTATCAGTTACGTATTGCAACACTTTTTTCAAATCCTGCAAATCTACCAGAGGCAGTGCTTTGTCATCACAATATTTGAAAACAATGGACATTATGCTTTGCTGAGTGTCATTCAAGTCCAGAATTTTACTTAACAAAATTGGTCCAAATTCTAGAACTGTCGCACGAAGTTGTACGCCTTTTGCGCCAGAGATTGTCATCAATTCTACAGGAAAACTCTGTGGGGAGTAGGGTAATTGCGTTTTGGCGTATCGGTCTTTGATATTATCATTTTCCGTTCCTGCTTCTGCAATTCCGGAAAGGTCACCTTTGATGTCCATGACCAAAGTCGGGATTCCTGCGTGAGACAATTGCTCTACAAAAACCTGAAGTGTTTTGGTTTTTCCTGTTCCCGTTGCACCTGCGATTAATCCGTGTCTGTTAACAGTTTTTAATGGAATCGAAACATTGACTTCTGTGATAACTTCTCCGTCAAGCATTCCTTTCCCGAGGATGATATGTTCGCCTTTAGGATTATATTTTGAGTTGAGATCGGTTATGAAATTTTCTTTATTTGACATCGATTGGTTTTTAAAAGTCTAAATTTAAAAATAATTTTCAGAAACAATTTAAAACTTTTGTTGATTGATGAAGTTATCTTCATATTTTATTTCATAACAATTATCTTTGTCTTCAAATGCCACTATATGCGCGCCTACAACACAAAAAATTTCCTCAAAATACTTGTCAGTCTACACAAGTCAGATACGTTGAAAATCCTGTTCCCTACGATATTGCTCGTTGGAGCCTATTCCTACGGAATATATTTTCTTGAGGTTGAGTACCTGCATTTGACATCCAAATCAATGGTGAGTCACGTAGGGCTTCTGCATTCGCTGTTGGGATTTGTACTGTCTTTGTTGCTCGTTTTTAGAACTAATACGGCTTACGACCGCTGGTGGGAAGGCAGAAAACTGTGGGGTAAACTGGTCAATGACAGTCGAAATTTTATTATTAAAATTAATAGCATCCTTCCGGAAAGTGATACCAGAAACCGCCATCAGATTGCAAAATATGTGCGCTTCTTCCCTTTTTTTCTCTCCAGTCATCTTTCGAAAGAATCAACGAGATTGGTCCTGGACAAAGATTTTTCTGACCTTGCCAAAGAATTGAAACATCATCCGCCGGCAGAACTGGTTTTTTTATTGACAAAAAAACTTCATCAACTTAAAAAAGAAGGCAAAATATCAGACACAGAAATGCTTTTTCTTGATCCACAATTATCTGGATTTTTAGATGTTTGCGGTGGTTGCGAGAGGATTAAAAACACGCCGATTCCTTATTCCTACTCATCATTCATTAAAAAATTTATCATCTTTTACGTCTTGGCGCTCCCGATTGCCAATGTGGTAAATCTTGGTATGTTTATGGTCCCGATAACGATCTTTGTATATTATGTATTGATGAGTCTTGAGTTGATTGCTGAGGAAATTGAAGATCCGTTTAATAATGACGAAAATGACATTCCTATGGAAGCCATTTCTCAAAATATCGAGAGAAGTATCAATTTGATTTCAAACAAAGCCTGATAATGACTAAGAAACTGAAACTAGAAGAACTAGGAAGAATAGATATAGAAACGTTCAAAAATACAGCGAAGATTCCTTTAATTGTGATTTTGGACAGCGTGAGAAGTATGCACAACGTTGGTGCAATTTTTAGGACCGGCGATGCTTTTTTGATAGAGAAGGTAGTGCTTTGCGGAATCACGCCTCAGCCACCGCACCGCGAAATTCATAAAGCGGCACTTGGTGCAACGGAAAGTGTGGATTGGATTTATGAGGAAGATATCAACGTAGTAATCGATAATCTTAAAAAAGAAAACTTTGAGATTATCGGGATTGAGCAGACTTCATCAAGTAAAACTATCACGGATTTTGCAATTAACCGGGATAAAAAATACGCTATAATTCTTGGGAATGAGGTCGATGGAATCAGTGATCAGGCTTTGCCGAATATTGATACTTTCCTAGAGATTCCTCAACTTGGAACTAAGCATTCTCTGAATGTAAGTGTCTGTGGTGGAATCGTTATTTGGGAATTTGCGAAGAACCTCGCCTTTAGAAAATAAAAAACTGCAGACACAATGAAGTGTTGCAGTTTGAAATAAATCTAATAAAAAGTAAAAATGAAAGGCGACAAAGATATGTTTTTAATTTAATACAAAGCAATAGTTGTTGTAAAAAAATATAAAATTTTCTAAAATCTTTTGTGGCTAAGTAATTTTTGTAAATTAGCATAATGTTTATCAAAGACTATATTTCCAAAGACTATCCCGCTTTCGGCAGCCAAGACTCTATAGAAGAGGCGTCCGAGGTTGCAACAGAGTTTGGCTACTCTCACGTTTTTATTGTGAGTAAAGGTATTTTTCTTGGTGGTCTCAGCCAGTCTTTTTTAGAAGACAGTCCAGAAGGTAGTCTGGACTCTCTGAATATCCATTACGAGCGTTTTGCGATTATGGAAGACAGTAGCTTATTGGATAGCATCAAGCTTTTTTACACTTTCAATGCGAATGTAGTTCCAGTGATTTCTAAAGAGGAAAAATATCTTGGCTACATCTCTTGTGATGATATTTTCAATGAGTTTTCCAAATATCCTCTGTTTTCCGAAAATGGTGCAATCCTGACGATTCAAACCAGTGGTTTGCATTATTCCATGTCAGAGATTTCTCAAATTGTGGAAAGTAATAATGGAAAAATCTACGGTACTTTCATCAATGCAATCAAAGAAGACAGTGTAGAGATTACTTTGAAAATCAGCAATGAAAATCTAAGTTCTATCGATGAAACTTTTGAGCGTTACGGATACGTTATCGTCCACAAACATTATGACGACGAGAAAGATGAACTGCTGAAAGATCGTTTTGGTTTTTTTCAGAAATTTTTAGAAATATAATTGATGAAGGCAGCAATCTATTCTCAGAAAAAAGATCTCGATACGTTTTTGTATCTCAACCGATTCATTTCCGAGTTGGCAGTAAGAGACGTCGCAGTCGTTTTGCACGCAGAAATGGCAGAGAATCTCAACTTTTCCAAGGACTTTGAGACATTTTCTGGCAGAGAGGAATTGAAAAATAAAAATGTTAATATCGTTTTCAGTTTTGGGGGAGATGGAACCATTCTAAATGCTTTGACCTTTATCCAAGATCTGGAAATTCCGATTATTGGGGTCAATACAGGACGGTTGGGATTTTTGGCGAATTTCCGTAAAGACCAGATTTTTGATGAGTTAGATTCGATAATTTTAGAAAAAAATTATAATATCAGCGAGCGATCTGTCATCAAAATTACTATTGATGGCGATTCTGAGATAGATTTTCCGTTTGCTTTGAACGACGTCAGTCTCTCCAGAAAAGAAACGACATCGATGATTACGGTAGAATCTTATATTAATGATGAGTTCCTGAATGTTTTCTGGGGCGATGGTCTAATAGTTTCTACACCAACAGGTTCAACCGCGTACTCGCTAAGTTGCGGCGGACCGATTATCTCTCCTTCTAATGATAATTTCGTCATTACACCCATCGCGCCTCACAATCTGAATGTCCGTCCTCTCATCGTAAAAGACGATTCGAAGATAAAATTGACGGTCAAAAGCCGGGTTCCGCAATATACTTTGGCTTTGGACTCCAGACTTTACCACGTAGAAGTTGGAAGCGAAATATTGATTGAAAAAGCAGAGTTTTCTCTGTTTCTCATTAAACCAAAAAATTTCAGTTTCTATGAAACCATTCGTCAGAAACTGCTTTGGGGAAATGATAAGCGGAATTAATATTATTAATTTTAAAATATAATTTAGAGAAATGGCAACAATCGAAATCAAAAATAAATTAAGCAAAGATAAAATCAAAATGGTAGTAGATGTTCTCAAAGCACTTGGGATTACTGCAGTTTTCAATGAAGATAGCGATGAAACAAAAATGACCAAAAAAGAATTTTCTGAAAAAATAGAAAAGGCTAGAAAAAGTCCAAAGATAAAAGTTTCCGCTTCTGAACAGTCCAAGATTTTAGCATTATGAGTTGGGAGTTAGAGTTTTCTGAGGAATTTTTAAAGGACGTCAAGAAACATCAAAAGTCTGGCAATAAAATTTTGTTGAAGAAAATTGATTCATTTTTAACTGAAATTCGTGAAAACCCTAAAACTGGTCTTGGAAAGCCAGAACATCTTAAATATTTTGAAGTTCCAATCTGGTCAAGAAAAATCAATGATAAACACAGATTGGTTTATGAATTAAAAATGGTGTCGTAGAAATTCTCTCAGGCTGGGGTCATTATGATGACAAATAATACATTAAAACATAAGTTTTGTTTTCTATATATTGAAATAATTCGCAACATAGCATATTAAAAATTGAAATAATAATTACTAATAATTTCGTAAGTTTACAGTCCAAAAAAAATAAAAAAATATAATAAAATGAGCAGAAAATTTCCGGCAGGAGTTGCCACTGGTTCTTTAGTAACAGAAATATTTGACTATGCCAAAGAGAAGCAATTTGCACTTCCGGCAGCTAATGTGATTGGTTCTAGTAACATCAATGCGACATTAGAAACTGCTGCAAAACTGAATGCTCCAGTAATTATCCAATTTTCAAATGGAGGTTCTATCTTCAACGCTGGAAAAGGATTGAGTAACGACGGGCAAAAAGCGGCGGTTCTTGGAGCTGTAGCTGGAGCAAAACATATCCACACTTTGGCAGAAGCTTACGGAGCGACGGTTATCCTTCACACAGACCATTGTGCTAAGAAATTGTTACCTTGGGTTGATGGACTTTTGGATGCAAGTGAAGAATTTTATAAGCAAAACGGAAAGTCTCTTTACTCTTCTCATATGCTGGATTTCTCAGAAGAGCCAATTGAAGAAAACCTTGAGGTTTCTGCAAAATACTTCGAGAGAATGAACAAAATGGGAATGACTCTTGAGATCGAATTGGGAGTAACCGGTGGAGAAGAAGATGGTGTTGATAACTCGGATGTTGACAGTTCAAAACTTTATACACAGCCAGAAGAAGTAGCTTATGCTTACGAAATCCTTAAAAAAGTTTCTGACAATTTCACGATTGCAGCAGCTTTCGGAAACGTACACGGTGTTTACAAACCAGGAAACGTAAAATTGACGCCAAAAATTCTTGACAATTCTCAGAAATTTGTTCAGGAGAAGTTTGGAACTGCTGAGAAGCCAATTAACTTCGTTTTCCACGGAGGTTCTGGTTCTACAGTAGAAGAAATCCGTGAGGCAATTGGTTACGGTGTTGTAAAAATGAATATCGATACAGACTTGCAGTTCGGTTATACAGAAGGTATCAGAGACTATATGACAGAACAGATTGAATATTTGAGACATCAAATTGGAAATCCAACTGGAGCTGATGCGCCTAACAAGAAATTCTACGACCCAAGAGTTTGGGTACGAAAAGGAGAAGAAACGTATATCAAGAGATTGACGCAGGCTTTTGAAGACCTGAACAATATTAATACACTTTAATAATTGTAAAATGTAAGAAGTACAAAGTAAAATGTAAAATTGCATTAGCTTTGTACTTTTTACTTAATACTTTTTACTTAATACTAAGACAATGGCATTTGATTGGTTTAAAAGAAAAACCCAAAACATTACAACTTCTACAGAGGACAAGAAAGATGTTCCAAAAGGACTTTGGCACAAAACACCAACGGGTAAAATAATTGAGGCTGAAGAACTTAAGGCTAATAATTTTGTGTCTCCAGAAGATGGTTTCCACGTAAGAATCGGAAGTAGAGAATATTTTAGTATGCTTTTCGATGAGCAGAAATTCAAGGAATTGGATGCAGATGTGGAAAGTGTTGATATTCTGAAATTTAAAGATACAAAATCTTACACAGACCGTCTGAAGGAAGTGAAATCAAAGACAAAACTGACAGACTCTATCAGAAATGCAACCGGAAAAGTCAATGGTGTAGAAATGGTAATTTCTTGCATGGATTTTGCTTTTATCGGAGGTTCTTTGGGCTCAGTAATGGGTGAAAAAATCAGAAGAGCTATCGATTATTGTATCAAACATAAGTTGCCTTATATGATTATCTGCCAATCTGGTGGAGCAAGAATGCAGGAAGCGGCTTATTCATTAATGCAATTGGCAAAAGTTCAGGCGAAGTTGGTTCAGCTTTCTGATGCTGGTTTGCCTTACATTGCATACTTGACAGACCCAACCTTTGGCGGAATCACGGCTTCTTTTGCAATGACTGCTGATGTCATTGTCGCAGAACCAAGTGCTTTGATTGGATTTGCCGGGCCTAGAGTGATTCGTGAAACTATTGGTAAAGATTTACCAGAAGGTTTCCAGACTTCAGAATTTTTGCAGGAAAAAGGATTTGTTGATTTTATTGTGAAAAGGACAGAAATCAAAGAATCAATTTCAAGGATTGTAAAATTATTGGTACACGAGTATCATTGATATTTTATTAAACAAAAAGATATACTCTCTCACAACCTGAGAGAGTTTTTTATTAATGAGATTTATAGGCATATTTTTCAGAACACTCAGATCATTGACCTTCTCAAAACTTTTGAAGGTTTTTTCAATTGGTCTGATGCATCCTCTATTCGCAATTTTATATACGTACGCCAGCTTCAAAGCCTTTGCAAAAGCGAAAGAACTATATCCCAAAAGCAACTCCAATAATGGCAAAGGAAACGCTTTCCGACATTCCTATTGGTGTTGTTTGATTATGATGTATTTCTGCAAAATATCCTCTCCGAAAAAATCTTTGAAATGGTGCAGAAAATTCACGAATATGCACGAAGATCTTTTCCCCAATAAACCTTTGGAAACCAAGATGGATTTGCATAACAATAAGGTTGGGATGGACTACTTTATGAGTCTGATTCCAGGTGTTCACCGTCAGTTTTTTGAAAGTAGTTTCTTCATAGAGGAATTGCAAAAAAAAACCGAAAAGGCCGTGCTGATAAAATCTGTGAATGAGGATGTTGATGAAACACAATTGATATATTTGGAATAAAAAATTGACAAACTAAAAGATTTGTCAATTAAAATTAGATACAGAAAAGAAGTTTTACCACGCTTTTACAGCACCTCCTTTGAAGGTTTGACGCGCCGAAGATTCTACTTCCGGAGATTGATAAGCTTTGACGAATTTTTTGATTTTATCATCATTTTTATTGTCTTCTCTGGCAACGATAAGATTGGCATAAGGCGAATCTTTGTCTTCTGTGAATAAACCTTCTTTTTCAGGATCGAGACCAGCCTGGGCCGCAAAATTATTATTGATAATCGCCATAGCCACTTCTTTGTCTTCCAACACTCTTGGGATCTGAGGCGCTTCTAATTCCAGGATTTTTAAGTTTTTAGGATTGGCAATAATGTCGGTTACTTTTGGTAAAAGTCCAGTGCCATCTTTCAATTTGATAATACCTTGTTTTTGTAACAAAAGTAAAGAGCGTCCGCCATTGGTTGGATCATTTGGGATCACAATAGTCTGTCCGGGTTGCAATTCGGAAACTGATTTTATTTTTTTGGAATAGGCTACAATCGGGAATACAAAAGTTTTTCCCACAACCGCCAATTTATAACCACGTTGTTTCGATTGCTCTTCCAAATAAGGCAAGTGCTGAAAAACATTAATGTCCACATCACCTTGATTCAAAGCTTCATTTGGGACAACATAGTCATTGAAACTGACCAACTCTACGTCCAAACCATATTTTTCTTTCGCTACTTTTTTCGCAGCTTCTGCCAAGTTCTGTTCTGGTCCTGTTGCGATTCCTACTTTCAGGATATTTGGGTTTGATTCTTTTTTGTTGCAAGCTGACAATGTGATAATAGCCAATGCTAAAGCAAATATTTTGTGTTTCATACTTGTACGTATTGTAAATGATTTGATGTTAAATTTTAAAATTTTAAGATGTTTCATTTTAGTCTATCAACAGACAGCTAAAACTACCAACCATCACAATTTTATCTGTGATTATATTTTTTTGAAAGAAGGTCTCCGGAAATCTGAATAATGAAAACCAGGATAATTAACAATATCAAAACCGAATTCATTACTGCAAAATCATATCCGATATAACCGTATTGATAACCAACTTGCCCCAATCCGCCAGCGCCGACTGCACCGCCCATTGCAGAATAGCCAACTAAAGTGATCAGTGTGATACTTACGTTATTGATTAATGAAGGCAAAGCTTCTGGCAAAAGGACTTTTCGGATGATTTGCAGCGGTTTTGCACCCATTGCCCTTGCCGCTTCTATCAATCCCGAAGGAATTTCCAACAGGCTGTTTTCTACCAATCTCGCAATAAATGGAGCAGAACCCACACTCAGCGGAACCAATGCTGCAGAAACACCAATCGATGTTCCAACAATAGTTCTTGTAAAAGGTATCATCCAGACAATGAGAATGATAAAAGGAATCGAACGGAAAATATTGACTATGATAGAGACGATTTGGTGCGATGTCTTATTTTCTAATAATTGCCCTTTTCTTGTAAGAAAAAGAAAAATGCCCGTCGGTAATCCTAAAACAAATCCGAAAAATCCTGAAACCAAGGTCATTATAATTGTCTCAATTGTCCCTTGAAATAACAAATTGATGATACTATCCGACATAACCTAAAATTTCTGTGTTTGTATATTCGTTTTCCAAATAAGCCAAAGCTTC
>JBCNLQ010000006.1:0-130081 GCA_039595375.1 Chryseobacterium sp.
CTTGCCATAACTAAGATTATTACCTTTCGTTATTGTGGTTGCAAAAATACAACATTTATTCATACTTGCAAATAAAATATAAAAAAAAACGCTTCCCATAAAGGAAAGCGCTCATTTTCAATTATATTAATTTCTTACAAGAAAGCGTTCAGCTTCTCAGCGATTACTTCTTTTGGTGCTACACCAACGATTTTATCTACTACCTCTCCGTTCTTGAAAATTAAAACGGTAGGAATATTTCTGATTCCGTAATCAACAGAAATCTGCTGATTGTTATCTACATCTACTTTACCTACCACAGCTTTACCTTCAAAGTCAGTCGCTACCTCCTCAATGATTGGTCCAAGCATTCTACAAGGTCCGCACCAAGCTGCCCAAAAGTCAACTAAAACTGGTTTATCTGAATTTAATACTGTTTCCTTAAAGGATTGATCTGTAATTTCTACTGCCATGATTTCTTTTTCTTTATTGTTTTGTTAAACAAAATTACAAAATATTATTCTTGTTTCTTCTGTTGATTATCTATGTAAACTATCGGCTTTTTCTATAACAAATTGCTGTCCAATTTCTTCCAATGCACTCACAAAAGCATCAATATCGGCTCTTTTCGTAAAATGACTGAATGACACTCTCACTGGTGTAGAATTTTCCAAATCGTCTTCTGACACCACGGACATCAACACCATTGAAGGTTTTGCTGCGCCAGAACTGCAGGCGCTTCCTTGGGAAATAGCAATACCCTTCATATCTAATTGTAAACCGATCAATGGGTTTTTATAAGGAAGCAAAAGATTTAGAACAGTGTATAAACTGCTTTCATCAGCACTTCTTCCATTGAATTTTACACCTGAAATTTTTTTTTGTAATTGCTGAATGGTGTAATTCTTAATATCCTGAATATGATTTTTGTAATCTTCCATTTTTTCTTGAGAAATCTCCCAAGCTTTTCCCAAACCCGCAATTCCAGTTACATTTTCGGTTCCAGCCCTCAAGCTTCTTTCCTGTGGTCCGCCAGTGATAATTCCTTTTAAACCAGAAGATTTTCTTACAAAAGCAAATCCAGCACCTTTTGGTCCGTGGAACTTGTGTGCACTGCAAGAAGCAAAATCAACCGGAATTTTGGAGAAATCTAAATCCAAGTGGGCCATTGTCTGAACCGTATCAGAATGGAAAAGAGCATTATTTTCTTTACAAAGATGAGCTACATTTTCAATATCGAGAAGGTTTCCGATTTCGTTGTTGGCGTGCATCAATGTTACCAGCGTTTTTTTGTCTGATGATTTCAAAGTTTCTTCTAATTTTTTCAAATCGAAATCACCATTGGAATCTGGTCTTAGATAAACCAATTCTACGCCTTTCAATTTCTTCATTTCCAGGCAAGTTTCGGCAACACATTTGTGCTCCAAAGCAGATGTAATGATTCTCTCTACGCCCAAATAATTGACTGCAGATTTGATAATCATATTGTTAGACTCGGTTCCACAGGATGTAAAAACGATTTCGCCTGGCGTTACTCTTAAAGAATCCGCAATCTTTCGCCTTACTTCTTCCAAAATGGTTTTGGCTTCCTGCCCCAGGCTGTGCGTGGATGACGGATTGCCATAATTGAATCTTAAAACATTCACCATACAGTCTATCACCTCATCGTCCAGAGGCGTAGTTGCTGCATTGTCCAGATAAATTCTTTCCATTTTTAGTATAGATTTGAAGCCGAAATTGATTCGGATTTTAAAGCTACTAAATTAGTGAAAAAATCGATAATGCGATTCATTTGCGAATTTGAACATCGCTTTGTCTCCGGAAGTATCTCCAAAAGCGATGATTTTGCCAAATTTTTTATCGCCAATTTCCAGTTTTATGCGATTGACTTTCTCTTCCTTGTTGCAATTATTTCCAACGAAATTGCCCGTAAAAATTTCATCTTTGAATTCTGCCCGCGTAGAAAGCAAAGTCATATTAAATTTCTGTGCAAAAGGTTTTACCCAAATATCTAATGACGCAGAAACGATGTACGATTCTGTATGTTCTCTATCAATATTGTTGATGAAATCCAGAGCATTCTCTCTGAATAAGCTTGGATAATGTTCTTCAAAAAACTGCTTGGCTTTTTTCTCGATTTGATATCGTGATTGCCCTCCCAGAATCGATGAGATAAAACTTTTCTTTACTGCTTCGGCATCTGCTAATTTTAATTTCAGCAAAGCAAAAAGCGGAATATATTTAAGAAACTGAACAGAAAATTTGCCAGGATCATAAAACTTCAAAAACAAAAACATTGTGTCTTTGTAAGTTAAAGTTCCGTCAAAGTCGAATAGATATAGTTTTTTCATTAATAATATTTTTAAAGAAACAATTTATGTAAATTAATTAAAAACTAAAGCATTAGATAATCCACCAATTAAAATCACCAGCATTATTAAAAACAATATCAACGGAATATTTTGAATAACTAACTCAATTTTTGAAATTTTCTCTACTTGTAGTGTGCTTTCTCCCCTTCTAATTTTTCCAATCAATTTCTGAATTTCTTTAAAATCGAACTCATTTAAAGAATAAATTTTTATCACTCCACCATTTTCTAAATCAATCAAAGTTTCAAAAAAATTATGAACTGTTTTTCCCTTATCAAATAAATATCTTGAATGTTTTACTGGTAAAGATTTTTGCTTAAAATTTACAATATCATCTATCAGTATTTTTTTTGAAAAAGGTAAAAACTGATACGAAATAATTAAATTCTTATTTGTAAGCTTGATAATTTGGGTTGACAAAAAATAGAACAAACAACCTATTGCTCCAATAAAGAAAACAGAACTAATTGTATAGACAGCAATGATGTCATCTTCATCTTTATTGGTTTTCAAAGAATCAATACAAAGCCAAATCATTAAACTAAAAAACACAAATCCTAAAAAAAGGATGAAAAGATTTAGCGAAAACGAACTAGATTTATAAATTACTTTTTCTTTCAATTCTATCTTATTACAGCTTCAATTTCTTAAAAATAAACTCAGGAATATTTCTGATAATCATCATTATAATGGCCCAAATTGGTAAAACGTACGCCACGTTTTTTTTATTTTTGTAAGCTTTATAAATTCCTTGCGCTGCTTTTTTTGGTGTTGCTGTCAAAGCTGGATTTAATGGCAAACCTTCCGTCATTTTGGTATCCATAAAACCGGGTTTCACCGTCATAACGTGAACTTTTTTATCAAACAAATAATTTCTCAGTCCACTTAAATAAGAAGTTAATCCTGCTTTTGCACTTCCGTAGATGAAATTGCTTTGTCTTCCTCTTTCGCCAGCGACAGATGATAGAACTATCATTGTTCCTTGTCTTTTGGATTCCATTTTTTTGGCGAAGAAATTGAGGACAGGAACTAACTTAGCATAATTGACATCAATAATCTTCGCCGTATTGTCATCGTCATAAAGTCCTTCTTCTGTCCCTGAACCCAAATAACCTGTGGCGCAAAACAACAAATCGGAATTGATGTTTTCCAATGTTTTATAATCGATGTCCTTCATCAAATCCAAGTGAATAATTTCGGAATTCTGAAGAAACTTGACCTGAAGATGACCTGCGAATTTTTCTGTCGTTTCCGGATTGGAACTCAACAAATAAACGATTGGAAATTTTTCTCCTTTTGCTAAACATTCTTCTACAAATGCCTGCGCAACTTCGGAATTGGAACCTAATACTATCATAGTTTTAGTTGTTGGCTGTTAGTTGTTAGTTATTGGTAAAGAATGATTTCTATAAACCATCAACTTAAACCATTAACCATTATTATTAAGAATTCTTTTATGTTGTAATGAAACAAACTTGGATGAATTGACATTTTGAAGATAATTGGTCAAAGAAGACTTGCTCATACTATCTTTCGTGAGATAAATTCTGCCTCCGAAATTTTCAACTATTGTATCTAATTGATCAACTAATTTTTTCAGTTCTTTATTGACTTTAAAATCTAATGCCAACGTATAACCTTCTTTTGGAAAAGAGTTATAAGCCAACGGATTATCTTTTCCAAACAACTTAAGAACCGCTAAAAAAGAACCATTTCCGCTTTTTGCAATGGCTTCAAGAATCTGTCTCATTCCTTCTTTTCCATTTTCTTTCGGAATCACCATTTGATATTGGATAAAGCCACTTTTTCCGTAGATTTTGTTCCAATCATTGATGACATCCAAAGGATAGAAAAATGTTTCGTAATCTATAAAATTATTGAGCTGCTTTTTTGTTTGCTTATTGTAATAAAGGAAATTGAAAATCTTGATTGTCAAAGCATTCAAGACAAATCCTGGAAAATAGAAAGGAATTGTTGGTTTTGGTTTTTCTTTAAGCTTCAAAGATTTTTTTCGAAGATTGGATGGTAGTTCGGCTTTCAAAGCGTGTTCGCCACGCATCAAAATAGAACGACCTAAATTTTTTCCTTTTTGAAAACAATCAATCCAAGCCACATTGTAAGTCCAATCTTCGCTTTCATCAAACAATCGGAAAACCTCATCCAGATTCTCAGCTTTGATACTTTCTTGTTTGATGTAAGCCGATTCTATATTTTTCAGTTTGAATTTAGCTGAGAGAATAATTCCCGTCAAACCCATTCCGCCAATCGTTGCCCAGAATTTATCCGAGTTTTCTTCTCTGGAACAAGTAATTACTTCTGAGTTTTCATTCACCAATTTGAATTCAATGACATATTCAGAAAAGCAGCCTTCTGCGTGGTGATTTTTTCCGTGAACATCAGAAGCAATGGCGCCTCCAACGGAAATATATTTGGTTCCAGGTGTGACGTAAAGGAAATAACCTTGTGGTACGGAAACTTCTAAAACTTCTGATAAAAGAACGCCGGATTCGCATTCGATAACGCCATTGATCCTATCAAAAGAAATAAACTTATTGAGTCTTTTGGTAGAGAAAATATGTTCTCCGAGAGAAGCATCGCCGTAGCAACGACCGTTTCCTCTTGCAATGACTTCGTTATTTTCTTTTACAAATTGCTTGATTTTAGAAATAGAATCATCCGACCTCATTTCCTTTTCAACAATCGGGAAATTTCCCCAGTTGGTAACTTTCTGTACAAAATTCGGCTTCATCTGTTGTTTTTTTAATTTGATTTGAATATTGAATTACATTTTAATTAATTCAATTTCAAATAATTTGATTTATTTCTTAAAATAGATTTGTAGAAGGAAGACGATTACCCAAAGCAAAATAGTTATTTGAATATATCGGTCTTTATAAACAATTTTAGTTGGCGATTCTGTTTTGTTATAAACAAGGGTTTGCTGCAAATATCTCAAGAAAGCAAACATTACGAAAATAACCGTATAAAAAACTCTTGGATGAAATCTTGCCTGAACTTCTGGTGACAATGTAAACATCAGATAACAAATAATCGCCAAGGTACAGCTGATGGACAATGCAATATCTGCAAACTGAACATTGTATCCATCCAAAGATTTTCTGGTTTTTCCGGAAATTTGTGCATTAATCAATTCTCCCCTTCTCTTGCCGATTGCTAATACCAAAGCTAATACAAAAGTGAGCAAAATTGCCCAATTGGTAACGATAATACCAGTTACGTAACCACCAGCCAAAACTCTTAAGACAAAACCAATCGCAATAATGCAGATATCTACAATCGCAACGTGTTTGAGTTTGAATGTATAGAAGAGATTCATTACAAAATAAAATGCGATGATAACGCCAAACTTCCAGAAATTGGTCTGGAAGATATAATTTCCAATAAAAATAGAACTTGCTGACAGAAGAACTAAAAATACTAATAAGATGATAGCATTACTTCTTGATATTGCGCCACTCGCCAATGGACGATTTTTCTTTTCAGGATGTTTCTTATCAGATTCTATATCAAAATAATCATTGATAATATAGATAGAACTTGCCGTAAGAGAAAATACTAAGAAGGCAAAAATACTCTCGTAAAACAAATGAGTATTGGTAATATTGCCAGAAAAAAACAGCGGAGCAAATACGAATAAGTTTTTAACCCATTGTTCCACTCTTATTAATTTTAAGTAATTCTTCATCTAATGTTTATAATTCTGCAAAAATAGCATTAAAAATAAAAAAAACCGCAAATTGCGGTTTGTTATTTATAGTAATATGAATGATTATTAATTTGATTTTGCCTCATTAATCATTTTTTCATTGGCTGTGATGGCAAATTCTACACGTCTGTTTTGCGCTCTTCCAGCATCTGTGTCGTTAGAAGCTACAGGACTAGATTTTCCTAAACCTTCTGTAAATAGCCTTGTAGAAGAAACTCCGTTGGCAACGAAGTAATTTTTAACAGCATTGGCTCTTTGTCCAGAAATTCTCAGATTTACTGCATCCGTACCAACACTATCAGTATGACCATAGATATTGATATTGGTATCAGGATTATTTTTCAGCACAGTTACCAATTTATCAAGATTTGTTTTTGCAAGTGTTGTCAAATTCGAAGAATTGAAGTCAAAATTTACAGTATTTTCGTGAAGTGTAACTTTGATTCCTTCGCCAACTCTTTCTACTTCGGCGCCTGGTAAAACATCTTTAATTTCTTTGGCTTGTTTATCCATTTTGTTACCTATAACACCACCAGCTACACCACCAACTACACCACCAAGAACAGCTCCAAGAGGTGCATTACCACCTTTACCAAGATTGTTTCCCAATATTCCGCCCAAAACAGCACCTGCAGCAGTACCAATTGCAGCGCCTTTTTGAGTATTATTAGCGTTTTGAACAGCTTCGCAACTTGTTACTAGAAGTGAGCCTGAAAGAATAAAGGCGGCTAAATTTAATTTTGTTAATTTCATTATATGTATTTTTTTATTATTTAGAAGTTCTTACGAAGTTATAACGGATATCCATTGGCTTTCCATCAGCAGTAACAGATTGTACCAAGGTAAAACTGTCTGCTGTTGCATTTTCCAGCATCAGTTTGTAGCCCGCCAATACCTTTTTTGCTTTTTCGCCTTCCCCTACTTTTTTCAGAGAAACGACACTATTTTTATCTACGCTGAAAGTAATAGGCTGAATCTTTGCAGGACATCCATTTTGGCCGTGCAATGTATAAGTTCCCGTATAATTATTTGGAATCAAAGTCCAAGAACTTCCCACAAAACAGCTGATGCTTGCACCTTCATCAAATGGCTTAATGCTATAGTTTTTGTCATAGTCAATATTTGAAATATCCCATTGACCTTTTAGTTTCATCACGTCTGCACGAAGTGTTTGCGCTTCGCCTGCACTTACACCACTTTTACTAGCACAAGAAGTCACAAAAAGTGCACTTCCCATAAGTCCTAAAAAAAATAATTTTCTCATAGTTTTATATTTTAATGCTAAGTTATTATAAAAAACTATGCCAAATGTCAAAAAAGAAAAAATCTGAGAAATTCCCAGATTTTTTCTTTTTTGCACAAAACTTTTGACTCATTAAAGTTTTGCTTTCTCAATTAATTTTTGATTTTTTTTCTTTTTTACAGACTTTTTCACAGAATTAGAAGATGAGTTGGATCTGTAAAAATTGCTGTAAGCATACTGAGCCGCTTTTGCCACATCTATTACACCTCCTGATCTTGATAAATCTCCAAAACCATTTGCTGTACTAGCATTAGAAGTCTTAGCAAGAGACTCAATGATTTGATCTGGTTTAAGATTTGGCATATAAGCCAACAGAACAGCAGCAGAACCAGCTACAACTGGCGATGCCATAGACGTACCCTGTAGATATTCGTATTTTCCATCCGGAACTGTTGAATATATCTCTGAACCTGGCGCAAAAACATCTACCATTTTTTTGTCATAGTTAGAGAAACTAGATTTCAGCGCTGCAACATCGTTGGTGTTGGAACCTACAACAATCATGTTATTGATGAAAGGTTTTTCGTCTGTCTGAGATTTGAAATTAGTTGGAAAATATTGATGTTCTGCTATATCCTCATTCTCATTTCCAGCAGCTTTTACCAAAAGTACACCTTTGCTTTCTGCATATTTAAACGCGTCCCAAACTACATTTTTCCCTGGAGAAACTGGTTTTCCAAAACTCATATTGAGGATTTTGGCTCCATTATCAACCGCATAACGAACTGCATTTGCAACGTCTTTATCTCTTTCGTCACCGTCTGGAACCGCTCTTACAGTCATAATTTTTGCAACTTTGGAAGCAACACCATATTGATTTTCAGAACCATTGGCTAATCCGGCAATAATTCCTGCAACGTGCGTCCCGTGTTTTGCGTCTGGACCTTCATAATGATTATTCCCGTAGTTTTTTTCGGAGTAATTATCATAGTTGTCACCAACAATCTCTTTTCTTGGATCGAAATCAAGATTATAACCTTTTTCAGCTTGTGGTGTGAAGTAATCCAATGCCTCTTTCATTTGCGCTTGCAGATAAGTTTCTACCTCAGCAGCAGATTTTCCAGCAATCTGTGGATCTCCCGACATCTGAGCCAAAACCTGCATTGCCATCACATCCTGCTGTGTAGCAGGTTTGATGCTTGCCAAATTTTCTTTGGTCAAAGTCTTGTTGCCAAGCAATCTGACCATATCAGGAATAGCGTTGTTGATCATTGTATAAAGCTGTACATTCTGTTTAGCTTCTTGACTTTTCTTTGTGAAAACATCTTTGGCCTTCATATACATCGTAAATTCCTCGGGCATTTTTGCTTGATTTTCTTTGTTTTTTGCAGAATCATCACCTTCGAAAATGGATTGGTATTTTTTTACCACCCTTGTCACCTCCATATTATCAACGTCAATATCTCCGTTTTTTCCTCCAATGAAATTCCATCCATAAACATCATCTATGTAACCATTTCCGTCGTCATCTTTTCCATTGTTCGGAACTTCATTAGGATTCTTCCACATATTCTTCACCAATCCAGGATGATCTACTTCTACTCCACTGTCCAAAACACCAACCACAACAGTTTTTGGTTTAAGGCCTTTCGACTCCAAAAATTTATAGGCATTTTCTGTATTCACACCGTAAACTTTGGTGGTTGCATAATCTTTATGATACCAAGTTTTCAAGTCCTTGTCTTTTTCTGGAGTAGCAGATTGTGCTGCAACTGTTGCAAAGCCGGCATAAAATGCAGCCGCTATCAGTAAATGTTTCATAATTAAATTTTATTGTTTTTTTAGATCATCAGAAAGTCCATAATCACAGAACTTTGAACTAAAACTTTTCTGATGGTCGTTTCATTTTAATTTCTTTTTAAATAAAAATGGCAATTAGTTTTTACTGATATTTTTTATATAAGTCAAAGTTTCTGGACCGATGTTACAAATCAAATCCAAAATTGATAAATCTTTAATGAATCCGTTTTTATCCGAAAAGCTTTGATAATATTCTGCCATATCATATTCTGACTCAGATTTTGCAGAAAATTTTTCTCTAAAATCTTCTGCGTCTGGATTTCTAAAATATTCTTTAGTGAGTTCACGTGGTTTTTCAGACTTCAGAATAGCAAGAATGATACCCAAAGCTTTGAGATTGAACTCCATCAAAGAATCTACTTTTTCCTCATAGATGGTTTTCAGTTTATCTTCATAAAATTCGAAGTAAGGTGTGCTTTGGTAAGCTGTTTTGATGGACTTCCAGTGGAGTTTTTGCCAATCTTCCACATAAGAAATTTCTATATCCCGCACTACTCTTTTCCCGGTATGTTTGATGGGTATAATCAATGCTAATTTTCCGTTGGCACCGTAGATGTCAGCACGATTCCTATAGGTCTGTTTTGGAAAATTTTCGAATTGCTCGAATGCTATTTCGTTTTCAGAATCCATAAAAATTGAGAACCACGAAATTGGTGGCAAATAAAAAATTGGTAAAAGAATCTTGTTATTCATATCTGTTTAAACTAAAAAAACTTTGTCAAAGGGTTGAAACTTTGACAAAGTGATGATTTAAAACTTTGTTGACACCAAGACAGCCTCAGCAAAGCGTTGTATTTTGAATTGGAAAACCAATCCCCTAGCCCCGATAGAAACGGCATCCTTTTTTGCTCTTGGTACAGATCTTCTCTAATTGACAAAACGTTCTGAAAGCAAAAAAGATATAGTGGATAGCGGGAATCAGCTCCAAATTATTTTAAATTTATTCTTCTTCTTTTTTCTTACTGAATAATTTGGCGAAATAATCCCAGCCGAAGAATAAAACGAGAATAATGACAGCAACCCACCAATACGATGTTTTGTTGGCCTCGCCGGTGTTGGTTGCTTTGAACATTCTGTCCCAGCGGATTTTCTTGCCGGGCGCCTGATAGGTGGAACTAGCATCTGAGAACAGACCTTCCACACTCATCCAGGTGAACATCGGTCTTCCCACGATATTTT
This sequence comes from Chryseobacterium sp., assembly GCA_039595375.1. Taxonomy (GTDB): domain Bacteria; phylum Bacteroidota; class Bacteroidia; order Flavobacteriales; family Weeksellaceae; genus Epilithonimonas. The sequence goes on from JBCNLQ010000006.1 coordinate 10,361, forward strand.
CTTCCGGAACTACACCGAAAAATCTAGCATCTAAAGAGGCATCACGATTGTCTCCAATCATCATATAGTAATTCTGTTTGATGGTATATTGGTTGGTTTCCTGGCCGTTGATGTATATTTTTCCGTTTTTGTTTTCAAGTTTGTTATGCTCATACTCGGAAATAATCCATTTGTAAGTTGGAAGCGTTTCCTGATCCAATTTTACAACATCTCCTTTTTTCGGAATTCTAAGTGGTCCGTACCAATCTTGATTCCAAGGTTTGTTGATGGGATAGATGGATTGTGTAGTATCTATACTTTTAGTTTCTGCCGTTCTATCAGCGTTTAATCTATGTCGTACTGCACCTTCTCCTTGTTTCTCGATCATCTCATGCATCTCAATCACTTGTGGAAGTGCTTTGATTTCTTTGGCTGTCTGATCTGTCAACCCTTGAAAAGCATAAATAAATCCTTCATTGGTTTGCTGCTCCTGCACGGGAAGAAAGCCAAAAGTTTTATACAACTGAGGAATATCCAACTGAGACCCTGTTGTTACAAGATAACCGTGCTGCTGATACTCGTCACCAAGGATTTTTTCTGGTGCATTGTTTACAAACAATCTTCCTGCACGAAACTCAATCACGTCTCCAGGTGTTCCGACACATCTTTTCACGTAGGGATCTTTTCTATCAGTTGCCACGTGAACAGAATCTTGAGGATAGTTAAAAACGACGATGTCATATCTCTTGATCTCATCGTAAGCGGGAAGTCTGAAATACGGCAATTTTACTGCGTCTACGTAAGATTTTGGGTCGTCTTTTGGATTTCCTTTCTGACCGGCGTCAAAAATAGTTCCTTGCAAAAATGGAAGAGCCACTGGTCTCATTGGCATTCTGTAACCGTATGCCCACTTGTTGACGAAAAGAAAATCTCCAACCAATAAAGTTCTCTCCATAGATCCTGTCGGAATTCCGAACGGTTGTGTAATAAAAGTGTGAATAATTGTTGCGAAAACGACAGCAAAAGTAACAGATCCCAAGAAAGTTTCTTTCTTCTTGTTTTCTTCTTCGTCTTCTTCACTTTCTATCTCCGGATTTTTACCATAATTGACTGTTGCCATATAAATAAATGGTAATATAACAGTCAAAAATGAGTTAAGAGCACCTCGCTTTCCAAATTTTTTCATGAGAAAGATATGAAAAACGGACATCATTATAGGTCCTACAATTGGAAGATATGATAGAATCGCCCACCATTTTGAGTGATTGGTCTCTTTAAGAATAATCAGATAATTGCAAAAAGGGATAAAGGAAAACAATGGATTGTATCCCATTTTCTTGAATAACTTCCAAGTTGTAAGTCCCATCAAAACACTGATGATAAGAACGTAAACTGTATAAGTAATAATGTAATTCATATTTTAACTTTTAGCAATTGGCAAACAGCTTTTTGCTTGTTTTAATAATTAGTTTTTGATGTTAGGTTTTTGTTACAGTTTTTAAAGGCCTAAAACATCTTTCATAGAAAAAACACCTTTTTTGTCGGCAATCCATTCCGCTGCAATCACGGCACCCAATGCAAAACCATTTCTGTTGTACGCGGTGTGTTTGATTTCGATTTCATCGACTTCTGATCTGTAGAAAACACTGTGTGTACCAGGAACTTCATCTTCACGAATGGCAAAAATTCCTAATTCTTTGTCTTGAGTTTCTTCTAATTTCCAAGCCTCGAAGTCTGAATTTTGAATGATGCCTTCTGCCAGAGAAATTGCAGTTCCACTCGGCGCATCCAATTTATGAATGTGATGAATCTCTTCTAACTGGACAGCATATTCATTGGTTTTTGACATCAGTTTTGCCAAATTTTCATTCAAAGCAAAAAATAAATTGACGCCCAGGCTAAAATTGGATCCATATAAAAATGGCGTATTATGTTCTAAAGCTAATTTTTCAATTTCTGGTTTCTGAGTCAGCCAACCTGTAGTTCCGCAAATTACTGGAATATGATTTTCCAGGCAGGTTTTTATATTTTGAAAAGCAACCTCAGGATTAGAAAATTCTATAGCCACATCTGCATCTTTCAGATTTTCTGTGGTTGGTGTTTCTTTTAATCTTGCAACTACTTCGTGACCACGGCTTTGAGAAATCTCGTCGATGATTTTCCCCATTTTTCCGTAACCTATTATTGCTATTTTCATTTTTTAGTTGATTTTTTTTAGAATCTGAAATTTAAACTCAGGCCCGCTTTGGATTGATAGTTACTGTATTGATCACTGATTATGGTTGGTGTCAAAGCGAGATCCGGATCATGACGACCCTCATAAAGATGCGCATCTACCACCGCATCCACTATGTTCAGAATATAAATCAAGGCACTGATTCCGATGGCATAATCGCGTTGTCTTTTGGATCTGTCCTGCGCATTACCCAAAACAATTTTATCTATACCGTTGATTCCAGAAAACTCGTGAGGAAGTCCATTCAGTTCAGAAACAAAGGCATTTCTGTAACGTTTGTATTGTTTGTCATTCCAAAGTGCAATGCCGACACCTGTTCCTACAGCTCCCCAAACTATGGGAATTTTCCAGTATTTTTTGTTATAGTATTGACCTAAACCGGGCAAAACAGCAGAATACAATCCCGCTTTGGCAGGACTTAATTTCGTGATTTTTGCGGGCGCATTGGTTTTTGAAATATCTTCTACAATCTGAGCTTCAGAAGATGGTTTGGCTGCAGGAATACTATCTTTAGGAAGATTTTCTACACGTATTGTATCATTGCGATTGACTTGTGAGAAAATCAAACAAAAAGAAAAGAACAAAAAAATTGAAAATATTTTCTTCATCTATCTGATATGCGCTAGAATGCTTTCCAGCTCTTCTTCATTTTTAAAATCTAAGACAATCTTACCTTTCTTACCATTGGCTGAAGTTTTGATTTCGACATTCACATTCAGAATATCAGACAAATTTTTCTGTGCTTTTTTGACGTGATTGGGAACTAAAGTTTGCTTGATGACTTTTTCTTTTTCCTGCGGGTTTTTCATCTGACCGGCCAGTTGCTCGGCTTGTCTCACATTCAATTGAAGCTCGATAATTTTATCAAATAACAATTGGCGTTTTTCATCAGAATCCAACCCCATAATCGCACGACCGTGACCGGCAGAAATCTGACCGCTTCTGATGCCGTTTTGGATATCCGGAGTCAATTTCAGCAAACGAACACTATTTGTAATGGTGCTCCTTTCTTTTCCGACTCTCTGACTAAGATTTTCCTGCGTCATACCGACCTCATCCAACAGTCTCTGGTATGTCAACGCTACTTCTATTGGATCAAGATCTTCTCTTTGGATATTCTCTACCAAAGCCATCTCCAACAAAACCTGATCATTAACCAAACGAATATATGCAGGAATAGAAGCTAGACCGGCAATCTTGGAAGCGCGGTAACGTCTCTCCCCAGAAATGATCTCGAACTTCTCGCCATCTTTCCTGAGTGTAATCGGCTGGATAATACCAAGACTTTTGATAGATTCCGCAAGGTCATTCAAGGCTTTCTCATCAAAATAAGTTCTTGGCTGATTGGGATTTGGGTAGATATCGTCTATTGAAACTTCTACTATATTTCCGACCAAAGTTTTTGCACCCTCGTCTGAAGCAGAATTGATATTTGTTTTGCTTTCGGCATTAAGAATCGCACCTAAACCACGACCCATTGCTCTTGTTTTGTCTCTCATTATTAATATAAATGATGGTTAATAAATGATAATTGATTGCTTATCCTTATTCTGCCATTTTTAATTTTTTACTAATTTTTCATTTTTCAGCAGTACTTCTTCTGCCAACTGAAGATATTGGATGGCGCCTTTGCTTTCCGCATCGTACTTCAAAATACTTTCCCCGAAACTTGGCGCTTCACTTAAACGGACATTTCGGCTGATAATTGTTTCAAAAACCATTTCAGGGAAATGAGAATTAACTTCTTCCACTACTTGATTGGACAATCTCAAACGACTGTCATACATCGTTAATAATAAACCTTCGATATCCAGATTCTGATTATGAATTTTCTGAACATTTTTTACCGTATTCAATAATTTTCCTAAACCTTCCAAAGCAAAGTATTCGCACTGGATTGGAATAATTACTGAATCTGCTGCTGTTAAAGCATTGATTGTAATCAACCCTAAACTTGGTGCACAATCTATAATGATATAATCATACTCCTCTTTTATCGGTTTAAGAGCTTCTCTCATCATATACTCACGGTTGTCTTTATCTACCAGTTCGATCTCGGCTGCAACCAAGTCTATATGAGAAGGAATGATATCTACGTTGGGCGAACTTGTTGGCAAGATGCATTTTGAAACTTCGGCACTGTGCTCCAACAAGTTGTAGGTAGAAAAATTAACTTCTTCTACACCCAAGCCAGAAGTTGCGTTAGCCTGCGGATCTGCATCTATCAAAAGGACTCTTTTTTCCAAAACACCTAAAGCTGATGCCAGATTAACGGCTGTTGTAGTTTTTCCAACTCCACCCTTTTGATTCGCAACGCCTATAATTTTTCCCATAAAAATGATTTAATCCTCAAAAATACAATTTTTTAAGACTAAGAATGTTTTGAAAATATCCACAACCCGTTAAAGTATTGTTAATTAACCCGTTGGCAAATAAAAAAATTATCCACATTCCAAATAAAAATGTGGATAATTATAAAAATTAAAATAAATCGATACCAATTATATCTTGATAGTCAACCTATTCTATTCTCATAGAAATCGGCATTCTGAAAGATGATCTTACTGGCTTACCATTCAGTTGTGCCGGTGTCCATTTTGATTTAATAGATTTCACGGTTCTTTCTGCTTCTTTGTTAAAATCAGAATTTTGGCCATTGATTTTAATGTTAGAAATACTCCCGTCTTTCTCTACCACAAAAGTGATGATCCCAGAAACCATTCCTGTGTGATCGATAGATTCTGTATCAAAATTTTGGGATACTTTCTGGCGGAACGCATCTATTCCTCCTTTGAAATCTGCTGCAACATCTACTTCTTCAGGTTTTCTAATTTTGTCCGGATTTTCTATAATTGGCGGAGCAATTGGTGCAGTATTAGTCGCCACACTCGGAGGACCAGAAATTATCGGAGGCGCAGTAATCATCGTTGTTTCCGTGCCTGCTGACGTGACATTACTGATTGCTGCATTTTTTTTATCATCCTCAGTCGCCACAGGTTTATCTTTTTTCAGATCTCTAACTGGTGTATAGACAGGAGATTCTACTGTTTTTACATGGGGTGGAATAACCGCAACTTCAGTCGGCTTTATGACATCTGGTGTTGTTACATCATCCAATTCAAAAACAGTTGGCGGTACGAAATCCTCTGTCATGCCGTCAGCTTTAAATGCTGATATAACCAATGGCATTACAGACAGTAGCCCAAAAAAAGCAACACCAACCAACACTGCTTTGGTCAATTGATTACTATATTCATTTCTAAGAACGTATGCACCATATGCTTTATTTCTGTTGGCGAAAACTATTTCGTCCATTGGATCTTTTCCTGTTGATTGTAGTAGACTTTTCATAACTATAAAATTTAATTAAAATATTGATAATGTTTTTTAATATTGTATGAAAACGCATCAAATAACATTCCGTTTTTTAATCAAATAATCAAGTATTTTATGGATTACATAAATATTATTTAATTTTAAGTACAAAATTATTTAACTTGTAAAGAAATATTATGTAACTTAATGTGATGAAAATAAAATTGCTTTTGTGTTTTTTATGCAGTTTCTGGATGGCGGCTCAGGAGGGTTTTGCCTTGGAAAATACAGATAAAACAGTCATCAAATTCAAGCTCATCAATAATCTTATTTTCATTCCATTGAACGTAAACGGTGTAGAATTGAACTTTATGCTGGATTCTGGGATTGCTGAAACTTTGCTATTCAGTCTGGAAAACAAAGAAGTTGACTTTAAAAATATTGAAAAAATCACTTTCAAAGGTCTCGGGGAAAGCGTGAGTGTGGAAGCATTGAAATCTATCAAGAATAATATCAGAATCGGAGATTATTTTATTGATAAATCCCATACCGTCTTTATCGTTTTGGATGAAGGGTTTAATATTTCTCAGGACATCGGTGTTCCTGTGAATGGGATTATTGGTTATTACTTCTTTAAAAATCATCCCATTGAAATCAATTACCTTAAAAAGACCATCACAGTTTACAAAGACAGCTCCAAATTCCCAAAAAGAGTGAAAAGATTTGCGGAATTTCCGATGACGGTGGAAATGAACAAACCGTATATGTTTGCAGATGTAGAAATGAAACATACACAAGAAAGTTCAAAACTGCTTCTTGATCTCGGAAACACAGACTCTGTGTGGCTCTTTCCAACACTTATCAAAGATTTCAACTACAACAGACCCAATATTGACGATTTTTTAGGAAGAGGTTTCAGCGGCGATATTTTTGGAAAACGAAGCAGGATTAATTCTCTGTCGATTGGAAAATTTAAACTTAATAAACCAATTGCCTCAATGCCAGACGAGTTTTCTATCCAACATCTAAAATTGGTAAAAGACAGAAAAGGCTCTGTAGGCTCAGAAGTTTTCAGAAGATTCTCCGTTATTTTTGATTATCCCGGAAACAAGGTCTATTTCAAGCCAAACCAGCATCTGGATGACCCGTTTCTAATAGACGGAAGCGGATTGGAACTTAAACAAGATGGTATGATTTGGGAAAAAGAGCAGGTAAAAGCGCAAACTTCACGTATTAATCTTGGTAATAATGAAACTAATGTATACAATACTCAAGATTCTTTCCAGTATAAATTTACCCTAAAACCAGTTTTTATCGTATCTGGAACGAGGAAAGATTCGCCAGCGCAAAGAGCTGGAATTCTAAAAAATGATCAACTCATCAGCATTGACAATAAAAATACCAAAGAATTGACTCTGAACAAAATACATACAATTTTAAAAACCAATGTAAGCAGAAAAGTAAGACTGGAAATCAAAAGAAATGGTTTGCCAATGAAAGTTGACTTTACATTGGAAGATCCAATCCCTTATATTGAGGAATAATTGTTGAACGCAACATTGAAAATAAACTATGAGCGAAACCCTGAACCACATCAGAAACAGACCGAGATTCAAGCTTTACACACATCTTTCCCTGGAAGAGTATGAAGCAAACCTAAGAACATATCTGGCTGCCAACAAAGGAAAATTCTACGGAAACATTAATAAAGAAGTCGCGACAATCTACGTCAAAATGGATGAAGACAGTTATTGGAAACCAAATCTTGCTCTACGCATTGAAAAGGAGGATGACACGACTGTTATCCGAGGGATTTTTGGACCAAGTTCTGCTGTGTGGACTTTTTTCATGTTTTTATATTTCCTCTTCACCATCGCTTGGATGACATTTTTCACATTATATTATGTAGAAAAACAAATCAACACCAACAATTATCCTTGGGCTTTGCCTTGCTCTTTTGTGGTTTTGATTTTTATTGGACTCACTTATTTTGCTGCAAGATTCGGACAGCTAAAAGCCAAAGATGAAATGGCAGAATTACGGAAATTTGCGGAAGAATCTACTTTGCCGTTTGAGAAAGACCGTTAAATTTTGGATTTCTCTATCAAATATTTGAGCCTTAAACCAGCTTTCATCACCAGATACTGTAATGGTTTTTGCTTCTTGTAATATTTATCGATAAAGATATTCATCGCTCCAAAAAAGTGATTGAGGTAAAGTTGATCTTTTACCGTGCTCTCACCTTTGTAATGAAGGATTGAATATTTGCCATAATAAAAATTCTGGTAACCTTTTCTGAGGATAGTGTAACAAAGATCAATATCTTCCCCATACATAAAATAAGTCTCGTCGAAACCACCAACTTTTTGGTAGACAGATTTTTTCATCAAAAGGTTGGCGCCAGTCATAATCTCTACCTCAGCGATATCCGATTCGCCAACATCATTCCGATAGTAGGTTTTGGTATTGTTGCTAAAGGATGTGAATAATTTTTCGAAAGAATTAACCAGTGCCGGAACAGATCTTTTGCTTTCAGGTAAAAATTCGCCCTCGGCGTTGTGCATTCTTAATCCTAGAGAGCCAAACTTCTCTTTTGAATCAGCAAAGTCAAGTAATTCTTTAAAATAATCACCTTCGATTTCTGTATCGGGATTCAGGATGTAAACATATTCTCCGTGGGCAGAGTCAACGCCAATATTATTCGCTTTTGAAAATCCCAAATTTTTTTCAAGACTGATGAAATTAATATCGGGGAATTCAGATTTCAATGTTTTCCAATCTGGATTAGGAGAATTATTATCAACTACAATAATCTCATATTCAAAACCTTGAAAATATTTTTGGATAGACAGGATGCAATTTCTCAAAAGATCCTTCACTTGATAATGAACAATGATGACACTTACTTTCATTAGCCGGCTTCGTTATAGGCAGTTCTGTTGGTGATTGATCTTCCCAAGGAGATTTCATCGGCATATTCCAGCTCATCTCCCACTGCAATTCCTCTCGCAATACTCGAAAATACGACCTGCGAACTTTTAAATTTTTTGTAAATATAATAAGCTGTTGTATCGCCTTCCATCGTCGCACTGAGGGCAAAAATCAATTCTTTTACAACACCATCACCTATTTTTCTTTCTATACTACCGATTCTCAGCTGGCTTGGACCGATGCCTTCCATTGGAGAAATTTTACCGCCCAGAACCAAATATTTCCCTTTGTATTTTCCGGTATTTTCAATTGCCATGACATCTCTCACATCTTCTACGATGCATAGCAGTTCGTCATTTCGCTTATGATCATTACAGATGTCACAGATTTCTGCGTCTGAGAAATTGTGACATTCTTTGCAATATTTGATATCTGTAACCAAGGTCTGAATTGCTGTTCCCAGAGAAACTCCTTGAGAAACCGGCTGTCGCAGCAGATGTAACGCCAAACGAAGCGCGGATTTTCTGCCGATGCCAGGCAAACCGGATATTTCTTCGACTGCTTTTGATAAAACTTTACTTGGATAGTCCATTATTATGAAACGAGATTCAGGAAAATAGAATCTGGAGAGAAATTTTAATTTTTAATAATTTTTTCAAAAGTCTGGAAGCAGAAATCGTACTCGTTTTTATCATCTTTGGAATGACATTCTTCGTTGGTTTTTTGCCAGATTTTTGGATCTATTTTTGGAAAAAAAGTATCCGCTTCGAAGTCGCCCTCTACTTTTGTAATTTCCAATTTTTCTGCGGCATCCATTGTTTGTTTGTAGATTTCGCCACCGCCAATGACAAAAAAATCTTCATTGATTTTTTTTGCAAATTTCAAAGCTTCTTTCAAGGTAGAAACTATCAGGATACCTTCCTGGAACCAGTTTTCTTTTCTGCTGACTACGATGTTGGTACGGTTCGGCAATGCTTTTCCAATGCTCTCGTAGGTTTTCCTTCCCATCACCACAGGATGATTTTCTGTAAGCGTTTTGAAATGTTTCAAATCTTTTGGAAGCTTCCAAAGCAATTGGTTGTTTTTTCCCAATGCATTTTTATTCCCAATGGCAGCAATTAACGTAATCATATCTACAAATCTACATGATTATGTTTAATTAAGAAAAATTTATGAGATTATAGTTTTTAATATTTTGTATTTTTGGCAGAATCTTAATAATAGACCATCATCGGTAATTCGGTAGGTGACAATCTATTTAAAAAAAACGAAACCGCAAAAGCGGAAAATCAATCATCATTCCAATGAAAAAAATCTTTTTAGCGTCTGCAATTTCACTCTTGTTTTTAGCAAGTTGCAACAAAGACAAAGAAATCTTGACCACACTCAATGATTACAACATCGGTCAGCAAGACAAAGGCTATCATTTTGGAGACAAACTAAAATTGCCACAAGACGTTTTGGATTATGCAGAAGCCATTACCATCAGTTATGGAGATAAGGAAAGCAGCAATCTGACTATTGACCCCAACTTTTTCTCTTTAGGTGAAAATGATGTGACCTTCAACATCAAAACAAAAAGTGGCGAAGTGCTCCAGCAAGATGCAACCATCAATGTTTTTGCTAAAGCAAAAGCTAAAAATCTGGCTTATGAAGTTGCCAATCAATTTCCTCACGATGTTGACAATTTTACCGAAGGTTTTGAAATTCACGGCAATACTGTTTTTGAAAGTGTTGGCTTGGATGGAAAATCTAAAATTGTAAAATATACCCTTGGAAGCCGCACGCCACTTTTGGAAGTTAAACAACCAGACCATATTTTTTCAGAAGGCTTGACTGTTTTCGGAGATAAAATTTACCAATTGACTTATAAAGCGAAAAAAGGTTTTATTTACGATTCTGACATCAAACTAATTAAAGAATTTGACTATCCACAAGAGATTGCTGAAGGTTGGGGAATGACGAATGACGGCAAAAATCTGATTGTTTCTGATGGCTCAAAAAACATCTATTTTCTTAATCCAGAAAACCCTTCGCAGATTATAAGAACCATTGCTATCGCCAGTGACAAAGAAGGATATGACCAAATCAATGAGCTGGAATATCACAACGGATCTATCTACGCTAATGTTTGGCATAAACCAATCATCTTGCAAATTAATCCTGCAACTGGAGAAGTAATTGGTGTTTTGGACCTAGCCAATATTGTAAAACAGAGTTCGAGCGGTGGCGAAGATGTTCTAAACGGAATTGCCTTCAAAGGTGATAATATGATTGTTACCGGTAAAAACTGGAGCAGAATCTATGAATTGATTATCAAATAAAGTCTGGACTATTCACACAAAAAAAAGCTTCAAAAAATAATTTGAAGCTTTCTTTTTTTTGGTTACTGAATGGTTGCAACCATATCCGTGTTTGTAGTTACTGTTGTTACTTCTTTATACTTGATGCTCAGCTCTGTATTCTCTGAAAATGTTTTATAGACTTTATATTGACTTAGACACACCTGAGATTTGATCTCATAGTCTCCTTTTTGTACAATAATGCTTTCAGTTTTCCTTGCTGCGACGGGCAATGTGTAACGACTACTTCCTGAAATTTCCATTGTAAAATCACAATCCGAATCATTTTTAATTATCAGGACCATATTGTTATTGGAAGCATCTGTGTTGAACAGTTGATTGAGCAGATTGACAGCTCTTTGTTCTAATGTGAATTTTTTTGGCATCGATTTTAGATAATCGGTCTCCAAAACAACATTTTGATTCACTTTGCCACTGATATGAGAAAGCGAATGATTTGCTGCGCAACTAGATAATAAATAAGCCGCGCCCAAAATAATAAAAGATTTTTTACTCATCTTTTAATTTGAATTTGATATAAGTGATCGTCTTCCCTTTTGATGAAAATAAATCTTCATAATAAGTTCTGATATCCTTCAACAATGGTGTGTCCGGCTGATATTCGGCAGCACCATAAATATCGTGATGCGCCGTAAGAATCTCGTGTCCCAAACCTTGCAATAATCCCAATGTGTAACCGTGCAAATATTCTGAATCTGTTTTCAGATGGATAATCCCATCTTTTTTCAGGATATGTTTGTATTTTGCCAAAAACTCAGGATTGGTCAACCTGTGTTTTGTTCTTCTGTATTTGATTTGTGGATCTGGAAAGGTGATCCAAATTTCGGAAACTTCGTTCTCCACAAATAGATTCTCTATCAATTCTATCTGAGATCTCAGAAACGCAACATTCTTTAGGTTACTGTTGACAGCTTCTTTGGCTCCGAACCAAAATCTCGCTCCTTTAATATCTACTCCAATAAAATTTTTATCTGGGAACGCTTTTGCAAGACCTACGGAATATTCTCCTTTTCCACATCCGAGTTCCAAAACAATCGGCTTATCATTACCAAAAAATTCATTCCATTTTCCTTTGTACTGAAAATTAGTGATGGCCTCTTCTCTACTTGGCTGGATAACGTTTGGTAATATTGTATTTTCTCTGAATCTTGCCGCCTTATTTTTTCCCATTGTCTAAATCTTTCTATAATATTCTAAGAACAGCATAAAATTAAACAATTTTGACAGATTTCAAATAAATAATTAATAATATTTACGATTTCCGCATAAATAAAATCATTCTTTTCTCAAATCATTCGTAACATTCATCAAATGAGAGTTTTGCAATCTTCTGAGATAGATAGGCAAATATTTTTCTATGTAGATTTTGGTCGCCTCATAATTATTGGACTCCAAAAACGCAGTGATATTATCTGAACTGTAAACAAACTGCAGGAAATTAGGAATCAATTCTTTAGGAATCTTTAATCTAATAAAATAATCATCTCCGAAGTAATCCTGAATATTTTTGATTCCTTGACTCATCTTCTCGTACTGATAATAGCGCTCTTTCTTCTTTTTCTCACCAGAAATCAAATCAAAAATACTATCTATACTGAAACTTAATCCTTGATTGAAGGATAAAACGGGAATTTGTGGAGATGTACCATCGCCTTTTGGTTCTGGCAGACCAATCATTTTTTTGAGTTCAAATACTTTTTCAGAGCCCTTCAGCATAGCAACATCTCTCCGAAGGTTACCAGTTGGCTTGAAAGAGCTCAGAATCACCTCCTGAATTTCGTAATAAGCTATCTGCAATTCAATAAAATTCTTACTTCTGGACAACATTTCGTCCGTAACTTCGACATCTTTTCTTTCTGTTGCGATGGATGTAAATCTGAGAAGATCCCCTTTTTTGACCTGAATTTTAAATTCGCCATTATAGTTGGCCAACACACTTTTGTGGGCATTAAGATTGGTCACGTAGACCTGATTGAGATACAAACTGGACTTATCCCGGATAAAAATCTCGCCTTCGAAATCCTGTGCGTAAATCAAAGCTGTACAGAACAACAGCACAAAAGTAAATATCTTCCCCATATAGACGGCAAATTTATAGAGAATTAGTTTAGAAACACTTGCAAAAAAAAGCCGATAAGGTTAAAATTTTATTAAACTTTATCGGCTTTTTGTTAAGTAATTAAAATTACAATATTTTTTAGAGAAGAATTGTTAAAGCAGCAATCTTCTAATCAGAATTTCTATTCTTGAGGAGAATCCAACCGTTTTTCTGAACACGATTTGGATTACCAGATTCATTCCATTCCAAAACATACCAATACGACGCGGATGGCAAAGATCTGCCTCTGAATTTGCCATCCCACTTGTACTGATTTTCCATCGTGCCTTTAAAAACCAAAACGCCGTTTCTGTCGTAAACTTGAAATTTTGGCTCTAGCTTCGTCATCAGATCCGAATAATCAATAACATCATTGTAACCATCAGCATTAGGCGTGATAACATTTTTTTCATTGATAATATAAAAGGTTTGCAGTACGGAACCGCATTGATCTTTTACTACAACAGTATGTTGTCCTTTGGAAAGATTTTCAATAATATTTGAGGATTGTAAATTTCCATCTAAAAAATATTGGTATGCAGGAATGCCATTGGAAGCCAATATTGTTACTTTGTTACCTTCTATTAGGACATTATTAATGACTAAATCCTGAGGTTCTGATATTTTGACAGGCTGTTTATAGGTACAACCATTGAATCCTAGCTCCACGATATAATCACCAGCCGGAAGATTACCAGATTCCTGTTTATCACTAATCATCGTAGCTGGATTGGACGCTTTGTACCATTTGTATGAGCTGAAACCCATATTGATAGCTGAATCATAACCAGTTCCCGCATCCAGATTAACTGTGGTTCCTTTGCAGATGATGGTATCTGGCTTTAGTGCTGTTGATTTCCTTGGCTGTTTGAAGATTAGTTTAAAAGAAGAATAATTGGGACAAGAATTTGGAGAAGATTTTTCAATTCTAATAAAATAAGTTTTACCCGAATTGGTCAAACTAAATTCCGGAGAGGTATTCACTGTAGAAGGACCTCCCATTTTGGCTTGTGCTTCATTTTCGTAGAATGTTGCCGAGATACCTCTTTCACTGGTCATAAAACCTACATAATCCTGTAGACTTTTAACCTTACTTCCAGCTAATAAATCATCACAAACGTCAAATACAGGTGGAGAAACCTGCTGCTGTGGATAATTCATTGTTAGCTGTGACCCTTTGTAAAACACAATCGGTTTTGGCAATCCAGAATCACATTTATAGGCGTCAGCTTTCACGTAAAGTGTTTCTACATTATTCACAAAATTGAAATTATCTGGAAGCGGAGCTCCTGATCCGGATGGATTATTATAATAATAAACATCAAAGATTGAAGAATCATAGTTGGTAACTATCTGTTGGTTGAAATCTGATAGCTTTCTGGTGTAGTTGCCCGTAAAATTATTATCGCAAATTTCAATAGGCGCAGTGCTGAGAACCGCAGTGGGAGGTGCAATTAATTTGACATTAGCCTCCAAAGTACATCGACTGGACAGCGTGACCACCATCTTATAAGTAGCGGGAATATTAGTTTCCAAATAAGAAAGATGCTCTCCAGGTATCAGAACACCATCTCTATACCAATCATAAGTTGCTAGCGGATCAGCTATATCACCAGGATTTTTAGGTTCTATTTTCACTCTGGCACCATTGCATATTATCGCTGCATCATTGGAAGCAAGATTCGGTAGAAGATCAATATTACCAGTAAAACTTCCTGACTTCAAAAAAACTGCGGAATCATAAAGACCTCTGTCGCTCCCTTGATCTCCAACGATTAATTTAATATGATATTTTACGCCAGGTTTCACATTGGCTCTGGCAGTCATTACCATGGTTTGTCCACTGAAATTTATAGGAACATTGGGATTCGTATTGAAACCTCCAAAATAACTAACATTATTGTAGCATCCCGCAGACGAATTAATATTTGGCACAGAAACAATCGAATTTGTACCTGGTACTACAGCAATATTTTCATATCTTGCCAGCGGATCATTGGCTTCCTTAATCAGGAATGCAAAACCATCACTATATGTACAGTTGTTTAAACGGTATTCTTCTGATGCAAACATATAATCAAAACTGATTCTGTTGCTCAATGTTGTTGTAAAGTCAAATTCTAGACTGGTTGTATTGTAGATATTGGTTTGGCGTATGGCATCACTCAAATCATTATCTGTATCACCCAACCAAGATGCGTCAAAAAATGGATCGCCACTATTTTGCGTCTGTATAGCACCTTTTGGACCTTCAGCTGATTTGGCATTTCCTGTAGATAATATTATACCTTCGTCTATGTTGAAACTACTTGTTCCTTTATCAAAATAACCATAGCTGATATTTCCATTTTTGAAATCCTTTCCACTGATTGTGACATTTGTAACGGTTATACAACTCGCATTATTGGTTCCAATAAATTTCGTAACCAGTTGTGTTGCTGTAAAAGAACTAGTGTCAACATTGATATATTGGGAGAAAACTGAATTTCCCATTGATAACAAGGTAAACACAAAGACAGTTCTAACTAAGAATTGAAAAAAATCAGATCGCTTCATCTATAATATTAAGGCTACAAATTTACTTCTAAATTTCATAACAAAAAATCCCACTATAAAATATAGTAGGATTCAATTTATTTTAAAGTTCTTATGATTACGCAAGAGCAACTCTCACGAAACCTGTTACTTTAAGATCTGAATTGATAGATTTTACATAATCAGCAACAGATACGCTAGAATCCTTGATGAAATCCTGATGTACCAAAGTGTTGTCTTTGTAGAATCTCTGCATTTTACCTTTCAAGATATTATCGATAATGTTGGCAGGTTTTCCTTCTTCTGTCAATTTGTGTCTTTCGATTTCCAATTCCTTATCGATAGTTTCCTGAGAAACAGCAGTCTCATCAAGAGCGATTGGGTTCATCGCAGCAACTTGCATAGAAACAGATTTTGCAGCTTCATCAGCACCCTCTACTTTTGCAGAAAGCGAAGTGATAGAAGCGATTTTGTTTCCAGCGTGGATGTAAGCTCCCAAGAAAGCTCCTTCGATTCTTTCGAATGCACCGATCTCGATTTTCTCACCGATAACGCCAGTTTGCTCGATCAATTTGTCAGCAACAGTCATTCCGTGGAAATCTGTAGCCAATAATTCTTCTTTAGTAGCAGCAAAAATTGCCATTTCAGCTAGCTCGTAAGCCAACTCGATAAACGCTTCATTTTTTGCAACGAAATCAGTTTCACAGTTCAAAGAAATCACAACACCTAAAGTGTTATCCTCATTTACTCTTGCGATAACTGCACCTTCAGAAGAATCTCTATCCGCTCTGTTAGCAGCAACTTTTTGTCCTTTTTTTCTAAGGATGTCAATTGCCTTTTCGAAATCTCCCTCCGCTTCTACTAAAGCTTTTTTGCAGTCCATCATTCCTGCACCTGTCGTGTTTCTTAGTTTTGCTACGTCTGCAGCTACTGGTGTGTAAGACATAATATTGATTATTTTTTATTTTGAATTGAATTTTCCTCCTTCATGTTTTTCAGCGTGCAAATATAGTGATTTTTATAAAAATATTGAGCACTCAAAAATAATCTTAATAAAAATAAAACATCAATATACATTTTGGAAATTTGATGAAAATACTTATCAATTTTTATAGTAATTTTCATACATTTTCATAAGATTTAATTTATTTTTACGTTTCATTTGAAACCAGAATCCCAATTACAATGAAGAAGATATTTTTACTTTCCTTTTTTCTAATTTCTGTTTCCGTTTTTTCACAAAGCGTTTTCGAAGCCAAATCTACATCAGACAGAGCAGTGGTAGAAAGCTTCATCCGTAACAATCCCAAGCATCCAGCGGTTGCAGAGCTGAAACAGAGAGCCTTGTCCATGAAATATGGCGGAAATTCTGCAGTTGCAAAACCAACGGTAACTGCAATGACTGAAAATAAAATTGAAAAAACGTCCAAAGTCGGCACTACTGCTGCAAAAGGACAGCCGTCTGAGCAGGCAAAAAACACCGCAGCCGTGCTTACAAGTCTTTTCAATAATGACCCAAATAAAAAAGAAGCGATTGTACAGTTTGTAAACAAATCAAAATGCGTCCTGATCATCAAAATAAGTGGGAAAAAGTTCTATAATCTTTCGGTTCCTGCCAACGGACAGAATTATATATTGGTAGACAAAGGGAGTTACAACGTTTCTACTATGATTTGCGATGCAACTTACAATCAGAATAAGGCATTAACAAAAGACGTCATCATTACATTGAAAGGCGGTTAATCCAAAACTCTATTGAAAACAATCTTCCTTATATTGTCACTATTATCTATTTCACTTTTTTCACAAAGAAAGATTGAAGTAGATTCTTTGCAATTGAAAGATGCGAGAGAACTTTTCGGTGACGATTATGGCAACATCTATGTCTATAAGAATAAAGATCTCAGCCTCACAAAATATGACTCTGTGGGATCACAGCTCGGAAAATTACTATTAACTTTTCCGTACAAAATCCAAAGTGTATCTAACCCACTCAATATCGTGATGTTTTCCGAAAATGCTCAGGAAATCAAATTCTTTGACCAGAATCTGAATGAAATTCAAAAAATAAACCTCAATTCTACTTTTGGTTTTATAAAAGCAGCGTATGCAGATGATCTCCAATTTGCGTGGATGATTGATGACAGTAACAAAACATTATTTCAATATAATTTCAGGAGTAATTCTGTTATAAATTCGTTTCCCTTTAATATCAATCTGCAGTCTCTTCAGGATTTTTTAGTGTATAATAATAAGGTTTATATTCTGAAAGAAAAGGTTTTCGAAGTTTACAACACAAGAGCTGAGCTTTTATATTCTGCCAGCATCCTCAATGCAAAAAAACTACGCCGCACGAACGATGATATTCTGATCTTTGAGAGTCAACACATTAAAAAATTTGACGGCAAAAATCTACTTGAAATCTTCCAGAATTCTGATGCAAAAATTGTGGATAAAAATAACGCTGGATTTTTGGCACTCATAAAAGACAAACTTTATCTTTACCAAAAATAAATGAGAATCGATAAGTGATAAATGATTTTACGCTTTTCTTTTATCATTCATCACCTATCATCAATCAATTATAACAAAAAAATGCACATTGCTGTCACAGGAAATATCGGAGCCGGAAAAACAACGCTAACTACAATGTTATCCAAACATTACAACTGGGAAGCCCAATTCGAAGATGTAGATCACAATCCTTATTTGGATGATTTCTATGGTGATATGTCCAAATGGAGTTTTGCATTGCAGATTTATTTTTTAGGAAGCAGATTCCGCCAGGTGAAGGAAATCCGTGAGAGCGGAAAAAACGTCATTCAAGACCGAACAATTTACGAAGACGCGCACATTTTTGCTGAAAATCTAGCCGAGATGAACCTTCTTTCTGAGCGTGATTTTAATAATTATTTGTCCGTTTTCAGTTTGATGAAAGATTTTGTTTCGGCACCGGATTTGTTGATTTATTTGAGAGCAGATGTTCCAACCCTGGTAAGACAGATTTCTAAAAGAGGACGCGAATATGAAGCAGGAATCAGTATCGATTATCTCACAAAACTGAATAATAAATACCAAAACTGGATAGAAAATTACAAAGAAGGCAAGCTTCTTGTTATAGATGTAGACAATCTTGACTTTGTGGAACGACCGGAAGATTTCGGTTATATTTTAGAAAGGATAGATGCAGAACTGAATGGTTTGTTTTAAATTATTTTTCGGTGAAATGATTTGAAACAAAAATTAAAATCACCAAAATCTAACTTTAGAGCATCATGATAAAAGTTATCCATAACAACAGCTGTCCAAAATCCAAAGCTATTTTGGAATATCTGGACGAGAATAATATCAAATTTCAGATCATTGATATCAGAAAAGATCCTTTAAGTTTGTTTGAATTGAGAACTTTGTTCAAAAAATTGAATAAAAATCCAAGCAGAATCCTGAGACACTCTAAAGAACTTTTCAAAAAGCATTTTTCAGATAATGACTCTGTGAATGATGAGCAGGCATTAGAAGTTATCGCTCTGAATCCTGAGCTGATACAATGCCCAATCCTCATCAAAGGAAAAATCGCAATGATAGGGAATCCGCTGGAAAATGTCAAATTCTTTATAGAAAACTAAAAGATTGGATGTAGCAAGAAACGAACGAGAGGTATTAATTGTCAAATATTTCTCGTTCGTTTTTTTATGAATTATTTTGAAATAATTTGTCTATCTGGAAAATAATCCTTTATTTTGCACTCTCAAATATTCATTAGTCAAAAGAACATCGAGATATGTCAAGAATTTGCCAAATAACAGGTAAGCGTGCAATGGTAGGAAACAATGTTTCTCACGCTAATAACAAAACGAAAAGACGTTTTGAAATTAACTTGCTAGAGAAGAAATTTTTCCTTCCTGAGCAAGATAAATCAGTAACCCTTAAGGTTTCTGCTCACGGATTAAGAATTATCAACAAGATTGGTATAGAAGAGGCGCTTGAAAGAGCAGCTAGAAATGGATTTATTAAAAACACTACTAAGTAATGGCTAAAAAAGGTAACAGAGTTCAGGTAATTCTAGAATGTACTGAGCATAAAGAAAGCGGTGTAGCAGGAATGTCAAGATACATTACTACAAAAAATAAAAAGAACACTACAGAAAGATTGGAGCTTAAAAAATTCAATCCGGTTCTTAAGAAATATACTGTTCATAAAGAAATTAAGTAATCTATAAAGATATTTTACAATGGCAAAGAAAGTAGTAGCAACACTTCAAGGTGGAGCTGGATCAAAAAAAATGACAAAAGTAATCAAAATGGTGAAGTCTTCTAAATCTGAAGCTTACGTTTTTGAAGAAAAAGTAATGAACGCGGACGAAGTTGAAGGTTTTTTGAAAAAATAATCTCCCAACCGAATACAATATAGAAAACTACTCTTTTTAAGGGTAGTTTTTTTGTTATCTTTGTTTGCGATTCAAATCAGAATCTCAAATCATTTATCAATTATCATTCATCATCTATATTCATAATGAGCTGGTTTAAAAAAATATTCAAAAAAGAAGATAAAGAAACACTTGATAAAGGTTTGGAAAAATCCAGCCAAGGTTTTTTTGACAAAATTTCCAGAGCAGTCGTAGGAAAAAACACTGTAGACGACGAGGTTTTGGATGACTTGGAGGAAATTCTTATTGCATCAGATGTTGGTGCAGAAACTACTATCAAGATCATCAAAAGAATCGAAGATCGTGTCGCAAGAGACAAATATGTGAATGTGAGCGAACTTGACAATATTCTTCGTGAAGAGATTTCTGCACTTCTTTTGGACAATCCGCATCTGGACACAGATAATATTGACGCGAGCAAAAAACCTTATGTGATAATGGTGGTCGGCGTAAATGGTGTCGGGAAAACCACTACGATTGGGAAATTAGCCAATCAATTCAAATCTCAAGGTTTGAAGGTGGTACTTGGAGCAGCGGATACATTCCGTGCTGCAGCTGTTGATCAATTAGTCATCTGGAGTGAGCGGGTTGGCGTTCCGATTGTAAAACAGGAAATGGGCTCAGATCCTGCTTCTGTAGCTTTTGACACCGTTCAATCTGCTGTTGCGCAAAGTGCGGATGTTGTGATCATCGATACAGCTGGGAGACTTCATAACAAAATCAATCTGATGAACGAACTTTCCAAAATAAAGCGTGTGATGCAAAAGGTGATTCCAGATGCGCCTCACGAAGTTTTATTGGTTTTGGATGGATCAACCGGACAAAATGCTTTTGAGCAGGCTAAACAGTTTACCGCAGCAACAGAAGTTACTGCATTGGCTGTTACTAAGTTAGACGGTACCGCAAAAGGTGGCGTTGTCATAGGGATATCAGATCAGTTTCAGATCCCTGTAAAATATATTGGCGTAGGGGAAAAAATGCAGGACTTGCAGATTTTTAATGGCATGGAATTTGTAAATTCTTTCTTCAAGAAGAGGTAACAAATCACATTTATATTAACATTAACAAATCAAACTATGGGTATTTTAACTTGGATTATTTTCGGTCTTATTGCCGGAGCCATTGCAAAAGCCATTCACCCGGGAAATGATCCTGGCGGATGGGTTGTAACAATCATTATCGGAATTTTAGGGGCTATGTTAGGTGGCTGGATAGGATCTATGCTATTGGGCGTAGATGTAACTGGATTCAACTTTTCTAGTTTCCTTGTAGCAATAGGAGGCGCAGTATTATTACTGTTTCTTTATAGGTTAGTTACGAAAAAATAAATTATTGATGAATAATTAGCATCAATAATAGATAAATGAATAAGCGTCAATAATTTTGACGCTTTTTTGTTGTCATTAATTCAAATAAAACTCATACATTTGATTAAATTAAAATTGAGGTATGAAGAAAATCTTTACTACGCTTCTTTCTTTCGGAATGCTCTCCACTGCTTTTGGACAATGGAGAAAGACTACGATGAAAGGAGAAAATCTGCGTCAGACGGGAGCTACAAATTTCTATTCGTTAGATGTTAATGCTATCCGTACACAGCTGGCAAGCGCTCAGCCAACAGGGAAAAACAGCAAACCTGTCATTATTAATGTTCCTACACTGGATGGTAAAATTGAAAAATTTGCTGTTTACAGTTTGCCAGTTGTAGTACAGTCTATAGCTGACAGATATCAGTTAGGATCTTATGTTGGAACTGGTATTGACGATCCTGAAAAATACATCAGATTTTCTGTTGCTCCAAATGATTTCCAATCCATGATTATCAAAAATGGAGTTTATCAGTTTGTTGAACCACAAAACAAAGAAAAAACAGTTTATGGTGTTCATCCAAAAACCAACAAAACGAGCGGTGCAAATGGATCTTGGCTTTGCGAAAGTACAGAACCTGCTCTCACAAAACATCAAATAGATAAGTTGGCAAGTGGTTCTACCTTTGCTAATGATCCTAAAGATTTCTCAAGATCTTCCGATCAGAAATACAGAACAATGCGTCTGGCTATGTCTGTCAATGGAGAGTATACCGCATATCACGGCGGAACCGTAGCAGGAGCTCTTACAGCAATCAATGCAACATTGACGCGCTGTAATGGTGTGTTTGAAAATGATTTTGCTCTGCATTTAATTTTACAGGATTTCCCTTCTGTAATTTACACCAATGCCGCAACAGATCCCTATTCTACAACACTAAGTGCATGGAACCAGCAATTGCAAACTGCACTTACAACTAATGTTGGAAATGACAACTACGATATTGGTCATATGTTTGGTGCTTCCGGAGGTGGAGGAAATGCAGGTTGTATCGGTTGTGTTTGTGTGAACCCAACTACTGGAACGCCTCTAGGAAAAGGTTCAGGTATTACCTCTCCTGCAGACGGAATTCCGCAAGGAGATAATTTTGACATTGATTATGTTGCTCACGAAATGGGACATCAATTGGGTGGTAACCATACATTCTCAATGAGTCTGGAAGGAACTGGCCAAAACGTAGAACCAGGATCTGGATCAACAATAATGGGCTACGCTGGTATCACTGGCGCAACGGATGTACAGCCACATTCCGACCCTTATTTCCATATCAACAGTATTATTCAGATTCAAACCAACCTTACCAGTAAGACTTGTGATATTGAAACGCCGATAACCAATCAGGCTCCTGTGGTAACTGCAATGGCGGATGTTACTATTCCAAAAAGCACAGCTTTCGTATTAACAGCGCAGGCTACAGATGCTGAAGGAAATCCAGTCACTTATTGCTGGGAACAAACTGACAGTGCCACCACAACGACCACAACTGCAAATTTAGGTAACAATACAAACGGACCTAGTTTCAGATCCTGGAATCCTACTACAAGCCCAGTGAGATATTTCCCTAAACTTAGTACAGTTTTAGCTGGAAACTTAAAAAATACTGCGGACTGGGAAGCTGTATCTACAGTGGCTAGAACTACCAACTTTAAAGTAACGGTACGAGATAATAATCCTGACAAAGCACAGCAGCAAACACAATATGGCTCCCAGAGAGTCATTGTCGGTTCTGCTGGACCTTTTAAAGTGACATCTACAAAAGTTTATAACAACGCTCCAGGCGCATTTACTTGGGATGTTGTAGGAACCAATGCCGCGCCTTACAACGTAGCTAATGTTAAAATTGATTACACCACAGATAACGGTGCAACTTGGACTGTCTTGACTTCCTCTACAGCTAACGATGGTACAGAAAACTTAAGTTTTTCAGGAATTCCTACCAATACCATTATTACAATCAGAGTTTCTGCAATTGGAAGTATTTTTTATGCAGTAGGCAAAGTAACGGTATCTGCAATGGTAAACTGTGACGGAACAGCACCTGCAGGATTAGCAACTTCTGCAATTACGCAAACAGGCGCAAAAATTGATTGGGATGCTATCGCAAATGCCACTTATACTGTAAGATACAAAAAAGCGACCGATACAAACTGGACAGTTGTAAATAACGTAACGACAAACACGTACACCATTACCCAGTTGGAAGAAGATACCAACTACAATGTAGAAGTAGCTGCGGTGTGTAGCGGAACAACTGGCGCTTTTGCTGGTCAAAATTTCAAAACTTTAGGTCTTGTATACTGTACTGTTTCTGCTAGCGATTCTAGTGACGAATATATTTCTAAAGTCGTTGTTACACCAGCGAATAGTGGAACAGTAATGACAAGTAATTCTGGAGCAAGTAATTATACAAATTACAGCGCAGATAATACAAGACTGGTACAATTAGTCAAAGGTACGACTGGAAATACAATTGCAGTGACAAAAGCTTGGACCGGAACTACATATAGCGAAGCGGTTGCAGTTTGGATTGACTTCAATAGAAATGGAACTTACGAAGATTCTGAGAAAATAATGACAAGTGCTGCCAGCACAACTGCCAACGTAACTGCTACTTTCGCAGTTCCGGCAACTGCTTATGCAGGTGACAAAACTGTTGGTATGAGAGTTATTATGAGATTCAGTACAGCTCCTACAGGACCTTGCGCATCATACACTTATGGAGAAGTAGAAGATTATGCTGTGAAAATTTCTGATAATCTTGCAGTAACTGATGTTAAGAAAAATAACATCAATGTTTATCCAAATCCAGCGACTGATGTGATTAATATCTCTAATGTTTCTTCTAAGACTAAATTCGAAATATTTAGCGTTGGTGGTCAATTGATAAACCAAGGGACTACAGACGGAAAAGTGAATGTTTCTAAGTTAACAAAAGGTGTTTACATATTAACTGTAGAATCTAATGGAGAAAAATCTCAAACTAAATTCATTAAGAATTAAGATTCAGATTTAATTAAATAAGAAATCCCCGAAATAATTTTTCGGGGATTTCTGTTTTTATAAGTTAAATTAGTTTTGAAGAAGTTCCTCAGCAAAAGCTTCTGTGGCAACTCGCAAACTTTCAAAATCAAAATTATTATAAATGATGTAATCTGCTAATTTGATTTTATCTTTTTCAGGCATTTGTTTCTGCATAATCGCCTCCACTTCCCTGTAAGTTTTATCATCCCGATCCATTGTCCTTTTGATTCTTAGATTATCATCTGCTGTAATAAGAAGAGATTTGTAGCATTGCTCATTCAACTTCAGTTCAAAAAGCAGCGCTGTCTCCTTAAAAACAAATTCAGTATTCTGAGACTTTACCCAATTTTCAAAATCAATTCTAACTGCTGGATGAATCAAATGATTCAGTCGCTCTAAAAGTTCAGCATCGTTGAAAACTTTATCTGCAACATATTTTCTATTGTAAACGCCGTCTGAATAAGATTTTTCGCCCAGTAGAGCGATAATTCTTTGTTTAAGTTCCTGATCTTTGTTGACAATATCTTTAGCCTCGTCGTCAGAATAATAAACGGGAAAACCTTTTTCCTCCAACAATTTTGCAACCGATGACTTTCCGGAGCCAATTCCACCTGTCAGTCCAATAATCCTGGGTATGGGAATATCTTCTTCCTGATTTTGATTTATATCTTGTATGTCCATAATCTAATATCCAAAAACTTCATTAAAACTAAAAGTCTGATCTAATTTTACCCCTCTTTCCGTCATTTTCAGACTAGCCAATTCGTTGTGAGCATCGTGTTCGAAAAACAAAAGGTAATCATTGTCTACACATTGTTTCAAAAATTTTGCTTTTTCTTCCATAGTTAATAGTGGTCGTGTATCGTAACCCATCACATAGACTTGCGGAATGTGACCTGCAGTCGGAATCAAATCTGCTGCGAAAACGATGGTTTTCTCCTGATATTGCAAAACTGGCAGCATTTGTTTTTCCGTGTGTCCATCTACAAAAATCACGTCCATTTTCAGATCCGGGGCAAATCCGTAATTTCCTGTTGCCGGCAAAGATAGATAATTGAGCTGCCCACTTTCTTGCATTGGCAGAATATTTTCTTTGAGAAAACTGGCTTTTTCTCTTGCATTAGGCTCTGTGGCCCATTTCCAGTGATTTTCGTTTGTCCAGAAATGCGCATTTTTGAAGGCAGGCCTGTAACCAGTCCGGTTGTCATTCCACTCCACAGCACCGCCGCAATGGTCAAAATGAAGATGTGTCAAAAAAACGTCTGTAATATCATCTCTTACAAATCCGAATTTTTTCAAATTTTTGTCCAGAGAATCATCGCCCCACAGCGCATAGTGACCGAAGAACTTCTCGTCTTGTTTATCTCCAAGTCCGCAATCGATCAAGATTAATTTTTTGCCATCTTCTACCAAAAGAGAACGAGTTCCTAATTCAATCAGGTTTCTTTCATCTGCTGGATTGGTTCTTTCCCAAAGTGATTTTGGAACAACGCCGAACATGGCACCACCATCTAATTTGAATTTTCCACACTGGATTGGATATAATTTCATAACATTTTTATTTTGAGAATATGGTTTAGATTAAGTTTCTATCAGCCTTCATCAGTACTGCCATTTTTTTATCGTTTTCAAAATCTGATTGCCCTAAATTAAGAATAATATTTTCAAAATCACTATCGTTTCTGTTTTGGCTTAGTTTATTTGCGATATAAATTTGCGTTGGATAGATATTGATTCCAAAAGCGCCCTTCATTTCTTTTTTAACGAATTCGTCTCCCATATTTTCTACAAACATCGGGCATTTCTGAACTTTTTCATATTTAAAAGTCAGCTTTTCCAAATGTTGATAAAGCTCTTCATCTGTCATAACTTTTACTTTTCCACGGATTTGGACCGCTTCATAATTCCAAGTTGATACATTGGTTTTCTGATACCAAGATGAAGAAATATATGAATGAACTCCTAAAAAATCACACAAAACCTCATCATCATCTTTCAAAACTTTAGCTTGAAAATTAGCTTTAGAAATATGAGTTTCCAGGTAAAAATTGTCATTTGTTTCATTCAACAAAAACATAGAATGTGTTGCTGATAGCTTTTCTTTATCCGAAATCAATAGCGCAAAAGCATTTTCACGGATGATTTTCTTCATCAATTCTTGATCTTCGGATTTGTAGATTTTGGGGATGAACATATAATGACTAATTCAAAAAAACATTAAAATAATTCTCCCAAATTCTTTGGTCTGGAAATTCCCAGATGTTTATACGCTTTATCCGTCACTTCTCTTCCTCTAGGTGTTCTGATAATAAAACCTTCCTGGATCAAAAATGGCTCATAAACCTCTTCCAAAGTCTCCGGATTCTCTGCAATGGATGTTGCTAAAGCTGATATTCCTACCGGTTTTCCTCGGAAATTTTCTATCATTACTCGCATAATTTTATTATCCATATCATCGAGACCGAATTCATCAACATTCAAAGAGTTTAAAGCGAATTTGGTAATTTCGATTTCGATTTCGCCATTACCTTTGATCTCGGCAAAATCCCGTACTCTTCTCAACAAAGCATTGGCTATTCTGGGCGTTCCGCGGCTTCTTCTGGCGATTTCGAGGGCTGCATCTTCATAAATTTTCACGCCTAAAACTCGTGCGCTTCTCTCAATAATCATTCCTAGAAGTTCTATGGTATAATATTCTAATCTACTTTGGATTCCGAATCTTGCGAGCATAGGTTTAGTCAGCATTCCGCTTCTTGTGGTTGCGCCGATTAATGTGAAAGGATTCAGCCCTATTTGTACAGAACGCGCATTGGGACCGGTTTCCAGCATTATGTCAATCTTATAATCTTCCATTGCAGAGTAGAGATATTCTTCCACAATCGGAGAAAGACGATGGATCTCATCAATAAAAAGAACGTCATTTTCTTCCAAATTAGTCAGTAATCCAGCTAAACTTCCTGGCTTATCCAAAACAGGACCTGATGTGATTTTACAATTGACGCCCAATTCATTGGCAATAATATGTGACAAAGTGGTTTTACCCAGTCCGGGCGGACCATGTAACAAAACGTGATCTAAAGCGCTACCGCGGTTTTTTGCAGCAGCAACAAAGACTTCGAGATTATCTAAAGTTTTTCTTTGCCCAGCAAAATCACTGAAACTCTGCGGACGGATTTTTTCTTCCTGAATCAAATCGTCATCAGAATAATTATCTTTATTGGGATGTAAAAAATCGGGCATTGTTGTTAATTAATAATTAGAAATAAGGAATTAAACCACAGATCAAAATTTGGTTTAACAGTTATCCAAAGATAGATAATTTTTAAGGTATTTTTGAATTGTCACTCTCCAAATCATCAATCATTTCCTGAAGAATTACTTTATCATTTTCAGACAGCTTTTTTTGGATAAATCCCTTATTCGACTTACGAGGAAAGACATTATAGTACTGATAGGTCCTCAACCAATACAACGAGATAGCGGGGAAAGGTGCTTTGTAAATTAATCCTTTTGTAGCATTAAACCTTAGGTTTTCTATGTGAAAAGATTTAGAATGTTCAGTTTTAAATTCCGTCGGTTTGACTAATTGTGATAATTGAAATCCAGACATCCATCTTCCCATATAAAATCGATGTTTTATGAATCCTGGAAAAGTGAACAAAATTAAAATGAAAGTTGATAAAAAAACAGATGTGAAAACCGCTTTTTCTTCAGACAATTTTTTGAATATTACAAATAACGTGACTAAATACATATCTATGAAAAAACGATATTGCGCAGAAAATATCGCTATCAAAATAAACTTTATCAAAAAACAGACGAACAATATCTTATAGAAAATATCTTTTTTCCGAAAAGTGAAATAACCTAAAATAATCAAACAAAATAGGATGGCGAGATTGAAAACAGATTTGACTCCGATTGTAAACCAATGATAGATTTTTTCCCAGAAGCTAAAATTAATAACTTGCTGATAAGAATATTTCATATCATAAGTTTTCATCAGGCCGATTTGGGAAGAATAATTTAGAATTTCGCCGCTTGGTTTCCAAGGAAGATTTAAGTCTACGAAAGGAGCGGGGAAAACCGGAAATCCGAAAAGAAAAAGATTTTTAATTACAAATAAACTTCCAAAAGCTAAAATTGGAATTAAAATTTTGAAATGAAATTTCTTGCGATAAAAATTGTCCAGAATCAATAGCAATGGTAGCCAAAACATTATCGGCTTGATACAGAAAGCCAATAATGAAAGATATAAAATCAGAGTGTTATTTCTGTCATTCATTAATTCATTCACTACAATCAAAGCAATTATAAAAATTGGCAAATCGGGACTGGGTTGCTGAACGAATAATAAAAATACTGGCAAAAAAATCAGCAAAAGAGGTTGTTTTCTTTCATAGATATAAATCAGGAAAAGCAATAAAATATAAGAATTAATTTTAAGGAACACATCTGTAAAATGTGAAAATACAGCTTGATAAATATGCCAAAAAGAAGTTTGCCCTAACAATAAATCCAGATTTGAAATCCCCCTTACAAAGCCAAATTCCCTCAGATAAAAAATCGTCGGAACATAATAGCTGAAATGATCAAAAAAATAAGGCGAGAAGGCCGCCGAAAAAACAATGGCAAATACAAAAAAATAAAACCAGAAATCAAGAGTTATAATTCTGTAAGTTTTCATTAATTTATTAAAAGAAAACGCCAGACCTAGCAATCCTGTGGTAATAAAAAAGGCTTCTAAAAAAAAAGTCAGTGGAGAAAAAAAGGATACAATTGTAGATAATATTGTGATTGATGTAACACCCAACAACGATATCAAGACAAAACTGTGATCCTTGATTTTCAACATACGATTGATGATGACTCCGTTTCCGAAATTAACCGCGAGTAATATCAAAATTGAGACTAAAAGTGACAGCATAAAAAAAGATTGCCTATAAAAATAAGCAATCTTTTTGGGTTAAATATATTAAATGATTAATTTACTTCTGAACTCTACCAGATTTTCTATCTTGCGATCGACCAATGGTATAACCAGTAGCACCACCAGCTACCCCACCAATTACGGCACCTAAACCTGGATTTTTCTTAGAAATAATAGCTCCGGCTGCTGCTCCACCTACTGTTCCGATAACTGTACCTTTGGCAGCACTACTCCATCCTTTTTTCTGAGTTGCAGTCGTTCCCGCAGAACCAGCATTGCTGGACGAAGAAGATGAGTTAGAGGCTACACTTCCAGAAGATGACGAGCCCGAAGAAGAACTTCGTCTTGTTGTGGATCTTGCAACACGATTGGCCTCAGCTTTTCTTTCTCGCTCTTTTTCTTCTTCAACTTTGTTAAGACTATCTTTTTGTTTCTCAAAATTGATTTTCTCTTTTTCAATGGCAAGCTTTTGTTTCTCAATATCAATTTGTCTTGCCTGATAGTCTAATTTTTGCTGTTCTAGACTTGCTGTCTGGATTTTTTCATCCTTATTACAAGAGACTAATAAAACTGAAAAGGCTCCTGCTATTAAAAAATTTTTCATAATCTAATATTTTCTCACAAATTGTGAATTACAAAAGTTTATTTTCAATTATGATACCAAAATAAAAATTGATGATATTTTGTTATGCTCAGAAGAGAAAGTAACTCAGTTCAAACTTGCTCGAATCCAAACCTTCTTAAACATAACAATGGTATATTTGTGATAGATATTTTAATATTAAAATGACTTAGGAATTACAGGATTTTTTTTAGCTAATAATATACTTTCACTCTAGAAAATACCAATAAAAAAACCGGAACGCATATTGTCCCGGTCTGTATTTTTAACTATCTAAAATGGTAATTTAAAATAATTCTTTTCTGATAATATTTTGAGATCGTTCTGGTCCAACAGAAACCAAATAAACATTTATTCCCAAATGCTCTTCTATAAACTCAATATATTTTTTTGCATTAGCCGGTAGTTCATCGTAAGTTTTGGCATCGGTAATATCTTCTTCCCAACCATCTAACTCCACATATTGCGGTTCATAATCATACAACTTGGTAGTAGATGAGGTAAAGTAATCTATGATTTTTCCGTCTTCTGTTTTATATTTGGTAGCAATCTTTAAAGGATGAATCCCGGTAAGCACATCTAGTTTAGTAATTACTAAATTGTTGATTCCATTAATCATACAAGCGTGTTTCAGCGAAACCAAATCCAACCATCCTGTTCTTCTCGGTCTTCCGGTTGTGGCACCAAACTCAAAACCAATCTGTCTTATTTTTTCTCCGAGATCATTATCTAATTCTGTTGGAAACGGACCATTCCCAACTCTGGTTGTATAAGCTTTTGCAACACCAATCAGATTTTTCAAAGCAGTTGGAGGGACACCCGCTCCTGTACAAACTCCACCTGTTGATGGTGAAGAAGATGTCACAAATGGATAAGTTCCGAAATCAATATCCAGCATCAAAGCCTGAGCACCTTCAAACAAAATATTTTTACCATCTTGGATCGCTTCATTGATTTCCAATTCTGTGTCCACAATCCTGTCTTTCAGTCGTTCTCCTAATGCAATAAATTCCTGAAAAATCTCTTCAACGTCTAAAGTGGGTTTTTCAAAATATTTTTCGAAAAGCGAATTTTTGTTTTTCAGATTTTTTTCGATTTTTTCCCGTAGAACCTCGGGGTTCAAGAGATCAATCATACGGATTCCGACTCTTGCAATTTTATCTTCATAACAAGGTCCAATACCTTTTTTGGTTGTACCAATCTGGGTTCCGCCCTGCTCTTCTTCCCTGTAAGTGTCAAGTAAAATATGATATGGCATTATCACGTGTGCTCTCCTGCTGATAAAAACGTGATCGGTTTTCAAGCCCTTTGCTTCGATTTGCTCTATTTCTTTGATGAAGGCCTTAGGATTTACCACGACACCATTAGCAATGATACATTTGCCTTTGCATTGCAGTACACCAGAAGGCAAAAGGTGCAAAACAAACTTCTCTTCTCCCACATAAACGGTATGACCAGCATTGTCACCACCCTGGAAACGAACCACATAGTCCGATTTGGCAGATAAAACATCCGTTATTTTTCCTTTTCCTTCATCTCCATACTGAAGACCTACAACAACGTAAGTTGACATATTTTTTACTTTTTTTAGATTATTGACAAAGTTAAATCTTAAATATTGGCTGACAAAATCGATAGCATAAAAAACCCTCTTACTAATTACAATAAGAGGGCAAAAACACAAATGATGAAAAAAATTATAAATGCATCGCTGCATCTACAATACAATTTTCTATACAAAAATCGTACAATTTTTATAATTTCCAACAAAAAACCTGAAATTTATTTCTAAAACTTAAATATATTTTTTTGATGGAATAAAATATATTAAAAAATACGCCGAATTACAATTAAACTACATCTTTATTCTAAAAAATCATCTATTTCGCACAATCAAAATTTTTAATATAAAAAATCAATCATAACAGTCAATTTATAATAAAAAAACGAAAATCGAATGCCATTATCAAGAATATAAGTGATATTTTAAACCTAAATGAATAAATAGTTTTAATTTTCAATTAACAAATGTATTTTTGCCATATAATTTTAATTAATAAATAGAAATAAATATATCAACGATGTGCGGAATTGTATGTGTGTTTGACACTAAACAAAAAAATGAAGTGATAAGACCTCAAATCTTAGAAATGTCTAAAAAGATCAGACACCGTGGTCCAGACTGGTCTGGTATCTACCAACACGAGAATGTGATTTTCTCCCACGAGAGATTGGCTATTGTAGATCCTACTTCGGGAAAACAACCATTATTCACCAAAGATAAAAAAGTTGCATTAGCTGTTAATGGCGAGATTTATAACCACCAAGAGCTAAGAGCAGAATTTCCGGACTACGAATTTTTGACTCAGTCTGACTGCGAAGTTATTCTTGCTCTATACAGAAGAGACGGGAAAAACTTCTTGGAAAAACTCAACGGCATTTTCGCTTTTGCTTTATACGATGAAGAAAATGATGCTTACCTCATCGGCAGAGATCACATGGGAATTGTACCTTTATATATGGGCTGGGACAAAAACGGAAGTTTCTACGTTGCTTCTGAATTGAAATCTCTGGAAGGCGTTTGCAATAAAATTGAAGAATTTTTACCTGGACATTTTCTTTATAGCAAAGACGGACAAGAATTGCAACAATGGTACAAAAGGGATTGGACAGACTTCGACAATGTTAAAGATAACATGACTGATATCGCTGCCATCCGCCAAGGTTTAGAAGAAGCTGTTCACAGACAGCTGATGAGCGATGTTCCTTATGGCGTCCTGCTTTCCGGCGGTTTGGACTCTTCCATTATTGCTGCGGTTACAGCAAAATATGCGAGACAAAGAATAGAAAGTGGCGATACACAAGAAGCCTGGTATCCAAGATTACACAGCTTTGCTGTCGGTTTGGAAGGTTCCCCAGATCTAGCCGCAGCTAGAAAAGCGGCAGATCATATTGGTTCTGTTCACCACGAAATAAAATACACAGTTCAAGAAGGATTGGACGCCATCAAAGATGTGATTTATCATTTGGAAACTTATGACGTGACTACAATTAGAGCTTCTACGCCGATGTATCTTTTGGCAAGGGTGATTAAATCTATGGGCATCAAAATGGTACTTTCCGGCGAAGGTTCAGATGAATTGTTTGGTGGTTATCTATATTTCCATAAAGCACCTTCTGCACAAGCTTTCCACGAGGAAACCGTGAGAAAATTAGGCAAACTTCACCTTTATGATTGTCTTAGGGCTAACAAATCACTGATGGCTTGGGGAATAGAAGGAAGAGTTCCTTTTCTTGACAAAGAATTTATGGATGTGGCAATGACTATCAATCCAAAAGACAAAATGGTTACGCCTGAAAGAATGGAAAAATGGGTTCTGAGAAAAGCTTTCGAAGATATTCTGCCGGAAAGCATTGCCTGGAGGCAGAAAGAACAGTTCAGTGATGGTGTCGGCTATTCCTGGATTGATACTTTGAAACAAGTTGCAGAAGATGAAGTAACCGATGAAATGATGGCTCAGGCAAAATTCCGTTTCCCTATTAATACGCCTATGAGCAAGGAAGAATACCGATACAGAACAATTTTTGAATCACATTTCCCAAGTGATTCTGCAGCGAGCTGTGTCCCGTCTGTTCCGTCTGTTGCTTGTTCAACTCCGGTTGCATTGGAATGGGATGAAGCCTTCAAAAAAATGAACGACCCGAGCGGACGTGCTGTGAAAGTACATGAGACAGCTTATTAGAAATTTATTAAAACTAACTACAAAGGAAAACCACAAGTCTTGGCTTGTGGTTTTTTCATGTTTTGATTTAATTGATGCTTAGAAGCACGGATTGCAAATCCGCGCTATCGGATTTTTTGATTATTTAAAAATAAAATTAATTAGAAAACAAAAGGTGTAAATAGTTTAAATTATCACTATTTGATATCGTTTCTGCTATTTTGCCATCAAATATAAAATACTGATAATTCGGATTTTCTTTTTTCAGCTTTTCAAATTTGTTTTCACTAATACTTTTGCCATTAAAATAATAATAATCTGGTGGCGATGGCGATATAATAGCAGCCCCTCCTAAATAAAAACTTTCGGATTCTATTGCGAACTCTTTATTATTGATTGTTTCATCTTTTGAGAAAATTACAAAATTATTTTCGTAGGTATTCCCGACAACTTCATTTAGAGTAATCTTATCAAGGCTTCTTCTTATTTCATCGTTTACCTTATCAAAGCTGAAGTATAAAACATTTTTTCTCCTAAGTAAGTCTTCGGAGACCTCTAAAGAAAAACTTCCATAATCATCAGTTGTGGTTTTAAGGTATTTATTTTTGGAAATAAAGAATACATCAGCATTTGGAATATATTTTTTTGTCTTATGAAAAATAAGCTTTCCTGATATTTTGATGATTTTAGTTTCTGTTCTTTCTTGTGGTGCAGTAGACTTTGCTTGAGTTTGTACTTGTGAAAAAGTAAGATTACTAATTAAAAAAAAGCTTGCAGCCATTTTGGAAAGTGGCATTGAAGAAATTCTACCGCAAATTTCTTTGCCTTGGGCTTTACTAAATATAGACTGAATTTCTTCATCATTTTTTTCTGTAAAATCTATTACGTTTTTTGCACATTTTTCGCAGAACTTTCCTGTAGGAGAATCCTGCATATCCCATTGTTTTTACTTTATATCAGATATACTTTGGAATAAAAAATATTTTCTACAGAAGTATAGATAGCCTTAGCTTAGGATTTTTCGAATTTTACGATTTTTAATAAATCTCTTTGATAGATATTCCAGCTGCTTTAACAATTGGTTCTGCTACTTCAAAAAAATTCTTATATCGCTCTTCTTTATCTTTGTGATTAATTAATTCCATTTGTATGGAATCTTTTTTCAGAATAATAGAATTACTAACGCCATCAAGAACTCCAAACAAGTAGTTTTTACTTATTGAACTATCTGGTTCTTTATTGATCTCATTTTTAACAGTATTCCATATATTATTATATTCTCTGTATGTAATTTTTTTTCTGTCATAATTTTCTCCATTTTTAAAAATCTTTACTGTAACAGATCTTTTACTTTTTTTTGTGGTTGGAATTAGTGTAATTGTCAATTTATTTCCACCTATAACCATAATATTATCATGACTCAATTGAATAAATTCTGTGATATTCTTTTTTGATGAGCAAGAGAACATAAAAGAAAATATAGAAATCAATAAAATATTTTTCATTATTGTTTTGTTAGTACAATATCTTTTGGGAAATTAATCGGATAATCATTCCCTTGCATTACAGAATTATAATAAGGACAAGTCTCATTGATATTATTAGGTAAATATTCAAAATGCAGCATCATTTGTGTTCCAATGAAATTTGTTATATCCAATGTTGCCTGCTTCCTACACATTTTTTTGGTTAAAAAATAATCGATCTCTACCAGCAGTTTTTATGCTTTTACTCATTACAAAAAAATCTGCTTCATCATTAACAAAATTAGAAATTATGTCTATTTCTACTTTAACTCATTGGCAATCATTATTTTTTCATTAATAATATTCTCCCAAAGTTTTTTATCGGATTCAGTAAAATAGTTGTTACTTGAGATTTTGGGTTTTAACTTAAAATAAAAATCATATGATCCACCCACAATTCCTTTTTTAGGTATATATAAGAATCTATCGATTCCTCTGTGCTCATTATAGCCATCTTGTGCCCACCATCCATCAAATGTCCAAAACTGATATGCCTTTTCTTTTTTTATTGTGATTATTTTTGATAAGTAATTTCTGTAATTATAATAAACACTCATATTTCTAAGAAAATTTTCTTCTCTAACATCCAATATAAATTGAGAGTCTGGAAATTGTCTTTTAAAACTGGTTTGCATTTGCTTAATGGTTACTAATTTATCCATAATGTTGATAACACCGTATGATGAGATTAATGGAAATTCAATATTGGAAATATTAAAAAGCTCAGTTAAACAAAACTTTGAGGCATAGTAAATCCCATTTTCTTTTTTTACTATTTTGTAGTCTAAAGCCTTCTTTTCAGGTGTATTATCGACACTCCATTCATCTACAAGTTTATAGATTTGTTTAGTGCTAAGAGTTTTATCTATTATTTTTTCTATGTCAATAGTAATCCAATTATTTTGACTTATTTCTTTAGGGCTGACCAACATTAGCTCTTTCTCTAAACTTGGTAACACGGAGAATAATAATATTATATCTTTTGTTATGAAGACATTATAAATATCAATTTTTTTATCTATATTATAAATGTCTTTTGTATCCAAAGTATATGCTTTTATATCATATTTCTTTAAACTATCTAAAAGAATGTATTTTTGAGAAAAAAGAATACAAGGAATTAGTGTTACAAAAATTAAAATTTTATTAGTCATATTTACGGGCATTTTGTTCCTTTATATTTATTTAAAGTGGTATCTCGTTCATTAAGATTAAGCTGGTTCTCTTGTACGGTCATTGTTGTTATTCCTGCTTTTGCCATGGCCTTAACCGTCTCTGCTGGAAGATTGGGATTATAAGTTGAAAGTATATTTTCAAGTTGAGAGAGAAAAACTCCTAATTGATTATGTTGAGGAAGAAATGTATATCTATTAATTTTCTTCCCATTTGCATCATAATCATAGCCTATGACTACGCTAGGGTACTCATTATGAAATGCAACATCACCTAATCTGAATTTTTCATAGTCTAAATATGCATGAATAACCTCGTGATACATTGTCACCAAGACATATTCTTTTGTTCCTTTTATTAAAACTTGATCGTTCAAGTTTATAACAGCTTTAAAAGTATTAAATTCTGGCGAATACGATCCACGTGTTTCTCCATCAACTACTC
Source organism: Chryseobacterium sp. (assembly GCA_039595375.1). Classification (GTDB taxonomy): domain Bacteria; phylum Bacteroidota; class Bacteroidia; order Flavobacteriales; family Weeksellaceae; genus Epilithonimonas. Next base: position 47,050 of record JBCNLQ010000006.1, read on the forward strand.
CAAGTCCAGTTTTTGCTTTAAAAATTATATTATAATTTTTATTATTTTGAAATATATTTTTCATTAATGAGGCAATATCATTGGAAAGCGTTGGAAGTTGTTGGACGATACTTTGTGCACAGGGGTAATCTTTGAGCTCATTTATTATATCTTGTTGCGTTGGAGTTTTTATAAACCAAGTATTGAACTCTTCCCATGTGGTCTTAGGATTATCATCAAATAATTAATACCCCAAATAACAAATTTAGATTTTACCAAAGAGTTATCAGACGCAAGATAAGTTCTAAATCTTTGCGCCAGAGTATTGTTCTGTTGTAAAAAGCCCCATTGCAGGAGCTTCTGTTATTGTTTAGTTAAAATTATATTCTGTGGAAGCGAGATGGAACTATCATAAGGTGGTTGTCCTGGAAGAGTTATACTTATGCCTTGAAAGTTTTCTAATTTTATTAATTTGATATGATTAGCATCTAAATAATCTATCTCAAATTTTACGCTTTTATTTTTTGTTTTATGCTGAATGCTTCCAGATATTTTGTTATGATCATCAAATGAACCACCTAGTAAAGTACTTTTTTTAGCTGTATATGTCGTGTTTAAATATTGTGTAGAACTTTCTAATACAATATTATTTTTAGTATATTGATGAAAACCATACAAAATATCAGCTCGAATATTTCCTTCCAGAGGAAGCAAAATGTTTTCTTTTTTAAATATCAACACCAAACTTTCATTACCATTAGCCCATATCCAAGTTCCCACAAATTTATCTATGTTGTAATTTATATTTTGAGCATTTGGTGTTATATCTAGATTTTGCGATTTATACGTAGTATGAGCAAGAAGCATCAATATAATAAATGTTAATTTTTTCATAATAAAATATTTAGTTAAGGACAATTTTGAGGTATTACGTTTCCGTTTGAATCTTTATTTAAAAGTTGCCAATTGCTGAATGTAGCATCTCCCTTTAGTAGTTTCAATCCTGTTTTATTTGTTTGTAAGTAGGACAGAAATAAACTTTCATTTTTTGCTGCTGTGTTATTTGTTTTTATACCAAAATTCATGAAAATTATTTCATATAAATCTTGGGTTGTTTCATCAATTGTATTTCCTGAAAAAAGGTTATTAGCAAAAGTTCCAAATTTTGTAGGGTCATCTATGATCATCATATATTGTGTATTAGAAGCTGTAACTACACCAATTACAAATGAGTCCATATCTTTTATCTTTCCGTTTTTGTACAATTGCGCCAACGCAAACATATCAGATACCGAAAATACAGAATATCCACCAGCAAAATGAGAATGAATTAAACCATCAATCGGTGCATTTACAGGAAATTTAATACGGTATTCTCCGCTATCTCCTTCAATAGGAGTATCAGAAATTGCACCGCCATCCTCTGTCAGAATATAACCAAATTCCTTTGTTGAATTCACTTTTGGCTTTAAAATTCCAAAGAGGTCTTTTGTTTTACTGTTCTTGCCAATTTTGGATATCTTCTCACACGGCGTTTTTGGCACCATATTCAGAAAATCCTGCCACGTAGCCCCGGGATTATCCATAAAGAAGTTGATTCCCATATTGGCGTTCTGAGATTTTACCAAAGAGTTATCAGACGCAAGATAAGTTCTAAATCTTTGCGCCAAGGTATTATTCTGCTGTAGAAAATCTACCTGAGTCACATGCAGCACAATGCCATAATCTGTGAGCGACTGAAAAACAGATTGCACAGTGGGAGAGTAGGAAAAAATATCAATTTCCGGGTTTTGAAGATACCACGGGATGGGATTAGCACCTGGTCCGTTTCCTGTATTGCCTCCCGTGTCACCATCTCCATTAGGATTCCCGGGATAGCCAGGATCGTATTCTGTAGGGCCTCCCCCTCCTATCGGACATATTATGCTTACACATTTCCAACACATATCGCACCTTCCTTCTTCCAATTGATTTTTGCAATGGTAAACCGTATAACATTGCTCAACTTCCAAATTCTGAGTAGGCTCATGATGTCCAAGGGCAAAAGTTTTGTATTGCGTATTTTCTTTTAAAGGAACATTTTCATAAAGATCAGAGGGAATGGAAGAATATACCCTCGATCCAAACATCGCATTATCAAAATAGATAAATGTAGTCAAAACATTTTCTCTTGTAGTGCTTTCTACGCTTTTATTTTCAGTAAAATCTTTCAATTGTTCATTGGTCACCGTGTAAATAGTCGGAGATTCGGAATCTGGATTTTCTATATACATCAGAGAAGACAGGAAACCATCTTCTACTTGTAATGGCACAATCAGAACCTGCGCGCCATCGCCACCTTTATTGGCTGTCTTGTCTTTTGATCTGGCAAGGTAATCCCACGCCGGTAGCCCGGCTTTGTCAGACAGTCTGGATACAAATCCTGTTTTGTTATTGATACGCTTTAGCTTGGCAATAGTTGCGGAGACCAGTCCTGGGCTGAAGTTTTTAAGTCTTCCCGTTGCATTACCATCGGTATTGCGGAAAAAAGCTTCTGCACGCTCTACCTGAGCTTGGTCATTTGTCCACTCTGCTTCCTGTCGGCAACCCAGCAACAATAGCGAAAAAATAAGTGCAGGCACGCACCATCTCAGTAATTTTTTCTTCATAGTGTTTTGTTTTTAAAATTTTATTAAATGTAATTATTTTTTTCAAATCTAAAACAACTTTTTCAAATAGGCAAATTTGCCTATTAAAATTTTACACTAAAATCCAACCTTTGCTGTATGAAGGAAGTGGATTCAAAAATCTTAAAAAGTATCGGAGCAAAAATCCGGGAAATCAGGCTTCTGAAAAATATGACGCAGAAGGAACTTGCATTCACTTTAGACATTGAGATATCTCAAATAACAAGAATAGAAACAGGAAAGATAAATACATCAATACTTAATCTGATAAAAATCTCCAAAGCCCTGGAAATCGACATCAAAGAACTTTTTAATTTTACTATAGAAAAATAACCATTCACATTTAATTAATCAAAACCCAACACAAATGAGAAAGTACATCATCTCTATCCCGGCAAAAACCGTTACGGATACCTACACTGCAACCATTACCGCAGCCCTTACCCCACTAACGCCTTACAAGATCAACCTCACGGATGATGAGAAACCCGGCCTGCGCACCATGGCAGAGGGCAGAGAAGGCTACGCCAGATTGATATCAAGAATTGCAACACAATTCCCCGATGCGCTGAGCCGTGCAGATAACCCAACGGAACTTAGCGGGCTGCTGGACTACTACAGCAATCTGGAAGGCAACAGGATGGCCATCCTACAAAATCTGGAAACGGTAGAGGAAATCCAGCTGGGTGCATCCGCAGATATCATGAAACTGGCAGACCGCTACAAAGCCAACTTAGAAATCTCTAGGCAGAATGATGCTGCACTGGATCTGGCGATGAGAGAGGTAGATGCTTGGAACAGCAGGTTTGCCAACAAAGGCAATGATAATAAATCACCGGACAAAGAATAATATTTATACCATACAATAAAAAAGCCCGCCCTGCAAAACCCAGGGCGTGCTTTTTTATTGAACAGGCCAGCTTATTTTTATGAAAGGTTCGCCTATTATTTAATAGGCTCGCCTGCCTTTTAGACAGGCGAGCCTATAGTTTTAGCAGGCGAGCCTATGATTTTAATAGCCCAGCCTAACCTTTTTGTAGGCGGACCTATCATTTTGGCAGGCTAACCTGTCATTTTATTAGGCGCAGCTATAGTTTTGGCAGGCAGGTTTATACTTTAAACAGTTATATTAACAAAACAAAAAAACCACCAGCTAATCCGGCGGTTCTATTATTTCAAATTCTTTTGTTTCTGCTTTGCGCGTTTTTCTCGCCGTTCGTAGATCACTTCCGTGATCTTTCCGCCAATCCAGGAAAAGGGGAAAAATATCAGGAATATGGAGATCTTATAAAATACCGGGTGATAGGGATAGATAATGATATCCAGCATCGCAATAAACAGCATAATGAAACCTATCAAAATAGCATACGCGACCTTGGCATATTTTACAATAACAGCTGTTACCACACCGCCCACGGTTACCCCCAATCCTCCGAAGAATAAAAGGGCTATGTAAAAAGAATCTTTGCCCCGTACGGATTGCAAGAGCAGCTCCCAATGGCTGAAGGGGGCAAACTGCTTGTAGGTGATCCACGAGGAGTCTATCTTTATCCCAAATGTGATAATGAGAGCGGCTACCGCTAAACCAGCCAAAACGCCTAATGTATTCCTTAGAAAATTCATTTAGTTTTTTACTGCAATCATAGAGATTTCTACATCCACATTTTTTGGAAGGCAAGACACCTGCACGGTCTCTCTCGCCGGAAACTGATCGCTGCTGAAGTATGAGGCATAGATCTCATTCACCACTGCAAAGTCATCCATATTTTTCAGGAAGATAGAAGCTTTTACGGCGTTATCAAAATTCATATCAGCGGCTGCTAAAATCGCTTTCAGGTTTTTCATGACCTGATGCGTTTCTTTATCAATGCCTTCTACCAGCTTACCCGTTTGCGGATCTACAGGTATCTGTCCTGATATATACAGCGTTCCATTGGCCAAAGTAGCTTGTGAATAAGGCCCGATAGCAGCTGGAGCTTCTGATGTATGAATGATTGTCTTCATTATAAAAGTTAAATTTTTACAAAACTATATAAATTAGATGGAAGTAGGAAGCCAGATGTCAGAAGATTTATATATTATATGGAAATAATCAAGCTGCATCATTCTTCCTAGTTCTGTCTAACCGTTTTAGAAAGTACTGTTTGGCTGTGTGAAGCTTCTTTCTTTATATTTCACAGCATCTTTCAGAATATTCGCTTTGATTCCGATAAAAAAATCATAGACTTTATATTGTCCGAAAGGTACCCAGTTGAAAGTAATGGTAAAACTACGCTGATCTCTGGCAAATCCTAATCTGGTGTATCCTAAGGCCTTGGCCTCGATATCATAGTTGGTGCTTCCGTTGATATTCCAATACGGTGTGAGCTTGATGCTGCCATCCAAACCTAGAGATGCTACTTTGTTGCCAAATCTGGAAAGTCCTTTGGTGTAAGAATAATTGGCGTTCACATTCAGTGTCCAGGTTGGGCTGTAGCGGGCATAATTATCATCATCAAAAAAGTAATTTTCGTTCCGTATCTCGCCTTTCTTCTTGTATTTTTTCGAGGTGTCTTCCTTTTTACCAAAAATGGCTTCACTCATCGGGTAAGACAATTGGAAGTTGATGCCCTGCAAACTGAAGTGTCCGAAATTTTCTGTTCTTACACCTGTATCACTCCCATCGGTAAAGACAATTTCATAAGGCTCTATTGTCATACTGGAGTTGACATTCAGCTTATTGTTAAAGAATGAAGATTGTGCATTGACCGTGAAAACTGACCATTTGTACTTTTCTGCTGCAAAGTTGTAGCCTCCGGAGATATTCAGGTTTTCGAAGATTTTCACTTTTTTTACGCCTGTAGAGTCGTTTTTGGACTTGACCTTCATCTCCACATTATTGGAAATATTGAATCCCATCGTCTGTTGCAATCCTGATGGCGGTGCTCCATAAATGCCATTTTCAAAGATAGAATACGGCGTCATCTCTCCCCTGGCATTGGAATAATTTTTATAATAACCCCAGCTTCTCTCACCAAAATCCGGAGAATAGGAGAAACTCATACTTGGTGTAATCATGTGACGGATAGCAACAATTGGAGAAGTTTTTCTGAAGTTTTTCTGACCATACAAAACAGTCTGCAAACTTGCACTTGTAGAAAAAGTCGTATAACCTGCAATATTGTTTTTGAAGTTGTCTTCTACCAGATTGGTGAGTGGGTTGTAGCTCTTTTCCAAGGTCTTAGTGGTCAAAACATTATCTGCATTGGCAGCCAGGGTAAAGGTAAAGTATTTGGCAACTGTAGTATTTGTGGACAGTGAAATATTATTTTTGGCTCCCGTTTTCAGATCTTTCCACATCTGTGGTTTGAAAAGTTGATCCTCCGTGGTTGTTACATAATTGCTTAGTGCAAAACCTGTATTCACATTAATGTTCTCCAGCAATCCTGTACGCACGCCAGTTTTTGGTTTGAAAAGATAAAACTGGTTGATAGCGATGGTCATATCCGGTAGACGCAAATCTGTAAGACCGGTTGCAAAGTTCTGGTTGTATGCGGCACTTGCACTGATGGTGATGGGAAGATTAAGAAATCTTTTGGTAACATTGACCCTGGAAGTCTGCGTAGTGTTCAGAACATTTCCGTTGAAAATATAGTTGTTGTTTACCGTGTTATTATAGAACTTACTGCTCACGATATCCACACTCGCATTGAAGGTAAAGTACGGGTTCGCTTTAGAATCCTGAGAATGTCGCCACGCAATCCGGAATGTTTTACTTCGGGAATAATCGTCCAGACCTTTGATTCCTCGAACAGTATAGCCATAATCTGCGGCAAAGTTACCGGAATAACGGTATTTTTTGAGATAATTAAGTTCCGGTTTCAGGTTCCAGCTACCTTTGGTGTAGATATCAGAAAGGATTCTCAGATCAAAGTGATCTCCCAATGGCTGATAGTAACCCAAACCATTCAGGAAGAAACCAACATCTTGTCTCTCTCCGAAGCTAGGAATGAGAATGCCGGCAGACCTTTTATCAGAAAATGGAAGAATCGCAAACGGCATAACAAGTGGTGTTGGAACCTGCTCTATGTACATTTGGATTGGTCCGGTGATGATTTGCGAACTGTTTTTTGTCTTTACCAGCTTGATGATTCTGGCAGACATATGGTAATCCGGCAGAGAGTCTTTTTTCTTCAAAAAATATTCATCTGTGGTGTACATCCCTCTGCTCATCACAAAAACGGAATCGTTGTATTTCTTGGTTTTCTGCGCCACTATCACGCCCTCACTTTCTTCTGTTCTGGCATTGAAGGCCACAGCCTGTTTCGTTTTGATATTGTAAATAACCTCGTTGTACTCGAATTTTTTACCTGCCTGTGTTGCGATTGCCGGCTTTGTGATTTTGCCATTGGCATCTTGCTCACCACGTGCATAGATTTTTCCCGTCTCCCATTCGAACCGGATATAATCTGCATCAATCTGCATATCCTGATAGATGATCTGGGCATTTTTGTAAAGAGAGGTTTGCTTGTTTACTATGGAAGATGTATTTCTAAGCTCTGCCTTCATCTTCACAACATCTTCCAATTCTTCTTTTGGAAGAATTGTATCTCTTTTTACACTTACGGAATCTTTAGTAATACTTATAGAGTCGCGAACATCATTTTTTTTATCAACATTTTGAGGCACCGTTTGTGCTAAAATATTGTTAAAAATTAGGATATTTAAAATTAGTAATATACTTTTGAAAATACTTCTATCCAAGACAGTCATTCTGAAATTGGGTTCAAAATTAATTAAATTTTAAGGATTAAAATGACCAGCTTCAAATTTTATAACAAAATTTTCTTTCTCTTAACATTTTTTATCAGCTTCAGCAGCTTTTACTGCCAAAAAAAATTCACTGTAGTTCTGGATGCAGGGCACGGTGGGAGCGATATTGGTGCCAATAGAAACTATAGTGATATAGGAACTGTACAGGAAAAAAACATTACACTCGCCATTGTATTACAGTTGGGAAGAATGTTGGAAAAAAACAAAGATTACAAAGTGATCTACACCAGAAAAATAGATGAATATCCATCTCTGACCAACAGAACCACACTGGCCAATAGAAGCAAGGCAGATCTTTTTATATCTGTTCACGTCAATTCTTCTCCAAGTAGAAGCGCAACCGCACAAGGTACAGAAACCTTTGTTCAAGGTCCTAATCAGAATAAAGCGAATCTGGATGTTGCCAAAGCAGAAAATGATGTCATCTTTCTGGATGAAAAGGATAAGGAAAACTTTGCTTCATACAACCCCAGTTCTCCAGAATCGCTGATAGCCCTTAAAATTCAGCAAAGTAAATATCTGGAAGCAAGCCTTATTATAGGTGGTTTGGTAGAGGAAAATTTTGTTAAAAAAGATAAGAGATTATCACGTGGTGTAAAACAGGAAAATTTACACGTTCTTAGGATGAACGCAATGCCATCGATTCTGATAGAAACAGGTTTTGTCAACAATGCAGACGATGCAAGATATATTTCGTCAGAAGAAGGACAGCAAGCCATTGCAGAAAGCATCTTCAATGCTATAACAAGCTACAAAAAAATGGTGGACAGAAACGTAAAAGAGCCTGAACCTGAGAAACCGGCAGAACAACCACTGAAAAATGATTTCAGAATACTATTGATGAGCACACCTTCCAGATACACCAGTGATGATCCTGCGCTCAAAGGTTTAAAATATATCCTGCCAATCAAAGAAAACGGATTCTATAAATATTACTATGGAACGACCAATTTTGCCTCGGTAAAAGAAACCAATCTAAAAGCGGCGCGAGATGCAGGATTCCGGAATGCAATGGCTATCAGTTTTGTTCCGAATCAAGCCTTAGGAATGGGTTATTACACAATTGAAGTCTATACCGGAAAAGACAAGCTGGATTCTAAGTCTAGCATAATGAAATCGCTCCCTGATATGAATAGAAATAAGGATAATGGCATCTTCTACTATACCAATGGAAAATACAGAACCTTGGAAGACGCTGTAAAAGCTCAGAAAGATTTAGAAAACAAGGGAATTACTAATACTGTTATTGAGAAAAAACTGAAATAGATAAAAACGATTTGCAAAGAGAAGAGAGTTTATCTACTTTTGCAGTCCAAAATAATAGATGGCCTATTCGTCTAGTGGTTAGGACTCAAGATTTTCTTTCTTGCAACAGCGGTTCGATTCCCCTATAGGCTACAAAAACCTCTACATCAAACAACAACAGCCCTTAATTTCTTAAGGGCTGTTGTTTTACCAAAATAAACTATAAAAATATTAAGCAACAATGAACAATCCTGCGATAGCTGCAGCATCTGTTCCGCTCAGTACCTCATCAAAAGACGCAGAACCTGCCGCTGCTCCAAAGGCACTCGCAGTATTAAAACCTGCTTGCACCGTTACACCTTCACCTGCATAGACAGCATCTGTCGCAGATGGCATATTACCACCGTTTGCCATTTCTATCCATCCTTTGTTACCTCTCAGCCTTCTAACCTCGGAAGCGTGTCTAGCCTCTACAGAGTGAATCTGAAGTGCAGCTGTCAATACATCTTTGTTCGACATTACATTACCGGCCTGTCCCTTATATGCTCGCACGCCTGTGTCTTCAAAAGCTTGTGCAAGAATCAAAAATTGTTGATAATCTGTAAAAGGTGTAAAGTTACCTTTAACACTAAAATCGAAAGTTGGTTTTGCTTTTGGATTCTCACCAAGTTGTGTCAATGCTGTCTTTAAAAAAGAAACGTGTGCTGTCTCGTGCTTTGAAATTTGGTTGAATATTGCTCTGTCCGCAGTTTGAATAAGTCCTGGTGTTGCCAAACCTATTCTGTAATATTCATCTTCCAGATATTCTAATGTTAATGCCAATTGTAAAGCGTCTGTCAATGTACTTTTGAAAGCCATTGCAGAAGACGAACTTGTAGTCTCGGCCTTTGCTGGAGTTGACATCATAGCACCTAATCCTAATGGAAGCGCTGCAACTGCCGCTTTCTTTCCAAAATTCGTGATATCTGTAAGAGTTTCTAATCTTGTAGCCTCTTTTGTGAAAAATTTATCGTTAGAGAGCTTATCTAATATTTTAAGAATGTTCATAATAATTGATTTTGAAATTAATAATTAACTAATACCTCTCTCTTTCCAAGTGAATGGTGTTTTGAAAAACGGTCCTGCTGCTGCCACGATATCTTTAGGCTCTTTAGCAAGATCTAGTCCCATAGCATTGATCACATCATCACCAGAGAAGTCTGCAGATTTAGGATTGATAAGATCTCTGATTGCCGCAGCGTGTCTTGCTTCTACAGAAACAATTTGTCCTGCAATCACCAAATATGCTGAATTGGTAATATATCTACCAGCACCGTTATAGGCTGCAACACCTGTATCTTCTAACGCTTTTGCAGTCGCAAGAACAGATGTTCTGCTTTTAAAATCTACGTTAGGATACTGGAATTCTAGAGTCGGTAGAATATCATTCGGTGCTGCACCACCAATGGCAGCTTTGAAAAAATCTCTGTGAATTACCTCATGATTATAGATATCTGTAAATACTTGCTTTTCTGCCTCAGAAATTCCTGTATAGAAACTGTTCACTACTTTGGTATAGAAATCTGCTTCCAACTGTTCCAATGCATAGGCATAATTAAGAATACCCACATCACCCTTTCCAAGGTCAAAAACAGGTCCCATATTATTATCAATGATCAAATCATCATCGTTACATCCAACAAGCGCAAGTCCTGCAATCGCAAGCCCAACACCGCTGAGTTTCAAAAAGTTTCTTCGGTTGGTATCCAAGGTCGCACCTTGAGATGACACACTGATTGTTTTTTTCATAATATTTTTTTTTAAAGTTTGGTTATCTTGTGGATAATAAAAAGCAACACCAAAATTGGTGCTGCTCTTCAATCACTTAGGGCATCAAAACAGTATCAATCACGTGGATTACTCCATTGGATTGGTTAACGTCTGATATAGTTACTTTCGCATCATTTCCTTTCTCATCCTTTATGTACAAGTCTTTTCCTTTGGTCCAGAAAGTTAGGTTTTCACCTTGAACACTTTTCATCATTGCTTTTCCATTACCAGCTTTCACAGCCGCCCAGATTTGTTTGGAGCTGTATTTTCCAGGTAAAACGTGGTAAGTCAATATTTTGGTAAGCATCTCTTTGTTTTCTGGTTTTACCAGATTATCAACTGTTCCAGCTGGAAGTTTGGCAAATGCTTCATTTGTTGGAGCAAGAACTGTAAAAGGTCCTTTCCCTTGCAAAGTCTCTACAAGACCAGCCGCTTTTACTGCTGCCACCAACGTAGTGTGATCTTTAGAGTTCATAGCATTTTCAACTATATTTTTTGAAGGATACATCGCTGCACCGCCAACCATTACAGTTTTTTCTTTCATTGCCTGTGCAGCCACGTTTCCGCTAAATGCGAATGATAATGCCATCATTCCTAAAGCTGCGATTTTTGTTCTTGAATTCATTTTTAATAATTTTGTATTAATATTTTGTGATTCTTATTTGCAGTTACGACTAAAGTTAATTATTGGATTTAAAAAATTAAAAATAAATTTTAAATCTCTAATTATCAGATACTTATTTTTTAGCAGTTGGTTCAAAATCAAGACAAACAGAATTCATACAGAATCTCTTTCCTGTGGGAGCTGGCCCATCATCAAAAATATGTCCTAAATGAGAATCACACCTTCCGCAAAGCACTTCGGTACGTACCATATTATGAGAATCATCCTTTTTATAGATAACACTGTTTTTTCGTATTGGTTCATAAAATGACGGCCAGCCGCAAGTTGTCGCAAATTTCGAAGTAGATAGAAACAAAGCATTTCCACAAACGGCGCAATAATAAGTACCCTTTTGATCAAATTCATAAAACTTTCCTGTGAAGGCAGTTTCGGTAGCTGCTTCTCTTGCCACCTGATAAAGTTCTGGCTTAAGGATCTTCTTCCATTCTTCATTGGAAACTTTAAGTTTTGCCGTTTCTGTCTTCGAATAGTATGGATTTTTAGTTTTGAAATTGGCAGATTGTGCAGAAATATGACCGTGCATCAAAGCAACAGAACTGACTAGGAATATTTTTTTAAGCTTTTTCATATCGTAAATATTTAGAATTATTTACGAGATTTTGAAAAATATGGTTTTATGTAATAAAGGCCTCCTAATATATTGAAAGCATCAAACTTTTCTTTTCTTAACACTTGGTTACTTTTTCTTTTACTATCTTTGAGATTATTAAAATTTTTACAAATGAATGATTCATTAATGGTTTCGCAGATTTCAGAAATCGAAAGAGCAGAATTTTACAGAAAAACATACATGCACGTTGCGCTTGCGATTTTGGCGTTCGGAGCTGTGGAAAGCATCTTGCTGAACATTGTTCCGATGGAAACGATTTTGTCTATGATGTCAGGAAAATATACGTGGCTTCTCATCATCGGCGTGTTTTGGATGGTTTCTATGCTGGCTACAAAATTGTCATTTTCCGTTTCAAAGAGCACACAATATCTTGGACTGGGATTATTTGTGTTGATTGAAGCTGTCATTTTTCTTCCCATGTTGGGCATCGCATCTTTATACGCGCCAGAAATCATCACTCAAGCAGCCTTGGTAACAGCTTTTATGTTTGCAGGATTGACTGCGGCAGTTTTCTTCACAAACAAAGATTTTTCCTTTTTAAGAAATATCATCGTGATTGGCGGATTTGTAGCACTAGGCGTGATTGTAGTTGGAGCGATCTTCGGATTCAACTTAGGATTGTGGTTCTCTCTAGCGATGGTAGCCCTTGCGAGTGCGAGTATTCTCTATGAAACCTACAACATCAAAAATCAATATTCTAAGGAGCAGTACGTTGGCGCATCATTGCAATTATTCTCATCAATAATGCTTCTATTCTGGTATATTTTGAGAATATTTTTAAGCAGAAGAGATTAGCATTACAGGTTTTCCAGAACCTCAGACTGATAGATATTAATGGTTTTCGAGATTATCAGACTGACCTTGATGCTTAGCTTTTAAGCGCTGCAAATTGCTTATTAATAATTTTTAAACTCATCAAATCTGATGAGTTTTTTTTGTGCTAAATATAAATTTTTGTGTTTAAATTTTTTATTTCTAATAAATTTGTTAGCTTTGTCTAACATTTTTGTTTTAATGAAGCTGCTAATTATCTTATTTACATTTTGCTCAGGTTACCTTTTTGCCCAGACGGATTCTTTAGAAATCAATTTGGCGAAAGCTTCTGTTTTAGATTCTTCCAAGAAACACAATGACATTGATGAAGTGACCATCACTCAATTTTCTGTGAAAAAATTGAACAGTCCAATTTCTACAGATGTCTATTCACAACAATTCTTCAGGAAAAATCCAACACCCAATATATTTGAATCGATTGCGATGGTGAATGGTGTGAAACCACAGCTCAATTGTTCGGTCTGCAACACGGGCGACATTCACATCAACGGCTTGGAAGGCGCTTACACAATGATTTTAATCGATGGAATGCCGATTGTGAGTTCATTGTCTACAGTTTATGGTTTGAGCGGAATCCCCAATAGTTTGGTTGACAGAATTGAAATCACAAAAGGTCCGGCTTCCTCTATTTTTGGTTCGGAGGCGATGGGAGGCGTAATTAACATTATCACAAAAAATGCTTTGCAGGCTCCGATTTTTTCAGCGGATGTGATGACTGGAAATCAAGGAGAAGTGAATTTGGATATGGCGAAGAAACTGATTGACAACAAGAATTTTTCGAGTTTATTAAGTCTTAATTATTTCTACTTTGGGAATAGAATCGACCAAAACAAAGACAATTTTACAGACACAGCTTTGCAACACAGAATTTCCGTTTTCAACAAGTGGAATTTTAAAAGAAAGGAAAACCGACTCGCGAGTTTTGCTTTAAGATATTTTTATGAAGATAGATTTGGTGGAGAAATGCAATGGAAAAAACAAAACCGCGGCTCCGACGATGTTTACGGCGAAAGTATTTATACCAATCGAGTTGAATTATTTGGAATTTATCAGTTGCCAATAAAAGAGAAATTTCTTCTTCAGTATTCTTACAATTACCACGACCAAAATTCTTCCTACGGAAACACGCCTTATCTGGCGACTCAAAAAGTTTTGTTTTTACAACTGAATTGGGAAAAACAATTCGGTAAACACCATTTGAAATCTGGCATCAGCTACAAATCAAATTTATACGATGACAACACGCCTGGAACATCCAATTCCAAAGGCGAAAACCAGCCAATGAAATCTCCGATTGCGGGAATTTATTTGGAAGACGAATGGGAAATCAATGAAAAAAACAAGTTGCTTTTGGGTTACAGATATGATTATCATAAAGTTCACAAATCCGTGCATTCACCCAGGTTGGCTTGGAAATTTGAACCCAATCCATACAATACTTTGAGATTGAGTTTCGGGACAGGTTTTCGTGTTGTGAATCTTTTTACGGAAGATCACGCCGCTTTGACAGGCTCACGAGAAGTAGTAATCCAAGAAAATCTGAAACCGGAAAAATCTCTGAATACCAATCTTAGTTACCTGATGAAAATTCCAGTAAATAATTATTTCATCAACGTTGATGTGAATGGATTTTACTCCTATTTTAACAATAAAATTATTGGTGATTTTGATTCGGAGCCAGACAAAATTATTTATAACAACTTGTCTGGAAACGCCATTTCCAGGGGAATTTCGGCTGATGTAAGTACAAATTGGACTTTGCCTTTTCAAGTGATGTTTGGCGTGACGTATTTGGACGTTTATCAAGAAAACGAAGGCCGTAAAATCCAGCAATTGCACGCACCAAAATGGAGCGGAACTTACAATTTGACTTATCAATTCAAAAATCAATTGACCTTGGATTTGACAGGTCAATTTTATGGACCGATGCGCTTGCCGACTGTTCCCAATGATTTCCGACCAGAATATTCACCGTGGTTTACGTTGATGCATATTCAGCTAAGCAAGAAATTTGACAACGGATTTGAGATTTATGGAGGCATCAGAAATTTACTGAATTTTGTTCCGAAAAATCCAATTCTAAGACCGTTTGACCCGTTTGACAACAATATGGATGATGTGGTAAATAATCCTTACGGTTATACTTTTGACACGACTTACGGATACGCACCGATGCAGGGAATCCGAAGTTTTATCGGAATTAGATATCAAATTCGCTGATGAAAAAATCTAACATGAAACAATTAACTTTCATATTATTAATGATTTTTGGAATTCTTGATTCTCAGGAATTAAAAAATTATTCATTTTCAAATTGGCCTGAGAAATCACACAAACCGATTTTGATATATATGAAAACGAGTTGGTGCTCGATTTGTAAAATTCAGATTTATCAGATTGAAAAAGATTCGGAATTGAAAAAGTTGTTAAATGAAAAGGTTCATTTTATCATCTTCGATGCAGAAAATTCTAAGGACAATGTTGAATTCTTTGGCAAAACTTACCAATATATTTCGAATGGAAATTCAGGACTCAACGAATTGGCGATGGAATTTTCAAGAAATCAAAAACCTATTTATCCGACTTGGGTTTTGATTGATAATCAGAAAATACTATTTTACCAAAAAGGTTTGGTTGACAATAAGATTTTGAAATTATTGATGGAAAAGTTAGAGTAGTTTATCTTACTTTTCATAGGAATAAATTCCTATGTTGGGAAATTAGTAGTCACTTTAAGACTTTTAATCAATAAAAAACCTTCTGAAAATTAATCCAGAAGGTTCATTGTTTATTTTTAATGATTTTATTTTGTCAAGTCCAAGCCACCAAAATTACCGGAACTCATCATTAAAAAAGCGCCTTTGCTTTTGTCTAAAGTTTCCCAATATTGATGCAAATCTTCTGCATTGGTAAAGACTTTCAGATTCTCATTCTTGAATTTTTCTTTGATTAATTCAGGCGAAATCGGTTCCATTCTTTTGATTTTCAAAGCATCTTCTGAATAGAAAACGACAGCATTGTCCAAACCATCCATCGCGTGGTCATATTGTTCAAGAAAAAAAGGATTCAGGCTGGAATAAGTATGCAATTCTAAGAACCCGAATGTTTCTGTCTTTTCATATTGCTCAGCAAATGCGGAAACTGTCGCCTTCACTTTACTTGGTGCGTGGGCAAAATCTTTGTAAAGCAAACCGCCATCAGCACGTTCAACTTTCTCCAGACGTTTCGAAGCACCTTTGAAACTCATAATAGCCTCATAAAATTCCTCTTCCATAATTCCCAACTGAGCACAGATGAATCTTGCGCCTTCCATATTCAGCAGGTTATGTTTTCCAAAAACAGATAGCGGAATGTCGCCCATATCGGTTTTTAGGTTTACAACGCCGTTTACGATTTCGTATTCCGGCGTTTTGTAAGGCATTTTTCGGAAGTAATTTTCGGCATTTTCTACCACTTTCACCACTTCTTGATCTTCTTCGTTATAGACCAAAACTCCGCCCGGCGTGATGCTCGCTACAAATTTTCTGAATTGCTCAACATAATCGTCAAAGGTTTTAAAAACATTGATATGATCCCAAGCTATGCCAGAAACTAAAGCAATATTAGGTTGATATAAAAGAAATTTGGAACGCAAATCTATTGGAGAAGACAGATATTCGTCGCCTTCGAGGATCATAAAGTCATTATCCTCTGTAATCTTTACCATACAATCGAAACCTTCCAATTGCGCACCAACCATATAGTCGATGTCTTTCTGATGAAAATTCAGAACGTGAAGAATCATAGATGTGATGGTAGTTTTCCCGTGAGAGCCACCAATCACCACTCTTGTTTTTTCTTTGGACTGTTCGTAAAGAAACTCTGGGTAGGAATAGATTTTCAGACCAAGTTCTTTTGCTTTGGCCAACTCCGGATTATCTGCGTGAGCGTGCATTCCTAGAATCACGGCATCAATGTCAGACGTTAACTTCTCCGAAAACCAACCTAACTCACCAGGAAGAATCCCTCTCTTATCCAATCTGGACTTTGAAGGTTCGAAAATAGCATCATCGGAACCAGTTACCTGATAGCCTTTATCTTTAAGCGCAATAGCAAGATTATGCATCGCAGAACCGCCAATAGCAATGAAATGGGTTTTCAATTCTAAACAATTTTACACAAAAGTAAGGAAAGATGTTAGAAATGAGAAGTGAGAACTTGGATTTTTAAACAGAAAAAAAACCTGACTTATAAAAAATCAGGTTTCGAGAATATTTATGAATGAGTGGTTTGGGCATGTTGCAATTCATATTCTATCTTAAGTTCTTCGCCAGTAAGCGTAAAATAGATATTCTGAAGTTGATGAAGATAATTACACTTGATATAGTTTCCAAAATATAAGAAACCTTGCAAAATTTTGTTTGAATCTAAATCAAAATCATACCTGCAGTAGTTTGATAGTTCAAATCTTATTCTGCTAGAAGATCTGTAAGCCTCTTTGAATCCTAATTTTTTAAGCCATTCTGCTGTCAAGGCAATAGGTTTCAAATTTCTATGATCAATAGCTGTATCAGAATCTATTTTCACAATAAGATTGTTATTGTTGTTCTCCATTCCCATAACCGGAACGATCTCGTTGCCGTAAATCAGCAAATTGTTTAGTCTAAGTTCTGTAGCTTCCATATCGGTGGTGTGATTTAAAAATTGAGTTGTTTAAGTACACTTGCAAAACGTCTGCCAAGTTGATGCAAAATATACAATAAACTTACATTATTTTTATAAAAGTTATTGTTTCTTATTTAAGGTATCACAATAAGTTTGATTCTTTAGCTACGCTCCATTTCTGCACCTTTGAATGATTACGAAAAATTTATCATTTCTTTTTTATCATTATAACAAATACAAAATAGATTTGGCGCAATGGTATATTCTTTGAATTTGATTCAGTTCCAAAATCAAAATATTATGACATCAAATAATCTTATTAATAAAACAGTAGTTATTACCGGCGCATCCAGCGGTGTAGGTTTGGCGGCAGCCGAAGCTTTTGCACAGGAGGGTTGCCATCTGATTCTTGCAGCCAGAGGTAAAGAGGCTTTGCAAATTGCTGTAGAAAAATGCCAGTCACTTGGTGGATTTGCGATTGGCATCCCAACAGATGTGTCCGATTTTAAAGATGTAGAACATCTAACGGAAGAAGCATTAAAAATAAATGGAACGATAGACATTTGGGTCAATAATGCCGGTGTGATGGCAACTGGAAGATATGAAGATATACCGATAGAGGTTATTGACCAAGTCATCAAAACCAACTTATTAGGATACTTGCATGGTGCAAGAAGTATCTTGCCAGTTTTCAAAAAACAAAAATATGGAGTACTTATCAACAATATCTCAATTGGCGGATGGATGCCAGCTCCATACGGAACGGCATATTCTGCTTCAAAATACGGCATCCGGGGAATGACGGAATGTTTACAAGGTGAAGTTTCGGATGAACCAGACATTCATATTTGCGGATTATATCCAAGTATTCAGAAATCTACAGGAAACACACATTCGGCAAAATATTCAGGTTTGGATTTTAAAATCCCGCCAACTGCAGCAGATCCCAAGAAGTTAGCTGCAGCTATGGTAGAAATGGCAAAGAATCCTAAGAAAAGTAAATTCACAGATTTTTCTTCAGTGATGATGAAAGCTATGTACAGCATCTTGCCAAAACCACTTATCAATACAACATCAGCAGCCCTAAGGTTATTGATGAAAGAAGAGAGCGAAACGGATACAGACGGGAATATCCTGACACCATCCAAAAACCCAATGAAAATCTATGGAGAGACGATGCTCTCGCCAAGTAAGAAATCTAAAAACCTCCTCATTACAGGTTTAGGAATTGCAGCACTTATTTTTATATCAATGCAGTTGAAACCTAAGTCTTAAACTCAAATCGATATCATAAAGAGGTAATTTGCAATTGCCTTTTTTTTTAATTATCATATTCTAAATTTCTTCTAAATTCAAACTGTTAAATGGTAGCGGAAATCCCGATATTTATTTGGAAGCACGAGTTGGATGAGCACAACGAAATTGTCGCTTATAAAACCTCGTCTTAAATCAACAGTTTCTAATTATCTGATGAAAAACTGTTGATCAAAGCAGCAAACTGAACAAACCGTTTTTTCAGTTTGTGATGACAACTTCCAATCATAAACCATACACTTTCCCAAGCGGAAAAAATCGATCTTCATCAAGGCGACAGAGATGCAGGGGTAAAATATACCGATTATGCATTAGGAAAATTTTTGGCGGATGCGAAATTGAAATCTTGGTTTAAAAATACTGTTTTCGTAATCGTGGCAGATCATTGTACAAGCAGTGCCGGGAAATGGGAAATCAATATCGACAAGCATCACATTCCTGCGATGATTTATAATCGTCCTCAGAAAGTGGAAAAAATCGACCGACTAACTTCTCAAATTGACTTGATGCCAACATTGTTCGGTTACCTTGGATGGAATTACAATACAAGTCTGTACGGTTAAGATATTAATCAGACCAGACCAGGTGAAGAACGTGCCTTCATCGGAAATTACAGAACTTTGAGAATGCTGAAAGGGAATATTTTACTCAGATTGACGATCGAAAACGCGTCAAGCAGTTTACTGTAAAACAGGACGGCAAATCTCTGATTGAAATCAAATGTAAAAATCAGAAGTTCGTTTCTGAAACGATTTCTTATTACCAAACTGCTAGCGAACGATTTAAAAATGGAAAGATGAAAGCGAAAAGCAAGACAGAATTATCGATTGGTAGGCAACAACAAACATCATCAGAATGATATTTTTGCTTTTAAAAATTCTTGATACTTTTAAGAATTTTCTTCGTTTACCATCATAAAGGTTATAAAATTACTATTGAATAATGGTTACGTTAGATCTCAAAATTGCAATTCGATAGTTTAATCAGGATTTGAAATAACTACATCAAGATTTGTAAACATCACTTTAAAATCTTTAACACAAAAACAAAAAACCCTAAAACATTTTATACAAATGGATTAAGGGGTTTTTTGTTAGGTGCCTAGCGTACCCCACAAACGAGTTTTATAGCATTTTCGTAAAACTTAAAAATACACCACAAACCCTTTATTGATGGCACTTTACAATAGTATATGATTGCATAGTGTTTTACTAAATTTCAGAACGGTTGGAATTTGGTTGGAATTAATTCCAACGGATTTTGTAAATTTGATTGTTCAAAAATTTCAAATATGGCAACTGTCAAATTTCGTGTTTTACACAAAACCGAGAACGCTCAAATCTATATCCGTTTTTCAATTGATAGAGATAATGTTTTTCAAATCAAAACAGGGAAAATAATCAATCCAAAATACTGGAGCGTAAAAACATCCCGACCTATCCAAACCCAGCCAGAGTTCAAAATACTTTACACAGAGCTGAATGAGTTGGAAACCTTTGTTTTGAAAGAATACAATTCCGATTATTCCAAAGGTGTTATTTTCTCAAAAGATTGGTTAGCGGAAAAGATTGATAAATTCTACAACCGCATAGAGATAAAAGAAGATGATACTGTTTTCATAAACTATCTGCAAAACTTCACAGATTTCAAACGTAGCACCTCATCCTACACAGAATCTACATTAAAAAAGTACAACAACCTGAAAGACCGTTTTCTATCTTATCAAAAAAAGAAAAAGAAAATCTTTCTATTGCAGGATGTGAGTTCTAAAATTCTAATCGATTTCAAAAACTATCTCATCACAGATTGTAACCTGATGGAAACCACAGCCGTAAGATTTATTAAAAATCTGAAAACAGTATTGTTTGATGCAGAACAAAATGGCAAATCCATTCACTATTCCATTAGAGGATTCAGTACAGGAACGACTAACACAGAGTACAAAGTATTTTTATCGTTTGATGAGATTGAGAAAATAAAAGACGTTACAACACTCAATACAGATTGGAATATTGCCCGAGATTGGTTGGTACTTGGATGCTATCTTGGGCAGAGAGTTTCTGACCTTTTGAGAATGAACAAACGAATGATTTACACCAAAACTGACAGCGAGGGGAATCAATTCCGATTCATTGAGATTAAACAGCAGAAAACAGGGGAAAAAGTAGTGATACCAATCCACGATGAAGTGGAAACCCTTTTGCAGAAATACAACGGAGATTTTCCGCCAGTACTTGCCATTAATTTTGATTCCAATGCGGTACTGTTTAACCGCCACATAAAAAAGGTTTGCGAACTCGCAGGGATAGACGAAATGATAAAAGGCAAAGTTTACAACGAGGACAAAAAGAAAAACGAAATTGTAGAAACGGAAAAATACAATTTGGTAAGTTCCCACGTTTGCAGGCGTTCCTTTGCTACCAATTTTTACGGGAACAAAGAATTTACCACACCTCAATTGATGAGTATCACAGGACACAAAACAGAAAATATGTTTCTGAACTACATAGGCAGAACCGCAGACGGTTGGGCAATGCAGACCGCAAAGACTTTCAAAAAACTATCAAACCAGAAAATATCTTAAAAACAGAATGTAATTAATTTGTTACATTTGCATAGTAATTGATATGAGAATATTATTTAGAACACCCGAATTTGATGAGTTTGTAGAAAATTCTAATGAAAGACTAAGAAACAAAATCCTTTATATTTTTGACATTTTGGAAACACAAACCGTCATCAATTCTAAAATAATCAAGAAACTAACGAATACGAATCTGTATGAGTTGAGAATACAAACAGAAAACGAATATCGGATATTAACTTTTTCCATTGACCACGAAAACATCAATCAAGCGACCGCCATTTTATTGATTTCGGGATTTTTGAAAAAGGCAACAAAGGATTATGATAAAGAAATAAAAAAGGCAATTAAAATTTTAGAAAAATGGACAGACCAAAATTAGACATAGAAAAAATAAAAAGAGAACTACCAACCGCAAACGACTACTTAGCCGAAAAATACGGCAAACACGGCACGCCAGAACGTGAAGCGTTTTCTGCAAAGGCATTAGCCTACTACTACGGAGAACTGATAAAAGAAACACGAAAGGAACAAAAACTAACCCAGCAGGAACTTGCCGACAAAATAGGAAAAGAACGTGCCTACATTGCCAAAATAGAACAGGGCAAAACAGATTTGCAAATATCAAACTTCATCCAAATCATCAATGCGTTGGGATTGAGTTTGAAAGTGGGATAAAGTATAATTAAACACCTGATAATTATGAAAACTACAACACTTTACGAAAACGGAGATACTTTTGAAGTTAACTATAAAAGAGCCACAGAAAAAGAACCAAACAAAAATTACATTTACATTGATGAGGTTTTGCACGAAGTGATTAGCAAAGTAAAAATTAATGCTTTCAATGTTTCTGAAATGAATGATAATGTTCGGAAAAGAATCAATTCAGGATTTACAATCTGATATGAAAAAGGTAACACCAGTCTTATATCGAAAACTCACACCATCAGAATATGGAAAAGAGTTTAACAGAATAGAACGAGAAATAAAACAAATGGATGATGTAG
The DNA here is from genome assembly GCA_039595375.1 of Chryseobacterium sp. GTDB lineage: Bacteria > Bacteroidota > Bacteroidia > Flavobacteriales > Weeksellaceae > Epilithonimonas. The sequence goes on from JBCNLQ010000006.1 coordinate 69,242, forward strand.
ATTTTGAAATAATTGTTAATACTGATATTCCTTTTAGAATAGTATATTTGGAAAATTGGAAACGTCCATTTTCGGATTTGTTACAACAGCCAATAAGTACACAAAAACAAGTTTATATCAGATGGTTGGAAAATATTTTTATGTTTCACAACTCAATGTTTCAAAGAAATTAAACTAAAGGCAACCAATTATAATTGTTCAAAATATGGAGATACCGAGTTATCTGAACTACACGGATTTTAAAGAGAATTATTTAATTGATTTTGAAAATGTACAATCTAGTAGAGGGACATTATTGTGGTACAGTAACCAGCAACTTAAAATCTACAAAGAATTTAAGGAATTTATTAGTTCGCCTAACGAAGAGGTATTTAATGATTTATTTAGAATATTATGTAAAGATACAGCATTAGAAAATTATGAATTAGATGGAAGTGAGTTTGATAAATCTGCACTTATGATTTTGCACTTAAACACATTTTCGAAGATTCTGGAATTAAATAAAATCATAGATTTTTTAGAGAATGAAATTGATAGGGAAAAAATTAATCTGTTTAGATTTCAGAATAACACCAATCAAATTCAAAATATTGAAAATGAACATTATACCACTAAGAATTATGAAGCTTTGAACGAAAAGACGCAAACAATTTATGATTTCTTTGATAAAGTAAAGAATGAAGATTTTGGGCGTACTGATATTTTGATGAAATTAAAGGAACTATCTCACGATTTTGATATTGATATTTTACGGTCAATTCTATATGATTTAGATTTTTATCTATTTGTAGAACGTGAAGAAAAGGAGTCTGAATTTACCCCCGAAGATATTGATAATGCAATTGAAGAAAGAAATAAAAAGGGTCTTGAAATTCCTTATTACAAGATAACGCCAAACGCAATTTTTGGTGATGCTAAAATTCTGAATAAGGAAGAATTACTTTTTCCTTTTGAGTTTTATAACTTATATAGTTTAAAGAATCTAATAAATAAAAAAATAAACACACCTGAAAAAATAATAAATAAAATTGTAGATACTGACGAAACTACTCAAAACAAAAATTCTGCGCTCGAACAAAACCAAATTGATATTGGTTTATTAAAATACCTTTCAGAAAATTTTACTTCATCATATAAAAGATTTAATGACCTTACAAAATATAATCAAATTTATAGATTTCTGAATGAGGGCAGAGATTACAATATCGAACATAGAGCGTATAAGAATCTGATAAAAGAGTTGTTTAATTTTGATTACCTCAACCGTGAAATATCAATGGGTACACAAAAACATTTAACGCAACTCGAAAACCTCGCACTCAATTACAACAATTCCAAAAAATAAAATTATTCCGTAGTATCCGAATAAAAAACTAATATCTGCCGAATATTAGCCGAACAACTCGTTCCCACCTTTGCAATATCAATAACAAACAAAAGATATTGCAAATGAGTTCAATCCAATTTATCGGCACAAACCCGACCGACCTCATCACAGAATTAAAAAATTCTTTGATACCAGAATTAAAGGCGCAACTTTCCGCCCAATTCCAACCCATCCAACCAACGGAATACCTCACACGTTCCGAAGTCTGCAAACTTCTCAAAATCGACCTATCTACACTTCACAGATGGAGAAAAGATAAAATGATTCCGAGTTATGGATTTGGCAACCGTGTGTACTTCAAACGCAACGAAGTGGAGCAGATTATTAACCAAAATAAATTGAGTTAATATGAAAACGGCAACCACTTACACACCCGACCATTATCCGATGTTCTACACCCTCGATGAAGCTAAAAAGACATTCAGGCAATACAGACTATCCAATTACGAAAAGATAGCATTTTCCGAACTGATACGCACCGAGAAAAACAATGGTTATAATTCTACCACAGGAGCGGAAAACCTTTTGAAAATACGAGATACAAAAAACTGGAGCAAATGCACCATTACAGGATTGCGCCCAGCAGGAACGCCAGGATTTTACTATGCAGATTTGAAAGTGAAAGATAAAAAATCTTTGTTTGTGGCATTCATTCCCGAAGATTGGGAAACGGTTTATATCCGCATTTGTCCGCAATTCTATCCATTCATCCCAGCAGACCGCACGAGAATAGTAAAGGAAATTATCAAAGTAATGTTAAACGATATGAACGAAAAAGGGAACGATTAAAACCGCTCCCTAATTGTTCAAAATGTGGTAATAGTGGCAACCATTACAACAGAGCAAATATAGGCAAATGTTAGACAATACAAAGTTTTCCGTTAAAGATATTGAGATAATAAACAGGATGTTATTGCATCCTGATTTTGTCGTATGCAGACCAAAAACAAACTATTATCATTCTTTGAAACATAGAACATACGGAGTAAAATTAAGTTTGGATTTTCGCAAGGCAGTAGAAAACGGAAATGTAATTGGTTATAGACATTTGGAGATTAATGTAAGTCCACATTATCATCTTAACCAATACCAGCACAACGGCAACGATTTTACGCCTGAAAACAGCATCAAAACAATTATTGAGATTCTAACCTATTTGGGAATAAAACAACGAGAATATAACGAGCTGAAAGTAGTCAATATTGAATTTGGTTTAAACATAATTCCCGAAACGGATGTTAAAAGTTTGATTGATGGATTGTATTTCTACAAGAAAACAGCGTTCAAAGTTGGAGCGTTTCCGTACTTTAAAAAAACAAACGCAACCAGCTACAAACAGATAAAGGCATACGCAAAAGGATTGCAGTTTTTAGAGTTCCCACAGCACGGAATCAATCCAAATACTTTTCGTTTTGAAGTAAAGAGCAAACAGGCAAAGAATATTGAAAAGTATGGAATCTGGAACGCAGACGACTTGACAAAACTTGACATTTACAAAACACTCACTCAAATATTAGTGGATGAATGGGAAAATGTTCTACTAATCAATCAAACGCCTGATTTCAGAAACCTAAAACCTGATGAGGTACAATTTATCCGAAATGGAAATAAGATTGATTTTTGGGATGATTTAAAGGATGATTCAAACCGAAATAAATTCAATCGGCACAAAGAAAAATATTACAGATTTCTGAAAGGAAAAAACAATCTGCACCACCTCATCAAACTACAAATTATTGACAAACTCAATTCTTACCAAAGTGGTGCAAATTCCACACAGGGAAACCCTATTAATACGAGAAAAGAGGTTTTAGCACAAACACACCTCCAACTGATAAACTTGGAATATGCATCACCTAACGAAAATAATAGAGTTTGTTTAGTGACTGGATTGGATATTTCTATGCAGAGAAAAGGAAGTAAATTTTTATATAGAAATGGTTTAAAATACTACAATGAAAATGAACCCGAAATTTATAAAGACCTTGAAAAAAGATTTTTGACCGAAAAACAAAGAGGAAAAAATCTTGACCGTCAAATTTATTTCATTGCTCATAACATCCGAAATACCAAAACAAACAAAGAACACAATCAAAAACAATTTGAAAAAAGAAACTATAAATCCAATCAGTTACAACTCAATTTTTAGAAGTTCCTTAATAATTTAGGTTTAACTATTTTTGATTAATTTAAAATTGAAAACTCAGACTATTAAAAACTTATTATTTTCACTACTAAATCACAGTATATGATAAAAAAATTATTCCCATTCCTGTACAGAAAAGACTTGGCAGAAAGTGAACTAAACAATAATAATCAACAAGTTTTGGATAATAAAAAAAATTATTGTCCTTACTGCAATCACGAATTACCAGAAAGAAAAACAAAGTTCAAATGTTCTGAATGCAAAAAAGAAGTTTTTGTAAAAAAAATCAATGGAGTAAATCAATACTTTACAGAACAAGAAAACTCAAAGTTGATTTTTGAAAAAAAATTCAATTCAATGAAAAAAAAGAATTTTAACGACCTTATAAATATTGGGTATCCTCTAAATGAACTTGAAAGAGATTTCACAAAGAGTAATATAAATTCGATTAATGGACTAAAAGATTTTATTTGGCAATCATATAATTTAATGCTCAGTAAAAGTTCATCAGATTTATTCAAACAACACTCAATATATTATTCAATGGCTATTTTTTCCTATAATTATGAAGATGGAAAAGATACACAAAGATTATTAAAACTATCTGCAGATAAACGTTTAATAGAAGTGGAGGCAATAATTAAAAGTGAAACAATGCTACAATATAAAGTAACTATTATTGGTAGAAAAGAAAATAAATTTTGTGCATCAGACAGTGAGAAAATATTTGATATAGATTATTTGATAAAAAATCCTATTATTCCACACAATCAAGATGGAGATAAATTCTGCCAGTGTTCATACCATCCTTATGCTGAAAGAGATTCAGATGGTAAATTAATTTTCTCAAATAATTAAGGTTAAATCAATGACAAGATACGCAACATACCCGACAGAGATAGAAAGATTAAAAATGATTTCAATTGCAGACTTGAAACGAATGAAATTATTAACACCCGATAACTTCGTAACTACAACGATAAACTGGACGAACCGCAACACCAAAGAAAATAACGGCTCAATATCCGTATCTATTCATACGGGGGAAAATAACGGCTCAATTACATTTGATTATACATATCGAGATACTGATAAGATAAGATACACCGCCCAACTCATCACAAGACCATCAAATTTGGGAACTGGAAAACTATGGTTTTTCGTTTGTCCGAAAACTGCAAGAGTTTGTAGGAAATTACATTTGATAAATGGCTATTTCGCACACCGTACAACTAATCCAAATTTGATGTACGAAAAACAGTTAGAATCAAAGAAGATGAGAGACTGGAGCAAAAGATTTGGGATTTTATTAAACGATGAGGTTTATCAACAATTGTACAGCAAACATTTTAAAAGTCACTACAACGGGAAACCAACAAAAAGATATTTGAAGTTAATGAAACTGATAGGACAAAAAGAAAATACAAGTATTGAAGATTTTGAACGGTCTTTTTTGATGTAATTATTTATATCTCCCTATCTGTTCGCACGTGAATAGAACAGAAAATATTAGACAAATCTAATAATTGAATTTTTAAATTATGTTTCAATATGTTTCGGAAATTTTGAACCCCACAAAAAGTAAACAAACATACTTTTTTCAAATGGTTGGAATTTGGTTGGAATAATTAACAAACAAAAAACCCTAAAACATTGTAAATAAATGAATTAGGGTTTACCAGTGAGGTGCCTAGCGGATTCGAACCGCTGTAGGTGGTGTTGCAGACCACTGCCTAGCCACTCGGCCAAAGCACCATTCTGTTTGGTTTGCAAATTTAGTGTTTTTTTTTAAATTTCAAATTGTAATTGAATTTTATTTGAAAAAGTTTTGATTAATGGCCTTTCCCTATTTAGATTGTACTTCCTCATAGCCCTGATTGCAGTGGAAATCCCGCAGCAAGCGCAGGACAAGCCAGGCGCGAGGAATTGCAACGGAAAGCAGGTTCCCGGCTCCTAAATATTAATGATTGACATATCTTTAATCGATGATTACAATCTTTTTTTAGACTGTAAATAAGTATCTTTGCAAAAATTTTTTGAAATAATGGATAATTTCCAACTGAATACAATAGAAGAGGCCTTAGAAGATATAAAAAATGGAAAAATGGTCATCGTTGTGGATGATGAAGACCGTGAAAACGAAGGCGACCTCATCGCTGCTGCAGAATTGATGACTCCAGAAATGGTCAATTTTATGGCGACTCACGCAAGAGGTTTAATTTGTATGCCTCTGACGGAAACGCGATGCGACGAATTGGAACTACACTCTATGGTATCAAATTCTACAGATCCTAAGGAAACAGCATTTACCATTTCGGTGGACCTTTTGGGAAAAGGCGCTACGACAGGAATTTCTGCTGGCGATAGAGCGAAAACAATCCAGGCGATTATGGATTCTAGCACAAAACCTGGCGATTTGATGAGACCTGGACACATCTTTCCATTACGCGCAAGAGAAGGTGGCGTTCTGAAAAGAGCCGGACATACAGAAGCTGCGGTAGACCTTACCAGATTGGCTGGACTGAAAGAAGGTGGCGTGATTTGTGAAATTCTGAACGAAGACGGAAGTATGTCTAGACTGCCTCAGCTTTTGGAATTTGGAAAAAAGCACGATTTGAAAGTAATTTCTATTGAGGATTTGATTCATTATAGAATAATGAGACAAGGTGATCTTGTGGAAAGAATCGAAGAGCGCGAGATTAAAACGCATTTTGGAGACTTCAAATTTTATGTTTTTGAGGAGAAACCGACTGAGCAAATCCACTATGCCTTGACAAAGGGAACCTGGTCTGCGGATGAAGCTGTGCTTGTGAGAGTTCAGTCTTCCGGGACTTATTTTGATGTTTTCAGCAGATTGTCGAATGGTGAACATCCGCTGATGCAACAAGTAACAGACCTCATCAACAACGAAGGTAAAGGCGCAGTTGTTTTCATCAACAATGTTTCTAACAAAGAAAATACCTTGAGCAGAATCAAACATTTCCTGAATTACCAAGACGGAACAAGCGAACAACCAACGATTGCACCAAACTTCCGTGACTACGGCATAGGCACTCAGATTTTGAAAGACTTAGGAATCAATAAATTTAAAGTAATTACTCAGAATCCTAATATCAAACCTATTCTCTCTGGCTACGATGTAGAAGTAACGGAGATGGTTTGTTTGAAATAGATCTTGAGATAATCGATGGATGGATAGATAATAGATTTAATCATTGTAATATAATAGAAAAGCGCTCCAATAGGAACGCTTTTCTTGTCTATACTATATTGTTCTAAATTCTTAATTTGCAGGCCAAACATTGTTCTTAGGATTGATATCCGGAACAGAAGAATTGGGATCCAATTTCACATTCGTTATTTCTTTGGTTGAGCCCAGTTGGAAAGTCCACTCTGTATTGCGTTTCCAGACTTCCACTGGCAATTTCACTGTTTCCATAGTTCCATCTTTGAAAGTTACCAGAACAGTTGTTGGCATTGGCAATTGACCAATATTTTCAACTGTGATCTGTGCACCATTTTTGAAATCACCGTTCACAGGTTTTACATTTTTCACAGCTTGGTCTACTTTCCATTTGCTCATAAACCAACCTCTCCAGAAATAATTCAGCTCCTCACCGGAAACATTCTCCATTGTGTGGAAGAAATCCCAAGGTGTAGGATGTTTAAAAGCCCATCTGTTAATATAAGTTTTAAAAGCTTTATCAAATTTCTCAGGACCAAGAATGGTCTCTCTTAAAATACCCAATCCCAATCCAGGTTTGAAATATGCCAAAACCCCGATGCTTCTTTCTTTCATATTATCTGGTCCCACCATCACCTGCTCAAAATTATCACTCTGTACAAACGGTCCCATTTTGCCAATATCCTGCTTGTGGTAATATTCTCCTTTGTTGAAAGCCTCGGTAGAACCGTCATTGATAAATGTGTTGAAACCCTCATCCATCCAAGCGAAAACCCTTTCATTGGAGCCAACAATCATTGGGAACCAAGTGTGCCCAAACTCGTGGTCAGTCACACCCCAGAGACCTTCTCCCTTTGAGTTTCTGTGACAGAAGACAATCCCAGGATACTCCATTCCGCCTTCGTTTCCGGCAACGTTGGTTGCTGCTGGATAAGGATATTCGAACCATTTTCCTGAGTAATGTTCGATGGATGCTTTTGTATATTCTGTAGATCTTCCCCAAGCTTTGTCCCCTGCGCTTTCTGCAGGATAAGCCGAGATGGCCAGAGATTTTTTTCCACTTGGAAGATTGATTCTCGCCGCATCAATGATAAAAGCCTTGGATGAAGCCCAGGCAAAATCTCTCGCTTTTTCTATTTTGAATTTCCAGGTTTTCGTACCCGACTCATTGCCTTTTCCCAATTCTGATTCCGGGTGGATCATCACTGTTTTCTCACTCTTGCGAGCCTCATTCCAACGGTTGATTTCCTCTTTGGAATAAACTTCTCTTTCATTTAATAATTCTCCCGAAGCAACTACATAATGACTAGCCGGAACAGTGATATTAGCTGACAAAGTTCCGTATTCCAGATAGAATTCGGAAGCGCCTAAATAGGGTAAAGTGTTCCATCCCATCACATCATCATAGACGCACATCCTTGGATACCACTGCGCCAAAGTGAATATTTTTCCGTTTTTGGTATCTTCCACACCCATTCTGTCTGAGCCATATTTTGGAGAAAGGAAAGAATATTCGATTTTCAGTTTTGCCACGCCTCCGTTTGCTTTCAAATCTGCAGGCAGGTCAATCTGCATTCTGGTATCTGTGATGGTATATTTCACATCTTTCCCATCATATTTCACAGATTTTATTTTATAACCACCATCAAAAGTTTCTCCCTTTGCCCCATTTCTACTGCCAGACAAAGGAATCACAGCATTACCTCTGGAATCTTTCGCAAAAAGATTTTGATCCAGCTGCAGCCAAAGGAAACTGAGTTGGTCTGGACTGTTATTGGTATATGTAATTTCAGCTGAGCCTGTAATTTCATTTTTAGATTCATCTAAACTAACATTCAGTTGATAATCCGCGGAATTTTGCCAATACTTATGACCTGGTTGCCCACTCGCAGACCTGGTTTCAGTACCTGTCTGAGGATAGAAAAATGGTTTGAAAGCTTCTGTGTAATCGTACTTTGCAGCTTCCTGAGCGTACGAATGACCTGTAAAAGCCAATATAGCAACCGCGGAAAGTAGCTGTGGTAGTTTGAATTTCATTACTGGAAAGATTTATTGTTAAATAAAATTAGTCAAAAAAAAGCTCTAGTTGTTACATCAGTAATCTTAAGTAGTTGATAGTTTTTGGTCGATGGCTGATGGATTATTATTCGATTGTCTAAATTTTGAAGATGACATCATTCATTTTCTTTGGATTTCTTAGATCATAATAGATTAAAAAATTAGACGCCTGCAGTTGCGAAACTGCAGGCGTCCAGTTGGGTAACTACAAGCGTGGAGTTTGGTAACTGCACGGCTGTAGTTTTACAATACTTAGAATGAATTCGGAAATCAATTCGATTTTTTTGCCTTAATCATCATCTCCAGCATATCCCACATCTCTTGCGGAACATCTTCCAGTAGATTGAACTCGCCGGCACCTTGCAGCCATTCTCCGCCATCGATAGTGACAACTTCTCCATTCACAAATGATGAAAAATCCGAAACCAGATAAGCTGCCAGATTGGCCAGTTCCTGATGTTCTCCTAATCTCTTAAGCGGATTTTTTTTGGCAAGGTCAAATTTATCTTTCATATCCCCGGGCAACAACCTGTCCCACGCGCCTTTTGTAGGGAACGGTCCCGGCGCAATAGCATTGAAACGGATATTATATTTCCCCCACTCTACAGCAAGGCTTCTGGTCATAGCCAGAACACCTGCTTTGGCACACGCAGACGGAACAACATACGCCGAACCAGTCCATGCGTAAGTTGTTACGATATTCAAAACTGTTCCGGGAACTTTATTATCAATCCAATATTTCCCGATAGATAATGTGCAGTTCTTTGTTCCTTTTAACACAATGTCTAAAATAGAATCAAAAGCGGAATGCGTCAATCTTTCTGTTGGCGAAATGAAATTTCCGGCAGCATTGTTCAAAAGAATATCAATTCTGCCGAATTCTTTCAAAGTGGCTTCTTTCATGGCTTCCACTTCTTCCCAATTTCGCACATCGCAAGCTACGCAAAGCACTTTTCCGCCTGTTTCTTCTTCCAATTCCTTCGCTGTCCCTTTCAGTTTTTCAAGATTTCTGGAAGTGATAACGACTTTTGCTCCCAGTTGAAGAAAATATTTGGTCATAGCTTTTCCGAGACCGCTGCCGCCACCTGTAACGATAGCTACTTTATCTTTGAGTGCGTCTTCGCGCAACATGGGTTGTGTGTATAGATTCATTTAGTAAATGATTTTTTATATTAATAAACGACTGATTTGTGTCACTGGTAAATTTAGATTTTTATTTTGTTTTGAGAATTAACAAAAGTTATGTAAGAAATAAAATTAAAAAAATCCCCACTTTACATACCAAATTCCGCATTCTGCAAACATTAAACTTCATGTTTCTCCTCAAATTTGTTGCATTAAAATCAAGATAAAATGAAAAAAGTAAAACTGGGAAATCAAGGATTAATTATTCCAAATATTGGCTTAGGATGTATGGGAATGACAGGTTTTGGAGCTACTGACACATACGGACCAACCGATGAGAAAGAAGCTGTGGCAACAATTCACCGTTCTTTAGAACTGGGTGGAAACTTTCTCGACACTGCCGATTTATACGGACCTTTCAAAAATGAACAGTTGATTGCAAAAGCGATTGAAGGCAATCGTGACCAGTATATTCTTGCTACAAAATTCGGTTGGGAAATTGATGATAACGAACAAGTAACGTGGAAAATAAATGGAAGTAAAGAATATGTGAAAAAATCTGTTGAACGTTCTCTGAAAAATCTGAAAACCGATTACATCGATCTTTATTATATGCACCGGCTAGACAAAAATGTTCCGGTAGAAGAAACAGTTGGAGCAATGAGCGATTTGGTAAAGGAAGGAAAAATCGGGTATATAGGCTTATCAGAAGTTTCTTCGGAGACGGTGAAAAAAGCGCACGCCGTTCACCCAATCTCTGCCGTCCAGAGCGAATATTCTCTTTTTGAAAGAACGGCTGAAGAAAAAGGCGTAATCCATACTTTGGATGAGCTGGGAATTGGTTTTGTGGCATATTCTCCGCTTGGAAGAGGATTTTTATCCGGAAATATTAAAACAATTAACGATTTACCAAAAAATGACTTCAGAAGAGGAATTCCACGTTTTCAGGGAGAGCAGTTTCAAAAAAACATCGAGTTGGTACAAGCGATTGAAAATATGGCAAAAGAAAAAGAAATTACTTCTTCCCAATTGGCTTTGGCGTGGATTATCAGCAAAGGAATTGTTCCTATTCCCGGGACGAAACGAAGAAAATATCTTGAACAGAATCTAGAAGCGAGCCAAGTTATTTTAAATGAAAAAGATCTTGCAAAACTTGAAAGTATTGTACCGCTAGGAACAGATACAGGAAATCCTTATGATGAGTTTAGTATGGGACTTTTGGATTATTGATTTTCTTTTAATCTCAAAAATATCTGAACCTTGAAGGTTTGTTTTAAACGCAATACGATTGCAGCCCGACTTGGAGCGGAAATCCCCTTTTGTGAGGAGGTACGACAAACAAAAGATTGGGAGCGGAAGGCGGAAATAGCTACCCAAACCTAAAAAAAGTGTTTCGCCGGAGTCAAATTACTAATTTTACCAGTTAGAATTTCAATTTATGAATACAATAAAATCAATTTCGGATTTTCACAGGTTACTTTCTCTTCCCGAACCCAAACATCCAATGGTGAGTGTGGTGGATCTCTCGAAGAGCATTTTTATGGAAGATGAGGTTTGGAATGGTTTTACCAACCGCTTTTACTGTGTAGCACTGAAACGTGAAGCAACAGGAAAAGTACGGTACGGACAGCAGCATTACGATTATGACAAAGGTGTTTTAAGTTTTACGGCTCCGAATCAGGTTCAGTATCTAGATTTGCATACGATGGAGTGTAAAAGCAAGGGGTTTGTTTTGATTTTTCACGAGGATTTTCTGCTGAAACATTCTTTGGCAGCAACTATTTCGAACTATGGATTTTTCTCGTACGGAGTAAATGAAGCTTTGCATCTTTCTGAAGATGAGGAGAATGACCTGCTTGAGATTCTAAGCAAAATTGATAAAGAATGCAAAAGTATTGATAAATATACTCAGGAAATCATCCTTTCACATATTGAAACTTTGCTCCAGTATTCCAACCGTTTTTATGAGCGGCAGTTTATTACGAGAAAAAATAACAACCATCAGCTCCTTGTGAAGTTTGAGAAATTTCTGAATGATTATTTTGATAAAGAATCGTCTGAAAAAGGTATTTTAACAGTCCATCAAATTGCTCAGGCGATGAATCTTTCTCCTAATTATCTGAGTGACCTTCTGCGTTTTCATACAGGACAAAACACGCAGCAGCATATACACGAAAAGCTCATCAGCAAAGCGAAAGAAAAGCTTTCTACAACGCAACTTTCAGTAAGTGAGATTGCCTATGAACTGGGATTTGAGCATTCGCAGTCTCTTTCTACGCTGTTTAAAAAAAAGACAAGTGTGTCGCCTTTAGAATTTAGACAGTCTTTTAATTAGTTTTTATTTTGCGCAGGTTGGGGTTGATAACGCAGATATATTAATTCTCTGTGTGATTTGCTGAATCTGCGTGATTTTATTTACTTTTCAAAAACATCTTCCCTGATGTTCTTTTTATGCGTTCTTCCCCACTCTGAAAGTGCCATAATTACAGACTTCAAAGTTTTGCTGTAGTCTGTAGAAATATACTCTACCACCACAGGAATCTGTTCGGCGTGCACTACTCTTTTCACGAATCCGTTGAGTTCCAAATCTTTCAGTTCGTTGGATAAAACTCTTGCTGAAATTCCCAAAACCATTCTCTGCAGTTCATTGAAGCGGATACTTCCGTGTTCCTGCAGTGCGATGATGATTTTTAGTTTCCACTTTCCACCGATGACGTAAATCGCATCTTCCACAGAAGACAAACTTTCGATACATCTAACTTTCGTCATTGGCTCTTCCAATTCGGGATTATTTTTCATATTTCCAGCTTTAACTTACCCAAAAGTTACTACTAACCTTTTGTTTACTACTTACTTTTGAGAAGCAAATGTACATAATTTTGCTATAGAAATTTTAATGTAAAAAATAATTATTAGATATGAAAAATGTACTTCATATTATTACAAGTCCTAGAAAGGAATTGTCTGCGAGCAGAAAATTGGGAAATGCCGTGATTGAAAAAATTCAGGAAAAATATTCTGGAGCGGTTGTCAAAGAACGCGACCTGACGGAAAGTCATACACCATTTTTAGATGAGACCCATATCAATGCCTTTTTCACACCAGCGGAAAATCATTCTCCTGAGCAGGAAGAAATTAATGAATATTCGAAAGGTCTAATTGCGGAATTACAGGAAGCAGATATTATCGTGCTAGATTCTCCGATGTATAATTTTTCGGTTCCGGCAACTTTAAGAGCTTATTTCGATTTTACGTCGAGAGCCGGATACACTTTTAAATATGATGAAAACGGCCCAAAAGGTTTGTTGACCGAAAAAAAACTTTATGTAGCATTTACTTCAGGAAATATTTACTCTGAAGGACCTTACCAAAGTTTTGATTCGAATGTTCCTTACATTAAAAACGTTTTCGGGTTTTATGGAATTTCGGATGTCAGCATCTTTCGTGCAGAAGGTCTTTCAATACCAGGAATTATGGAAAACGCTTTAAATAAAGGGATTGAAAGCATTGTTATTGATTGATCTAAATATAAAATAAAAATATTTCACGCAGATTGAGCGGATTAGACAGATTTTTTTATCATTATTATCTGCTAAAATTGCTCAATCTGCGTGAGAATTAAATTTTTGCTAAAGCCAATATTGCTGCTAAAAATAAAGCAGACTCTAGTCCGCTTCTATTGATAATTATCCTTCAACATCAAAAAGCAACCGCTCCCCGAATTTTTCTTCATTGATGCTTCCGTTCTCATAAACCAGATTTCCATTGACGAAAGTGTGGGTAACTTTACAATTAAACTCAGTTCCTTCCAGCGGGCTCCAACCGCACTTGTAAAGAATATTTTCTTTTTCCACAGTCCAGTTTTCGTTCAAATCTACCAAAACCAAATCGGCTTTAAAACCTTCTCTTACGAACCCGCGTTTCTCAATTCTGAATAAAATGGCAGGATTATGAGCCATTTTTTCAACAATTCTCTCCAGAGAAATTTTTCCGTTTTTATAATTTTCAAGCATCACAACCAAAGAATGCTGTACCAAAGGCGCTCCGGAAGGACATTTTGTATAGACATTCTGTTTTTCTTCCCAGGTGTGAGGCGCGTGGTCGGTGGCAATTACATCAATTCTGTCATCCAGCAAAGCTTCCCAAAGTGCATCTTTATCTTTTTGGGTTTTTACAGCAGGATTCCATTTGATGAGCCCTCCTTTCGTTTCGTAATCTTCATTGGTAAATGTTAAATGATGAACGCAAACTTCCGCCGTTATTTTTTTGTCTTTTAAAGGAATATCATTTCGGAATAATTCCATCTCTTTTGCCGTTGAAAGATGAAAAACGTGAAGTCTTGCTCCAGTTTTCTTTGCCAATTCAATCGCTTTTGAAGAAGATTTATAACAAGCTTCTTCGCTTCTTATTAAATGATGAAATTTCACAGGAATATCTTCACCATATTCATCCAGATATTTCTGAGTATTTTCTTTGATTGTTGCTTCATCTTCGCAATGAACGGCAATCAGCATTTTCGTATTGCTGAAAATATTTTCCAGAGTTTCCGGATTATCGACCAGCATATTTCCTGTGGACGAGCCTAAAAACAACTTGATTCCGGGAACATTTCTAGGATTTGTTTTTAAAACTTCCTCCAAATTGTCATTGGTTCCGCCCATCATAAATCCGTAATTGGCGAAAGATTTTTGAGAAGCGATTTGATATTTATCAGCCAACAATTCCTGCGTTACAGCATTGGGAACCGTATTTGGCTGTTCGATAAAACTCGTCGTTCCACCGGCAATGGCAGCACGTGATTCTGTTTCGATGTCGCCTTTCCAAGTCAAACCCGGCTCACGAAAATGCACTTGGTCATCAATAATACCAGGCAAAAGATACCTTCCGGAAGCATCGATAATCTGGTCGGCTTCTTCATTAATATTCGAATCTATCTTAGAAATCAAATCGTTTTCGATGAGAATATCGCTTTGGATAATCTTTCCTTCATTCACGACTTGGGCATTTTTTATTAGGATTTTCATTTCACTTTTTTAGATAGAAACAAAATTAAGTTTTTGAATCGATAAAATTAAGCCACCTAGGCATATAGATTGAAAAGTTTTAAGATTACATAGTTTCAAATTCTATTTTTTCAATTAAAATTTAAAATATTTCTATCCTTCTACGTGGTTGAGATTAATACAATCATAATTAATATTTGATTAAATTGCTTAAAATTCAAAATAATGTTTTCGAAAAATCACATTGCAATTCTATTTATTCTAATTACTTCATTGTTCAGTTCCCAGAAATTAGAAAACTTAGTCAAATTTGTCAATCCAATCATTGGCACCGAAAAAATGGGACACACCTATCCTGGCGCGACTGTTCCTTTTGGAGCCGTTCAATTAAGTCCCGAAACCGATACTTTATCTTATGAAATCAATGGGAAATATAATCCCGATGTTTATAAATATTGCGCAGGATATCGCTATGAGGACAAAACCATTGTCGGATTTTCGCACACGCATTTCAGCGGAACAGGACATTCGGATTTGGGCGATTTTCTGATAATGCCAACTGTTGGAAAAGTTAAATTGAATCCCGGAACTGCTCAAAATCCCGAAAGTGGATTTCGTTCCAGATTTTCTCATCAAAACGAAATAGCAGAAGCGGGCTATTACAAAGTGAAACTCGACGATTCTAATATTTTAGCGGAGTTAACAGCAACAACTAGAGTTGGATTTCATCAATACACCTTTCAAAAATCAGATGATGCACATATTATTTTGGATTTGATGTCCGGAATTTACAATTATGATGACAAGAATGTTTGGACTTATGTTAGAATCGAAAACGACCACAGAATTACGGGTTACAGACAAACCAACGGTTGGGCAAGAACAAGAACGGTTTACTTTGCGATGGAATTTTCGAAGCCTTTTAAATCTTATGGTCAGAAAAATTTTGATACCAAACAGGCTTACCGAGGTTTCTGGAGAAAATGGAATCAGGATGAAAATTTCCCTGAAATTGCAGGCAAAAAAGTCAGAATGCATTTTGATTTTGACACTAAGGACAATGAAAAAATTCAAATCAAGTTTGCGATTTCGCCTGTCAGTCAAGCCAATGCTTTGGAAAATTTACAAAAAGAAACGCCGGATTGGAACTTTGATAACGTAAAAAATCAGGCTCAAAATGATTGGAATAAGGAACTGAATAAAATCGTTGTCAATACTTTAAATGATGATGATAAAGTAAATTTTTACACCGCAATGTATCACACGTTCATCAATCCAACAACTTATATGGACAATAACGGTGAGTATAAAGGTCTTGACCAGAATGTTCATCAAGCTAAAGATTTTACGAATTATACGACGTTTTCACTTTGGGACACTTATCGTGCTTTACATCCGTTTTTCAATATCATTCAACCAAAACGGAACAATGATATGGTAAAATCGATGTTGGCGCACTATGACCAATTCAGTTTGAAAATGTTGCCTGTTTGGTCTCATTATGCCAATGAAAACTGGTGTATGAGCGGTTATCATTCGGTTTCTTTGATTGCGGATGCGATCATTAAAAACACGTTTACAAGAAATCCGGAAGAAGCTTTACAAGCTTGTATTGCCACTTCCAACAAAAGAAATTATGAAGGCATCGGCGAATATATTGACAAAGGTTATATCTCTGCAGAGAAAAACGGAACGTCGGTTTCCAACACTTTGGAATATGCGTATGATGATTGGGCAATTGCACAAATCGCTAAGAAATTAGGCAAAACCGAAATCTATAATGAATATTTGAAACGTTCTGAAAATTGGAAAAATGTCTTCGATAAATCGATTGGTTTTATGAGACCGAGATTATCGGACGGAAATTTTAAGAAAGAATTTGATTTGCTAAGCACTCACGGACAAGGCTTTATCGAAGGTAATTCCTGGAATTACAGTTTCTTCGTTCCACACAATCCGAATGGTTTGATTGATGCGATGGGCGGAAAGAAAAAATTTAGAGAAAATCTTGACCTGTTATTCACAATGCATTTGCCAGATGAATTTTTCGCTGATACGGAAGACATCACTAGAGAAGGAATTATTGGTGGCTATGTTCACGGAAACGAACCTGCGCATCACGTTGCTTACCTATACAATTTTGCCGGACAACCTGGGAAAACTCAGGCTCAAATCCGAAAAATCCTGACCATGCAATATAAAGCAAAACCCGATGGATTAGGCGGAAATGATGATTGCGGACAGATGAGCGCGTGGTATATTTTTAGCAGTTTAGGATTCTATCCTGTCTCGCCGGGTTCTGATGAATATCACATTGGAAGTCCAAGCGTGAAGAATGCCACTTTGAGTCTTGAGAACAGAAAAACCTTTGAAATCGAAGCTAAAAATCAGTCTGATAAAAATGTTTACATTGAAAAAATAGAGCTGAATGGAAAAGCTGTAAAAAATTTCACAATCAAACATCAAGATATTATGAATGGCGGAAAACTGACTTTCTATATGACCAACAAACCGAAGAAATAAAATTGGATTTTGGCAGAATCCATTAATTTTGCAAAAATTATCGAACTGAAATCAAAATGAAGAAACTTCTCGGACAAACCGCTCTCTATGGATTAACGACTGTGATTATCAGACTTTTCCCGTTTGTTATTAATCCCATTATTACGAGAACTTTTGGACCGACAGCCTACTCTCCTTTTGCCGATTTTTATTCTGTAGCTGGTGTCATTGCCGTACTTTTGACTCACGGAATGGAAACGACTTTTTTCCGTTTTGCGCTGGACGAGAAAGATGACAGAAAGCTGATTTCGACTTCATTTTTCAGTGTTTTGGTGGTGACTTTAGTTTATTTGTTTTTTACATTAATTTACAGGCAACCGCTTGCTATTGCTTTCAAAACTCCGGATCAAGTAGATTTACTTGCGATTCTTACGGTGACTTTGGCGCTGGATGCTTTTTGCGCAATGCCTTTTGTGATGCTAAGGAAAAATGAAAGACCATTGAAATATGCCGGAATCCGAATCACAAACGGAATTATCAATTTCTTCCTAGTTGTATTTTTTATTATCATTCTTCCAAAATATCCAAATGGAATTTTTGGTTTAAAATACAGTCCAGAGTTTGGAATCGGCTATATTTTTGTTGCCAATCTTGTCGCAAGTGCAGTCACATTTCTGATGTTATCACAAGAACTTTTCATTGCAAGGATCACATATTTCTCCTGGGAACTTTGGAAAAAAATGATCAAATATTCCTGGCCAATTACCATTGCAGGTTTGGCAGGCATCATCAACGAAACCTTTGACAGACAGTTCCTCAAATTTTTACTTCCTGAAGAAATCGGACGGCACGAATTGGGTGTTTATGGCGGTGTAGCCAAGGTGGTGACTTTTGTGATTCTTTTCCGACAAGCTTATTCTTTGGGAATAGAACCTTTCTTTTTCAGCAATTCCAAAAAAGACAATGCGAAGGAAATGTATGTGAAACTGATGGACATTTTCATTGCTGTCAACTGCTTGATTGTTTTGTTTTTATCCATAAATCTGGAGTGGATTGCGAAGCTTTATATTAACAATTCCGCATATTATGAAGGTATTTCAATTCTTCCGATTCTGTTCTTCGCCAGTTTATTTTTAGGCATCTATCTGAATCTATCTATTTGGTATAAATTAACTGATAAAACAATTATTGGGGCATACATCTCCGGAATTGGCGTTTTGATAACTATAATCATTAATTTTTATTTTATTCCAAAATACGGTTATTGGGCATCGACTTGGGCAACTATTGCGAGTTACTTTGCAATGATGGTTATATCATACATCTGGGGACAAGTAAAGTATCCTGTACCTTATAATATCTACAAAAATGCCATTGTCATTCTTACAACAATGTTGGTCTCTCTTGTATGTTATCAATATTTAAAGAAAAACATTTGGTTAGGAAACGTTATATTTCTATTTTTGGCAACGCTTTTATTAAAGAAAGAGAATTTGATTCCAAAGAAAATCATGAATAGAATTGGAATAAAATAAATTCACTTCTATCTAATAGCCAACAACTTAAAATAAATTTTATGAAAATAATAGTTCCAATGGCTGGACGTGGCTCCAGACTAAGACCACACACTTTGACAGTTCCTAAACCATTAATCCCGATTGGTGGAAAACCAATAGTACAGAGATTGGTAGAAGACATTGCAAAAGTTGCCAATGAGCCCATCGAAGAAATTGCTTTCATCATTGGAGATTTTGGTCCAGAAGTAGAAGCTTCTTTAATAAAAGTAGCAGAAAATCTTGGTGCGAAAGGGAGCATCTATGCTCAGACTGAGCCTCTTGGAACTGCTCACGCAATCAACTGCGCAAGAGAAAGCATGAGCGGACCAGTGATTATTGCGTTTGCTGATACACTTTTCCGTGCAGATTTCCATCTGGATACTAACGCAGATGGTGTAATTTGGGTTAAAAAAGTAGAGGATCCTTCTGCTTTCGGCGTTGTAAAATTGGATGATTATGGTTTCATCACAGATTTTGTAGAAAAACCAAAGGAATATGTTTCAGATCTTGCAATCATCGGAATTTACTACTTCAATTCTGCGGAAAAATTAATGACTGAAATAGACCATATCATCAGTAACAACATTACTGAAGGCGGCGAATTCCAACTAACAACAGCTTTGGAAAATCTGAGATCTAAAGGTGCAAAATTCTCACTTGGCAAAGTAGATGACTGGATGGATTGTGGTAATAAAAACGCAACCGTAGAAACCAACAGTAAGATTCTGCAATATGAGAGCGAGAATATGTCAAAATTTCCCGAGTCTGCAAACATCGAAAACTGTATGATTATCCCGCCTTGTTTTATAGGTGAAAATGTGAAAATTTTGAATTCTAAAATCGGACCTAATGTGTCTCTTGGTAACAACACAGTTGTGATTAATTCTAATATAGACAACTCATTGATTCAGGAAAACACAATTATTGACCACGGTAATCTAAGTAATTCTATGATTGGAAATTCTGCCAAATACTTTGGTGTAGCAAGAGAGATTTCCTTAGGAGATTATTCTGTTTTGGATTTCCTATCTAAAGATTAATAAACATTCATTATATAAAATAAACTTTGTCAGAAATCCTGGCAAAGTTTGTTATTTACAGCAATGCCAACCTGAGAAATATTAATGATTTTTTGGCGTTAATATTGTACGATTCATTTTAAAATAGTTTATGAAAAGATATATTTTAATGGCTTTTTCTGCAGCAGTACTTACATCTTGCAACGTGCAGAAGAAACAAATAGATAATCAACCTGTCAGCACAAACAAACCAATTGAAAATAACTCTCAGTTCTTCTCAAAGATTGCTCAGAAGTCTAGTTTTGACGCAGTAAAAATCAACAGTAAGATTGATGCAAAAACAGGTTCCTTTATTCCAACGTTGGACGCTGTGATTTATGTTGAGAATGGACAAAAAGTGTGGATGAATCTTACTGCTGTTATCTTACAGGCCGCGCGAGGTGTCGCAACACCAGAGGGCGTAAAGGGTTATTACAAATTGGACAAAACATATATCGACTCGGATTTTGGATATCTTAATAGATTGCTGAACGTCAATTTTATTGATTATAATGCTTTGCAGAATCTTCTGTTAGGGAAAACCTTCATCCCGGTTTCTGAAAATAATTATAAACTCACACCAGATATTTCCGGTTTTACCCTGACGTCAAAAGAGACTCAAAAAATAACAGAAAATGGCAAAACTACTGAATATAATATCTCTTTAGGTTATGATCAGGATCTGAATTTGAATCACGTATTATTGACCAATCCAACTAACAATAATGAACTGGAAATCACTTATTCTAATAGAGTAACACTCAACAATGAGAGCTTTCCAAAAAATGTTAAAATAATTATAAAAGCGAAGAAAACTGACGAAATATTAATTGAAAATACGAAATTTGATTTTTCCCGGATGGAAACTACTTATTCCGTTCCTGCCAATTATACTAAGACAGAGATCAAATGATTAAGAAATTAAGCTTTATTATAAGTATCATCCTTTTTGGAAGCGTTTTTGGGCAAAAAGACAAAGATCTTTTGCAAAAACAGAATGCAGATCTGAAAAAACAAATTTCTACCCTGAACGCCACCTTAAGCCAGACTAAGCAAGAATCTAAACTCTCTATTTCATATTTGAATGCTGTAAATCAAAAACTTTCATTACGAGAAAAAGTTTATACAAATACTCAAAAGGAAAAAAGATTTATTGAAGATGATATCTACAGGCGACAATTGGAAATCAATAAAAACAACCGTGAGTTAGAGGTTTTGCGAAAGAATTATTCTGAGATCTTGGTAAAAGCTTACAAAACAAAAGGCGTTCAAAATAAAGTCACTTTCATCTTATCCTCACGAAATATTGGAGAAGCACTTAGCAGAATCGAATATTTGAAAAGATACTCAGAATATCAGGATAAAAAAGCAGCAGAAATCACCAACAAAGCCACTCAGATAAAAAGAAATATCGTTCTTAAAAAGAAATCGATGTCTGAGAAAGACCAGCTTTTATTAGCACAGAAAAAAGATCTGGCAACGATCGAGATAGAAAGGCAACAGAAACAGGATCTTCTAAATGAATTTAAGAAGAATGAAGTTAAACTAACGGCAGAATTAAAACAGAAACAAGCTCAATCGAAGGATCTTGAACGCCAAATCAGGAGTATAATTGCTGAAGAAATCCGAATCGCAAAAGCAAAAGAAGAAGCAGAAAGAAAAGCTGAAGCAGAAAGAAAAAGGCTGGCAGAAATAGCCGCTAGAAAAGAAAAGGAAAGAATAGAAGCAGAAAACCGAGCAAAGATTGCCGCGGCTGAAGCTGAAAGAAAACGAGCAGAACTAGAAGCAAAAAGAGCAAGTGAACTCGCGGCCAAACGTGCTGAAGAAGAACGTAAAGTCGCAGAAACAAATAAGACTATCGAGAGAAAAGAGGCCGCTGAAAGAGCCAGTAAAGAAGCATCTGAAAGAGCCAAAGTCGCAAGTGAAAAGTTAGCAGCAGCGAAAGCCAATGAAGTGGCAGCTAATAAGAAAAATGACGATGCAAAAGAAGAAGCTGAAAAGAAAGTAATGAAGAGTTACGGCTTAGGCTCTACACTTGGAAGTAATTTTGCAGATAATAAAGGAAGAATAACTTTCCCCGTAGATAGAGGTACAGTTACTCATAGATTCGGAAGACATCCACATCCTGTTTTTAAAAACATTGTAGAGGATAATATAGGCATCAAAATTGCGGTAGCTGGTGGCACCAAGGCAAGATGCGTCTTTCCTGGTGTTGTGTCCAGTATACAATCTATTAACGGTAGTAGAACCGTTGTGGTAAAACACGGAAACTATTTTACGGTTTATTCTAATTTATCTTCAACAATGGTAAAAGCTAATCAACAAGTATCAGCAGGAAGTTTGATTGGAGAAGTTGGCAGCGATTTTGATGGATCAATAACATTAGATTTCCAAATATGGAATGGCGAAAATCCGGTAGATCCTTTAGGATGGGTTTCGTATTAAAAAATAATTTAACTTTGTAAAAAAAAATGATATGATAATATCCACAGTTATATTAAGTCTATCTTGGCAACACATTTTGATTGTTGCGTTAATTTTACTTTTGTTGTTCGGAGGAAAGAAAATACCAGAACTGATGAAAGGTCTAGGCTCAGGAATCAAAGAATTCAAAGATGCCGTGAAGGAAG
Source organism: Chryseobacterium sp. (assembly GCA_039595375.1). Lineage (GTDB taxonomy): Bacteria > Bacteroidota > Bacteroidia > Flavobacteriales > Weeksellaceae > Epilithonimonas. Next base: position 91,891 of record JBCNLQ010000006.1, read on the forward strand.
AAGACAAAAAGAAAAATGATCCCTCTTCTACACCAAACAATCCATCATAGTAATTGCTTATTGTAGATGAAATTGACAGAAAAGGCATGGGAGATTTTCAACCAAGCAGTTGAAAATTATCACATTACAGACCACGTAGATTCACAAGAAAACAATCCATTCGAAACCAATAGTTTAGAATGGATTTTGTATTCCAAAAACTGGATTGATACCGTTCAATGGCATTTGGAAGATATTATTCGTGAGGAAGATATCAACCCAATTGAAGCTTTGAAAATAAAAAGAAGGATTGATCAACTCAATCAAAAAAGAACAGATATGGTGGAACAGATCGATTTTTGGTTCTACAAAAATTTTGAGAATATAACTCCTCATTCTTCTGCTAGAATCAATAGCGAAACGCCCGCCTGGTCTATTGACAGATTTTCGATATTAGCACTGAAAATCTATCATATGTCCATAGAAGCATCGCGCGAAGATGCCTCAGAAGAACACAGAACTCAGTGTTCTCAAAAACTGCAGATACTATTGGAACAACAGAAAGATTTATCTGTCGCAATAGATCAGCTGCTTTATGATATCGAAAACGGCAATGTAAAGATGAAGCTTTATAAGCAAATGAAGATGTATAATGATGAAAGCCTAAACCCAATCCTGTATCAAAAAATGCAGAAAAAATGAAAAGTTTTTTAAAACTTTTAATGTTAATTTTAATCATCAACGCTGTCGAATCTTGCTCCACAAGTTCGGCTGCGTCCGAAGATATGCACTCTGATTCCCTATCAGACACTTATGCATATCTCGCTCCGGAAGCGATAGTTTATGCGTCGTCTATCTCAAACTTAATATCTACTTTTCCAAAATTCAGGAATGACGCTGTCAATAGAGAAGTCGGAGTGTTGAAGAATTCCTTGAAAGAGTATCTCACATCAATCAGGAATTTTAATACGTATGAAAAGCATAAATCTTTGGAAACGTTTGAAAAAGCTTATAAAAAAATTCAGAAGCTGAGAAAGTTTTTGATTGCTGATGATGATGAAGTCCTGAATAGGTATATGGTAAAAATCAAAACCAATATCAATCTTCTGGAAGCGTCTCTCAATAAAACTACGCAGACGACTTCTTTGTCTGCAAATTAAACTACACAAATATTAGATGTTAAAAATACAAGCACAAGCGAACGTTCCAACAGAATTTGGAGAGTTCAAAATGATGGCATTTTCTGAGGACGACAAAAATTGGATGCCTCACATCGCTTTGATTGCCAAAAATACCAATTTAGAGCAATCTGTTAATGTCAGAATACATTCCGAATGTATCACGGGTGAGGTTTTTCATTCGCAAAAATGTGAGTGCGGTCAGCAACTCAACTCCGCAATGCAATATATGCAGGAAAATGGAGGTATTATCATCTATCTGAGACAGGAAGGCAGAAATATCGGAATTATCAATAAATTGAAAGCCTATGCACTTCAGGAAAAAGGATTTGATACAGTCCAGGCAAATTTGGAATTAGGATTGCCAGCTGATGACAGAGATTTTGGAATTGCAATAGAAATGCTTGAAAATATTGGCGTTAAATCGCTAAATCTAATGACTAATAATCCTGACAAAATTCAGATCATCAAAAATAGTTCAATTGATTTTAATTCTAGAATTCCGCTTCAAATTAAATCCAATGAGTCGAGTGCATCATACTTGAAGACTAAAAAAGATTTCTTCGGCCATTTGTTAGACGATGAAAATTAGATCCTCAACATTTTCACAAATAAAAAAACCCGTTTAAAACGGGTTTTTTATTCAATCGTGATTAAATTAATTATTTTTTCTTACCAGTTGGTGCAGGACCAGCTACTGCAGTAGCCAGATCAGCTCCAGCTTTAAATTTTGCAACAGTTTTTGCAGCAATCTGGATTGGTTTTTTAGTCGCAGGGTTGATACCTTGTCTAGCAGCTCTTTCTGATACTGAGAATGTACCGAATCCCACTAGGGAAACTTTACCATCCTTCTTCTTAAGAGTTTCTGTTACATGAGCAACAAAAGATTCCAAAGCCTTTTTAGCAGCAGCTTTTGTAATATCTGCATCTTTTGCGATAGCGTCGATTAATTCAGACTTGTTCATAATATTTTATTAATTAAAGTTATGTTGTTATAGCAAATATAAGACAATTTTCATATCGTGCAAATATTTTTATAATAATTAGAAAAAAATCTACAATTAGGTGTAATATGATGAATTTTTGATAAATCATAAATTCACGAAAACATTAGTATTTCACCATACAAATTTTCAATATCCACCACTATTAATCAACAATTAAACCAAAACAATAAAAAAAATTGCAAATTCTTAAATTCGTAAAAATCAATAGTAATATCACCCGTTGTTTCAATATCTATTTTGGGAATATTTCTTTCACACATTTATATATTTAATGTAAATTTGCAACTATGTTTATCGAAGTTTTTAAATCAAAAATTCACAGAGTTCGTGTTACTGCATCAGACCTGGATTATATAGGAAGCATCACCATAGATGAAGATCTTATAGAAGCGGCTGGACTGATTGTGGGAGAAAGAGTTTACATTGTGAATGTGAATAACGGCGAACGTTTTGACACTTATGTCATCAAAGGAAAAAGAAAATCCGGCGAAATTTGCCTTAATGGTCCAGCAGCTAGAAAGGTGCAAAAAGGCGATATCATTATCATCATTGCGTATGCTCAAATGACACCTGATGAAGCTAAAGATTTTCAACCAAAAATTGTTTTTCCAGATGAAAAAACAAATCTACTTACATAATTTTTTGTATTTTGGGAGAAAAAAAGTCACCGTTTCTTAAAAACATTCTTACTGTACTGATTTCTATTGCAATCGCAGGATTATTTCTTTGGCTCGCCTTGAGGGGTTTAGAAGTTGAAAAGATCAAAGGTTCTTTGCAAAAAGCCAATTATCTTTGGGTGGCATTTGCTGCAGTCTTTGGTGTTTCGGCGTACGTTTTCCGAGCTGTGAGATGGAATCTTCTTCTGGAGCCAATGGGTTATAAAATCTCCAACACCAATTCACTCTGGTCTATTTCGTTCGGCTATTTAATGAATCTTACAATCCCGAGAAGTGGCGAAGTTGCCCGATCTACTGCACTTTATGGCGTAGAAAAAGTTCCGGTTGACAAATCCTTTGGAACGATTATTCTGGAAAGATTTGTAGATTTGGTTTGTATGGGCATTTTTGCATTGCTGACTTTGATTTTCAAATATGATGCGCTTCTGGCTTTCTATCGATCTGCGACGCAACAAAAACCTGATGCTGACAAAGAATTAAACTGGTTGGAAATACAGTTAATGAAATTTGGAATCACTGATTTAGAGCAATTTTATTTTTACCTAAAAGTTGGTGTAGGAATTCTATTTGTTTTAGGATTAATATATTTATTGATCTATAAAAAAGATAAACTAATCAGTTTTGCTAAAGGTGTTTTCGAAGGTTTAAAATCAATTTTCAGTTTAAAACAAAAAGGAAAGTTTATCCTCTTAACGGCAGGAATCTGGGTTTGTTACTTTTTCGCTTCATACTTGGTTTGCTTTTCATTACCTGAAACTTCAAACTTTACACCAGCAGATGGATGTTTTATCTTAGTCGTTGGAACTCTTGGAATGATAATCCCCGCAAGTGGAGGAATCGGTGCTTTTAATCTAGCAATGAAATTTGGCTTCACTGCGCTGTTTATTTCTATGGGAAAAGACGCTGTAGAAGGTGGAGAATTAGGACTCGCCTACTCCTTTATCACATTGCCATTGCAAATTATTATTATGCTTGTGATGGGTTTGATTTCTATTCCGATGTTGGCAAAAAACAGGAAGATTTAAAAAAAAGAGAGCCACATTTCGACCCTCTCTTATTCTTTTATTTTAAATCATCAAATTTAGACTTCATCGTCGGATTTCCGTACGTCAATTTTTTAATGGTCAAATCTTCTGCTTTGTTGTTCGCAAGACGCAGGTTATTCACTGAAGAAAGTAACGCATCTTTTGTTTTTTGGAGGTGAATGATAGTTTTATCAATTTCATCCACAGCCGTTTTGAATTGTCGGCTAGCCAGTTCGTAATTTTTTGCAAAACCTTGCTTAAAATTTTCAATCTTCTCTTCAAAATTGGTAATATCAATGTTTTGGTTCTTTACCAAAGCCAATTCCTTTTTATATTTCAAAGAATTCATTGCCGCATTTCTCAGCAAAGTAATGATTGGAATAAAAAACTGGGGACGAACAACATACATCTTTTCAAAACGGTGCGAAACATCGACAATTCCTGTATTGTAGAATTCGTTTTCAACCTCTAAAAGAGAAACCATTACGGCATATTCGCATTTTTTCTCGATTCGGTCTTTGTCCAGTTCTCGTAGGAAATCTTCATTTCTCTTTTTTGTTGCAGTTTGATCTGCTTCATTCTTCATCTCAAACATTATGGAGATGATTTCGTTTCCAGACTCATCAAGTTCTCGGTAGATGAAATCACCTTTACTTCCTGAACGTGAGTCATTATCTTTTTCAAAATACACATTCTGAAAAGCGGTTGCACGTAATTTATTAAACTCAATTTCGCAATGTTGTTCCAGAGTCTCACCCAGCATTTTTGTAGAAAGTCTGGCTTTCATTTCCTTGACACGGTCGATTTCTTCGTCTTTATATTTGATGATTTCATCTTTTGACTTCAACTTTTCATTAAACTGTTCTTTCAAAGATTTTTCGGAAAGTTCTTTTTCCAAATCTTTATTTTTCAATCTGTTGCGAAGATCAATTTTCTCATTTTCGAGATTGCTTTTTTCTTTTTCAAATTTCTGAACAGCTTCTGAAACTGCCAATTTCTTTTCGGTTTCCGCTTTTTCAATCTTAGATTTGAGTTCCAGAATTTCTTTTTCTTTTTCAGAAACTTTTCCTGTAATTTCTAGTTCTTTAACCGATTTTAATTGCGAAATTTCTGCATCTTTTTTAGAAAGTTGTTCTTGCAAATGACTCTTAAATTTTTCTTTGGCCAGTTCTAGCTCGCTGTTCTTTTCTCGTTCGGCCAGTTTCAAACGTTCCTGCAGTTCTTCTTCAAACTGGTGGTTGCGAACTTGTTTCAGAATCTCTGCAAATCCAGCTTCATCTACCTTAAAGGCTTTATGACAATTTGGACAAATGATCTCGTTCATAATGATATCGGTTTCGTATAGGCAAGGTACAAATTAATCAATAATTTTCGAAAATAATTTGCTCGCAGATTAAGCAAATTTGGCTGATTAAAAGTGTGAAAAATCTGTTTAATCAACTAAATCAGCGAGAAAAATTCTGGAAAAATTTAAACATAAGTTTTCATTAATTAAACAAGCTTAAAATTTGTAATTCATATTACGTAAATTTGTACTGTGAATCCCAATTTAGAACTTCAGCTCAAAACTCTTCCTTCGGAACCTGGCGTTTATCGTTATTATGATAAAAACGATAACCTATTGTATGTAGGGAAAGCCAAACATCTCAACAAAAGAGTTTTGTCTTATTTCAACAAAAATCAGAACGGTTACAGAACCAGAATAATGGTTTCCAAAATATACAGATTGGAAACTACCGTTGTGAATAGTGAGTATGACGCACTTCTTCTGGAAAACAACCTGATAAAAACACATCAGCCTTTCTATAACGTGATGCTGAAAGATGATAAAACCTATCCTTGGATTTGCATCAAGAATGAGGATTTTCCAAGAATTTTTTTGACAAGAACAAAAATCAAAGATGGTTCGGAATATTATGGCCCTTATGCCAAAGTTCGGCCAGCGAGAATCCTTCTTGACACCATAAAAAGTCTTTATAAAATCAGAACCTGCAACCTGAATCTTGCTCCGGCAAAAATCGCTGAGGGGAAATATAAAGTTTGTCTGGAGTACCACATCAAAAACTGCAACGGTCCTTGCGAAGATTTGGAATCTAAGGAAGATTACGATGAGAAAGTAGAAGCCATCCGTGGTATCATCAAAGGTGATTTCCGGTTTGCAAAGAAATATCTGGAAGAAAGAATGTTCCGTTTTGCATCCAATCTGGAGTTTGAAAAAGCGCAGATGATTAAACAAAACATCGAATCTCTGGATGATTATCAAGCAAAACACACGGTCGTGAATCCAAACATAGATGATGTAGATGTCTTCGGGATGACAAGTGACGAAACGGCGGCGTACGTGAATTATTTCAAAATCAGAAATGGTTCTATCGTGCAAAGTTTTACCACAGAAATCAAGAAAGTTTTGGAAGAAACTGATGAAGATATTTTGGAGGAAGCGATTATTGAAATCCGCCAGAAATTTGACTCCGGTTCCAGAGAGATTTTGATTCCTTTCCATTTAGGTATCGAAATCCCGAACGTAAAACTGATTGTTCCGAAAGTCGGCGACAAGAAAAGAATCGTGGAACTTTCCGAGAAAAATGCTAAGGAGTATCGTGTTGAGAAATTGAAACAGGTTCAGATTGTTGACCCCGAAAGACACACAAACCGAATCATGTCCGAAATGCAACGAATCCTGAGAATGCCCGTAGAACCTAGACATATAGAAGGTTTTGACAACTCTAATATCCAGGGAACCAACCCTGTTTCGGCTTGTGTGGTTTTCAAAGATGGGAAACCGAGTAAAGCAGATTATCGAATTTTTCATCCGAAAACGGTGGAAGGGCCAGATGATTTCAAAACGATGGAAGAAGTCGTTTACAGGCGTTACCGAAGATTGTTAGACGAGGGAGAACCGCTTCCGCAATTGATTTTGATTGATGGTGGAAAAGGACAATTGTCTTCTGCAGTGAAAAGTTTGAAACTGCTTGGACTTTATGGAAAAATCACAATCATCGGCATCGCAAAACGTCTGGAAGAGATCTACTTTCCAGAAGATTCTATTCCTTTATATATTGATAAAAGAGCGGAAACGCTCAAAGTTCTCCAACGTGTTCGTGACGAATCGCATAGGTTTGGTGTAAGACATCACAGAACGAGAAGAACCAATTCTACCATAAAATCTGAGTTGGAAGAGATCCCTGGCGTTGGTCCAAAATCTATAGAATTGCTCTTATCAAAACTAAAATCCGTCAAAAGAATCAAAGAAGCAGACATTGTCACTTTGGAGGAGATCCTGGGAAAAGTGAAAGCAAGAGTAGTTTGGGAATTTTTTAATCAAACTAACAATTCATAACCGCACAAGTATTCGGAAATTCGGTGGTGAATCCTTATCTTTGCAACCTAAAATTTAAAAATGAACAAATACATAAAATTCGTCATTGCTGCCATCATCATCGCTTTGGGCGTTTATTTGATGTTTAACAGAAATATCGGTTGGGGCATTGTTTTGGTAATTCTTTCCGCGATTCCTGTTGCATTATTCTTCAAAAACGAGAATATCCTTTTAGCTTTCTGGCAACTGAGAAAACAAAATATGGAGAAAGCCGCCAAGTTTTTATCCAACATTACAGATTATAGATCTCAACTTCATCAAAATCAATACGGCTATTACCATTATCTTCAGGCTTTGACAACGGCACAAGAGCATCCTACAAAAACCGAGGGATTGATGAAAAAAGCACTGGAATATGGCTTGAATATGAAGCACGACAGAGCAATGGCAAAACTGAATCTGGCAGCCGCTGCACTTTCAAAAGGCAGAAAAAACGAAGCTCAGAAACTTCTGGAAGAAGCAAAGCAACTAGATTCTGCTGGAATGATGACCGACCAAATCAAAATGCTTAAAGACCAGATGAAAATGCCAACAATGCAAAAACATATGCACAACCCGAATATGAGAATGCGAGGGAAGTTCAGCTAAGAAATAATTGTAAAGGATTGAAAGTGATTTCAGTCCTTTTTATTTTTCTCTTTTAATCTTATTCAAATACATAAATATGATCGAAAGAATAATTGCTCCTAAAATTATTCTTTTTAAGTAACGTTCGTTAGTATCTATTTTAAAATTATTTTTGAAGAAATCAATTAATAAATAGCCGATTACAATTAAGCTGAAATACTTTAATAACCTGATTGATAATTGTAATGCTTTATGATATCTCATTTTCAAGATTCTTTAAAACTTATTAATTACATTTCCGAATTACTTTCGTAGCCATAGAATTTCGGGATTCGCCAATGGTACTTTACAGCCAGAGTTCTAATGGTCACAATCAGTAGAATCGTGAAAATCTGAACCAGCGTATATGACAGTGTAGAAAATCTGGATAGTAATAGGAAAATCCCGCCCCCAACAATACAAGCTGTTGCATAGATTTCTTTTCGGAAAACCAACGGAATTCTGTTCAGCAAAATATCACGGATTATTCCGCCAAAACAACCTGTGATGGTTCCCAATGTCAGACAAATTAATGGATGAAAACCTTCTGTCAATCCTTTCTGAATTCCGATTATTGTAAATAGTCCCAAACCGAAACTATCAAAAATAAACAAAGTCACTTTGAAGTTTTTTTCTATCGATTTGAAAATCATTGAAAAAACGCAAGTGGTAAAAATCAAGCCGCAAGTCAGCATGTCCGTCATCCAAAAAACAGGAACGTCTAGCAGCAAATCCCGCACAGTTCCGCCACCAACAGATGTTACGAAAGCAATAATCAAAACTCCGAACGGGTCCAGACGTTTTTGCATCGCAGCAAAACTGCCCGACATTGCAAAGGAAATAGTTCCCAGGATTTCTATAATAAGGTTTAATTGCTCGTGCACGGCTTTTTTATAAGTAAATGATCGATTAATGATAAATGATAATGTTGTATGAAAATAATCGTTGGTAAAAAATCAATTATCGATTATCATTTATCATCTATAAATTAAATTCCACTAGAACTGGACAATGGTCTGAGTGTTTGACTTCTGGTAGGATCACGGCTCTTGTCATTTTTTCTTTTAGTGGTTCGGAGACGAAGTTGTAATCCAAGCGCCAACCTTTGTTTCTGGCTCGTGAACCGGCTCTGTAACTCCACCAAGAATATTGGTCGGGTTGGTCGTTGAAATATCGAAAACTGTCTGTCAAACGGTTTTCTTTCATAAAGTTGGTCATCCACTCACGTTCCATCGGGAGGAAACCGGAAGTATTGGCCAAACCGATTGGATTATGAATATCAATCGCTTGGTGACAAATATTGAAATCTCCACTGATGATTAAGTTCGGGATTGATTTTCTGAGTTCTTTGATGTAAGCCAGAAAATCAAAACAGAATTGCATTTTGAACTCCAATCTCTCAATATTTGAAGCGGAGGGAACGTAAACGGAAATCACGGAAAAACCATCGAAGTCGGCGCGCATTATTCGGCCTTCGTTGTCGTAGCTTTCTATGCCGCAACCGTATTCTATGTGGTTGGGTTTGATTTTGGAAGCGATCCCTACTCCACTGTAACCTTTTTTCACAGCAGAATGCCAGTAGCTGTGATAGCCTAATTTCTCCAGACTTTCTATATCAATCTGGTCATTTCCCGCTTTGCTTTCCTGGATGCAAATCACGTCCGGACTGGCGACAGCAAGCCAACCGAGGAAATCTTTTGTGAAGGCGGCACGGATTCCGTTGACATTATAGGAGATTATTCTCATAGAGTGGGTTTTAGATTTTGGTGGTAGGTTTTAGTTTTGGAGTTTCAAAGTTCGGGATTTTAATGGAATAAGAAAAGAAGTTTTACGTTAAGCTTGGCTATACTGATAAAGCAGTGAAAAAATTACTACTCCCGAACATAGCCCCGATTGCAACGGCATCCTTTTTTGCTTTTTTTTACTAATTTTCTTTGGAGAGGCAAACGTTCTCAAAAGCAAAAAAGATATAGTGGAAAGCGGGTTGGAATAATGAAAAAGAAGTGCTAAATGATTTGCTCCTAAATGATAAAAAAGGCGGAAAAAGTTGCCTCTTTCCGCCCAATAAACCCAAATCAAATAAACTATGAAAAAACTACTTGGGTTCTAATATGCTTATCGGGATGATGACTTCCTCCAGGGAAATCCCTCCGTGTTGATAAGTATCTTTGTAATAATTCACAAAGTGATTATAGTTCTTCGGGTATGCTAAAAATATATTGTTCTTGGCGAATATATATTTGGAACTTAGATTTCCCTTTGGTAGAAAGAGTTTGTCTGGATTGTTTATCGCCCAAACGTCTTTGTCTTCGTAGGTCAAACTGCGTCCTGTTTTGTATCTGATGTTCGTAGATGTTTCTCTGTCGCCAACTACCTTACTAGGTTTTTTAACATAAATTGTGCCGTGATCGGTTGTGATGACCAATTTGAATCCACTTTCTGCTGCTAATTTGATAATTTTCAGCAAAGATGAATTCTCAAACCAGTTGTATGTTAATGAGCGAAAAGTCTTATCATCTCTAATTAATTGATTTACAATATTATTGTCAGTTTTTGCATGAGAAAGAATATCGATAAAATTATAGACGATGACCAATAGATCGTTGTTTTTATGCTGATTGAAATCTTCTAAAATCTTCTTTTCAAAATCTGAATTCAGGATTTTCAGGTATTTCATTGATTTGCTTGAAAGTCCAAGACGCTTCATTTGATCTTCCAGAAAGTCTCTTTCGAACTCGTTTTTGTTGCCTTCTTCGTTGTCATTGAACCAGTTGTTTGGGAATCTTTTCTCGATTTCTGATGGCATCAATCCTGCGAAAAATGAGTTTCTTGCATATTGCGTGGCTGTTGGAAGGATACTGAAATAATAGTCTTCGGAAGTTTTGTTGTAGAACTTGGTGAACAATGGCTCGATAACCTTCCATTGGTCGTAACGCAGGTTATCTACCATCAAAAAAAGAACTTTATCTTTCTCCACTTCTGGCTTTACTTTTTCTTTGAAAAGCGTGTGGCTCATCATTGGTTTCTCGTTGCTGTTCAACCAATCTTCATAATTATTTTCGATGAATTTTGAAAACTGGATGTTGGCTTCTTCTTTTTGATTTTGTAGCAGATCGCCAAACTCATTATCCGAGACTTTATCGAATTTCACTTCCCAATTCAGAATCTTTTTATAATATTCTGCCCAATCTTGGTAAGTTCTTAAATAGGACAATTCCATACTCAGATTACGGAATTCCTGCTGGTAATCTACGATTGTTTTTTGTTCAACCAGAGATTCGCTTTGTAGAATTTTCTTTAGTGACAAAAGAACCTGGTTTGGATTGACAGGTTTCAAGATGTAATCTGAAATTTGAGAACCAATCGCCTGTTCCATAATGTGCTCCTCTTCACTTTTTGTCACCATTACGATTTTGAGTGCATTGTCTTTTTCCTTAATCATTGGAATTGCTTCCAGGCCGGAGATTCCGGGCATATTTTCGTCAAGAAGAGTCAAGTCGAATTTTTCTTTTTCTATGATTTCCAACGCTTCATTTACATTGTTGACTGGTGTAACGCTGTAACCTTTATTTTCGAGGAAAACGATGTGTGGTTTTAGCAAATCTACCTCATCATCTATCCATAAAATTTTTCCTGACATATATTTTTAATTTAAGTTTAAGCATCAAAGTTATGACCAAAATATCACAATTATAACTAAATAACAGAATGTGGGCGTTAAATATTAGTTAAAGGAGATTTTATTTTTTCTATTTTTGGTTGACAAATTACAAACCGTGAAAAAAATACTCATTCTACTATTTCTTTTCAATTATTGTACAATTTTTTCTCAGGATTTTGAATGGGGAAAATTATCAAAGGAAGAAATAGAATTGCAAAGTGTCCCTTTTGAACCAACTGCAGATGCCGTAACACTGAAAGAATATGGCGAACTTAAAATAGACTATGTTGGTTATGAGCTGGAAGAGCATATCCGAATGAAAATATTATCTCCTAATGGATTTTCCTTTGCGCAGAAAAAATGGAGTTATAATGCTAATAATAAATTTGACAAAGTCATATTCCGGGATGCTCAAACAATCAACATCGTCAATGGAGAAACAGTCATCACACCAATTGACAAAAAGGACATTTTGGTTTATAGCAAAAGTAATGATATTGAAGAATTAGCAATAGTTTTTCCTGATGTAAAAGTTGGCTCTATCATAGAGTTTAAAGTCAAAATAATAAGACCTTACAACGTTTACTATTCGGCTTGGTATTTTCAAAATGCGGTGCCTACTCTTTCATCAAAATTGAAACTAAAATCTGCTTCAGGAACGTACAATTTAGTTTTTCCTACGCCAAAGTTGGCAAAAAAATATTTGGGAAAAAGCGGAATGAGAGAATGGGAACTAAAAAACGTCCCCAGCTACAATAACTATACTCATATCTACAATACTTTTGACAATATTGAAAAAATAACATTCCAATATACTTCTTCAAAAAACTTCTACGGGACTTATTATTCAGAAAATACTTGGGAAGGATTTAGAAATCTAATTAACAGCAAAAGACAAAAAAGTATTGAAGATCTGGATTTTAAAGAATACGCCAATAAGATACAAACTGGGAAGAGCAAATTTGAAACATTACAGAATTGTCTGAAATTTCTTAGAGATAATTACCAATGGAACAACTATTATAGAACAAACACAGATAGATTAAAAAGTAATTTTTTAAGAACTAAAAAAGGGAATACTGCAGACTTTAATATCTTTTTACAAGGCATTCTGCGAGAGAAAATGATTTACTCCCAATTAGCAGTCAATAGCTTGAGAAACAATGGTAAGATTATCGTGGGTTATCCTTTATTGGCAAAATTGCAAACCTTGGTGACCATTGTCAGCTTAGATAATGAAGAAAAAATAATGGTAGATGCCGCAATTTCTGAACCGAAAAATGGACATTATCTTTCCAGGAATTATTTCAATCATTTAGTTTTTGGTCTAGAGCAAATTAGCGATAATTTCATAGAAGTTCATCCTAATCTGTCCGAATATCTCTCCCAACAAGAACTGGAAATAAAAAACGATTCTGTGAGTTTGAAAATCCGGGATCAATTCAAAGGCTATTTCGAACTGGAACCTTACGAAAAACAAGCACTTATAAATGCTCCCATTTTGAATCTGTCCGAAACCAAGAAAAAAGAATTGGATGAATGGAATATCGTTTACAAAAATGTTGTTTTGGATAATCCAAACGAAGCATTTACAATGATAGAAAATCCTTTCACACAATTAGTAAAAGAACTGACTACAGAAAAAGATAGAGATTACTCTGTAGAATTAGACTTCCCTTATATTAAATCAGTACAACTGAAAGTCAAAATACCAAAAGGCTACAAGCTGGAAACTAATGGTTTTCAAAAAACATTCTCTGCCTTTGAGAACAGATTGCAATATATTCAAAGCGTCGAATATAAAAATGATGATGAAGCTACATTGACCTGGTCTATCTTGATCAATAAATCTATTTTTCTTCCAAAAGAGATTCCTGATTATAATAACTTCATCGAGAAAATCTCCGATACGAGTTCTACAGTTGCGGTCATAAAAAAACAGACTTAAAAAAGTCTGTTTTATAAATTTTTAGTTGGAGAAACTAATTAATTCCTTTTTCTCTGCGTTGTAGAGATGAAATTCTAACATCTTGAAAGAATCTCTCGGAATCACAGTAACCCATTTTTTGTATTTCAAAAACCACTTGTTTTGGATGCTGGCAAGTCCTTTTGTAAGATAAGCTTCTACAAAGGGATGCACGTGCAGGTATAGTTTTCCTTTTTCTTTTTGCATAATCGTCCTGATCGAATCTTCCATTTTTTCAACTATTACGATTGGAGCAATGATTTCTCCATCTTTATTGGGATTTTCTTCAGAAGTCTCGATGTGCTTCTCAGCACGAACACGTTGTCTTGTCATTTGAATCAAACCAAATTTCGAAGGCGGCAAAATCTTGTGTCTTGCCTTGTCACGTTTCATCTCGTCCCGGAAATGTTCATAAAGTTCTTTTCTGTGTTCGGGATCTACCATATCGATAAAATCGACCACAATAATTCCGCCCATATCTCGCAAACGCAATTGTCTTGCGATTTCGGTGGCTGCCATTTTATTGACATTCAAGGCGTGGGTTTTATTCGTATTTGCAGAAGAAATATTGTTTCCAGAGTTCACATCTACTACGTGAAGTGCTTCTGTATGCTCAATCACAAGATAAGCACCTTTAGAAGCCGGGATGTTCACGTGTTTCCCAAAACTTTGTTTCAGCTGTTTCTCGACATTATAATACTCCATCAAAGGAATGTGAGAATCGTATAACTGAACAATATTTTTACGTTCCGGCGCAATCACTTCGATGTAAGCTTTCATATCTTCCACCATTTTCTCGTCGTCACAAATGATACTGACAAAATCTTGATTGAAGTTATCTCTAAGGATAGAAGACGCTTTATCTTCCTCACTCAGAATCTTACTTGGAACTTTATTTTTCTGAATATTCTTGAAAGTTGTTTCCCATTTTTTCACCAGCTGATTCATATCATTATGAAGTTCAGCCACTTTCTTGCCTTCTGCAACCGTTCTGATAATCACTCCGAAACCTTCCGGACGGATACTTTCTATCAATGTTTTCAGACGGTTTTTTTCTGCATTATCTGCTACCTTTTTGGAGATAGAAATTTTATTATCGAAGGGAATCAAAACCAAAAAACGACCTGTTAGCGAGATTTGCGTAGAGATCCGTGGTCCTTTTGTAGAAATGGGTTCCTTGGTGATTTGAAGGAGGACAAGATCTCCTGCTGTCAAAATTTTATCAACAGTTCCCATTTTATCGATGTCCTTGGCAGTTTCAAAACTTTTAAGACTGGGAGATTGTTGTTTTTTTGAAATGGTATTTTTCAGAAATCGCTGGTACGACTGGAACTGTGGACCAAGGTCCTGATAGTGCAGGAAAGCATCTTTATCTGTCCCGATGCTTACGAAAGCCGCATTAAGATTGGGCGCCAGCTTTTTGACTTTGCCCAGAAAAAGGTCACCTACAACAAAATCAGATTTTGTCTCTTGCTCGTGAAGCTCAAAAAGACGGCCATCTTCCAATAAAGCTATTTTTGAAGCATCTCCCTCATTGGAAATAATCAGTTCTTTCTTCATAACTTCATAAAAAAGTTTTTATTAAGGATAAGGTTGTAAATATAAAACAAAAATATAGCTGGCAAAGTGCCAACTATATTTAATATGTTTAAGACTAAAAAAAAATAGCTTATTTTTTCTTTTTGTGTCTGTTTGCTCTTCTTCGTTTCTTTCTTTTGTGAGTTGCAACCTTGTGTCTTTTTCTCTTTTTTCCGCTTGGCATAATTTATATATTTTTTATACTGTTAATATTCTACTAATTATTTTACTGCAACTTTGGTCTTAACTTTTTCAACAAAAGTTTTCGAAGGTTTAAAAGCAGGAATGTTGTGAGCAGGGATTTCTATCGCTGTATTCTTAGAGATATTTCTTCCTGTTTTAGCTGCTCTAGTTTTGATGATGAAAGAACCGAAACCTCTTAAGTAAACGTTATCTCCGTTATACATAGACGTTCTGATTTCTTGCATAAAAGCTTCGATAACTTTCTGTGTATCATTCTTTTCTACTCCCAGCTTGTTCGAGATGGTATTTACCAATTCTGCCTTTGTCATTTTCTAAAATTCTTTATATTTTTGGTGTGCAAATATAAGATATATTTTTGAAAACAAACAAACAAAATGCTGATTTTCTTCACATTGGAAAAAAGCTCACAAAGTGGTATGATACCAATGCCAGACAACTTCCCTGGAGAGAAAACCAGCTACCTTATAATATATGGATTAGTGAGATTGTTTTGCAGCAAACCCAGGTAAAACAAGGTCTTGGTCATTACCTCAGATTTATTGAAAGATTCCCTACCATAGGAGAGCTTCATCAGGCGTCGGAAGATGATGTATTGTTATACTGGAAAGGCCTCGGCTATTACTCCAGAGCGATTAATCTGCATAAGGCTGCGCATCAAGTTGTGGAAGATTTCGGTGGTGAGTTCCCTCATCATTATGATGATATATTGAAACTGAAAGGTGTCGGAAAATATACCGCAGCAGCGATTGCAAGTATTTGCTTCGAAGAAAAAGTGCCCGCAGTGGATGGTAATTTTTACAGAGTATTGTCAAGAATTTTTGCGGATGACTTTGACATTTCGGGGTCGAAGGCTTTTCAATATTTCGCAGATCTGGCTTTATTGATAATGCCGGAAGACAAACCGGGCGAGTTCAATCAGGCGATAATGGATATTGGTTCGGAGATTTGCAAACCGAAAAATCCGCTTTGTGGCCATTGCCCCGTAAATGATGATTGCATCGCTTTCCAAACCGGAAGAGTGTCTGAGTTTCCTGTGAAAACTAAAAAGGTTAAAGTTTCTGATTTGAACTTGAAATATTTTTTTGTGAAGCATAAAAATCAATTCCTCATCAAACAAAGAGGCAATGACTTCATCTGGAAAAAACTGTACGAATTTCCAATTTCGATTCCTGAAAACTGGAATGATTATATTGTCAATTCAAAAATAATCAACCGTAAACTGACGCATAAGAATATGATAATTGAAATCAATTTGGTGGATATCTATTCTGCGGAAGAATTTGAAAAGTTTGCTTTAAAAAATGATTATATAATTGTTGAGGACAATCAGGCAGATGACAAATCATTTCCAAAACCTCTGGAAAATTATTACAAAAATAGAAACACCTCAGAAACCGGAACATTACCATTCTAAAGAAAAACGCAAAATATCCACATAACTTTATTATATTTGCCACACTATGGTTCCCGAACGTCTCGGGATTAAAAGGGAATGAAGCGCAAATCTTCAACTGTCCCCGCAACTGTAAATCGCAACCAAGTATTTTGCATTCTTTGCCATTGTCCGCCCCAGGTGGATGAGAAGGCGCAAAATCAGCGAAAGTCAGGAGACCTGCCAAAGATAAATTTTAAATAAAGATGCTTTCGGAGGAAAGGCAGATTATGAATAAACTTATTTTTGTGCTTGTTTTTCTCTTGTTGATGAATCAATTTTCCGCCCAGGAAGCTTTGATAGATACGGTATTTATTGATAACCAGTACCGAAAAGTTTCTAAAACTACGAAAATTGAAAACATCAATTCCGATGAGATTTTACAAAACTCTACATCATTATCAGATTTACTGAGATTTCGCTCCAATCTTTACATCAAAGAGAATGGTCGTGGCGCTACCTCATCGCCATCTTTCAGGGGAACAACAGCTCAGCAAACCGCTTTTGTCTGGAATGGAATTAATATTAATTCTGTTTTTCTGGGTCAGGGCGACATTAATACTTTGAGTCCGCTGAGTTATGAAAATGTCGGAGTCAAATATGGCGGCGGAAGTGTTGTTTATGGAAGCGGTGCGATTGGAGGTTCTATTCATCTTAATAATATTCTCGATTACAACAAAGGTTTTAGTGGAAGTCTGTTTTCGGAATACAGTTCCTTTGCTACAACTAATTCGCTGGCATCCGCCAAATTCAGCGATGAGAACTTCAGTTTTAATTTTAATTTCAACCACTCGCAAAGTAAAAATGAGTATATAGTGGAAGAGAAATATTACAAAAACAGAAATGGCGCTTATCAAAACTCGGCTTTCAATCTGGGAATGGCCTACAAATTATCAGCAAATAATGAACTCTACTGGCAGACTCAGCTGTATGACGGCGTTCAAAACTATGCGCTTTTGTCTGAATTCTCTACGCCGACAAAATATGAAACCCAAAATTTCAGAACTTTATTTGGATGGAAATTAAAAAGCAGAAAAATCAGCAACGAATTCAAATTAGCTTATTTAACTGATGACTATCAGTATTTTTCAAATTCCTCAAAAAACGATTCTCAAAGCGGAGGTGCTTCTGAACAGTACGTTGTGAAGACAGATTTCAACTATCAAGTGACTGAAAAATCAGCTGTTAATACTATTTTAGAATATAATTATCTCACGTCTGAAAGTTTCAAAACCAACAGATTGCCAGCAAACAGGAATCAGGGCTCAATCGCAGCTTTATATCGAAATAATGAGTTGAAAAATCTATTTTTAGAATTGGGCGTCAAGAAAGATTTTGTTGAAGACTTCAGCAGTCCCTACTTATTTTCTGTTGGAGCAAATTATCAAGTAAAACCTTGGTATCAGCTTAAAATTAATCTGTCAAAAAACTTCAGAGCGCCAAGTTTTAATGATTTGTATTGGGTTCAGGGAGGCAATTTGAATTTAAAATCCGAAACTTCTCATCAGGCAGAATTGTCTCAAATCATTAAATTAAAAAATTGGAAATTCTCTGTCACGTCCTACTTTATGGATATCAAAAACATGATACGCTGGCTTCCCAATGCTACAGGAATGTACGAAGCTACCAATACAGACAGGGTAAAATCTTGGGGACTTGAATCTCAACTTGGATATAATTACATAAAAAATAATCATCAAGTTGAAGCGCAAGTATCCTACTCGTACACACAATCTACGGATCAGAACCTAAAAAAACAACTTCCATACGTTCCCTTTCATAATCTCAACAGTTATTTTTCTTACCAATATAAAAAGTATCAAATCTTTGCTCAAGGAGTGTGGACTGGAAAAATCTTCAGCGATTCTGAAGAGTCTGAAAAATTAGCTTTACAATCATTCGCTGTGATTAATGGTGGCATTTCGGTAGAAATCATTCGAGGTGCTAAATTAGGCTTCAGGGTCAATAACATTACAGACAAAGTTTACAGAACAGTTTACGGTTATTATATGCCGAAAAGAAGTTATGCTGTCAATTTGAATTTAAATTTTTAATCTATATATATTATGAAAATCAGAAAATTACTTGCGGGCTTCTTTGCTGCATCTTTACTTTTATCAACCGCTTGTAAAGACGACGATATTTTCGAAGACAACGCTTTGAAAGGTGCTTATGATGGTGGAATCCTGTTAGGTGTAGAAGGTGGTTTCAACAAAAATCAGGCAGAGGTTTCTTATCTTTCGCCAGATTTGTCAACTTTGTCAGAAAACATTTTTGCAGGCAACAATGCCAGCCAGCCTCTAGGAGATGTTTTGCAGACTATTGCTTTCAAAGATGACAAAGCTTATCTGGTGGTCAACAACTCCAATAAAGTAGAAGTAGTAGATCGCTACAATTTTAAGAAAACAGCAACTTTTCAGGCGGAACAAGCGAGAGCAATTGCTTTTGCAGGAAACTACGTTTATGTAACCAGCAATGATTTCTTCAGCACATACGAAGTTAATATTTACAACGCTTCCACATTTGCACCGGTAAAAAAGCTATCTTTCAACCGATACGCAGAAAAAATCGTAAACGTAGGAGATCAGATCGTGGTACAGACAGATGGCTCTACGTATGAGATGACGCCGCCTTACAACGAGATTCCATCCGGACATACCATTACCACCATCAACTCTTCTTCCAATACAGTTGATAAAACGATTACCTTTACGGATAACGGTATCATCAGCGATATGATATCTGCCAATGGTTTTGCTTATGTCCTTTCAACTGAAAATACAGATTCTTATATCTATGAAGTGAATACAAAAACAGGCACTTTTACAAGTTCTAAATTAGCTGGAATCAAAGCTGCCAAACTAAGATTCGCTGATAACAAATTATATTTTGCAGACTCCGACGGTAATATTTACAGCAAGGGAACAGCCTCTAGTGCTACTGCGACAAAACTTTTCAAATATACCAAGACAGCAGGATTATACCTTTATGGACTTAACATTATAGATGACAAAGTTTATATCTCTGATGTTAACTTCAATGGTCCGAGCAAAATTTTGATTTACTCTTTACAAGGCAATTTAATAAAAACTCTTTCTGCTGGAATAGGCGTGAATGGTTTCTATAAAAATTAATTTTCATCATTTGTGTTTTGAGACTCTGTCAGATTTATTTTTGGCAGAGTTCTCTTTTTAATATTAATGATGCAAATCATTCTTTCTATCATTTTTAAGCATAATTTTTGATTGTTCCAAAGCAAAATAAAAATCTTAATTTTATAAAAAATTCATAATGAGGGAAAAGATTGTCATCATCGGCGGTGGATTTGCAGGATTGCAATTGGCAAGACACCTGAACAATCAGGGAAAATACAAGGTAATGGTCATAGATAAGATGAATCATCATATGTTTCAGCCCTTATTCTATCAAGTTGCAACCGGCCGAATCGAGCCCTCGAATATCTCTTTCCCGTTCAGAAAAATTTTTCAAAGGTCCAAGAATATTCAGTTTCGGATGACTGAGGTTAAGAAAATTATTCCGTCTGAAAATAAAATTATCGGCGACGATGGTGTTTTTTCTTACGACAAATTGGTAATAGCAACTGGTTGTCGAACCAATTTTTTTGGCAATCAGAAGATGCAGAATCTGGCTTTGGGAATGAAGAATACGCAAGAAGCCATCAGTATCAGAAATCATGTTTTGATGACTTTTGAAAAGATGATCATCGAAAGAAAATCTAGTGACGATGGCAATTGGAACCTGGTGATTGTTGGAAGCGGACCAACCGGTGTGGAATTGGCAGGTGCTTTTTCCGAGATGAAAACCAACATCCTACCGAGAGATTATCCTAGGATGAATTTTGACGATCTCAAGATTATTCTCATCAGCTCTGGCGACAAGCCATTGGAAGCGATGAGCAAAGAATCGCAAGATGCAGCAGAAAAATATCTGATTCAGCTGGGTGTCAAATTCCTGAAAAACGAACGCGTTACCGATTATGATGGCGACAAAATCTACATGCAAAGCGGCAACTCTATTCCTACAAATAATGTGATCTGGGCAGCCGGTGTTACCGGTAATATTATAGACGATTTCAATAAAGAGAATTTGGTGAAAAACCGATATATTGTCGATAGATTTAATAAAGTAAAAGGTTACGATAATATTTTTGCCATTGGCGATATTGCCTATATGGAAACGCCAAAATATCCGCAAGGTCATCCGCAGGTGGCGAATGTTGCCATCAATCAAGGGAAAAATCTGGCAAAAAATTTCAGAAAAAATTCAGAAAAAGAATGGCAGGAATACGAATACATTGACCGCGGTTCTATGGCGACCATCGGAAAACACAGAGCGGTTGTTGACTTGCCTAATTTTAAATTTCAAGGATTTCTTGCTTGGTATTTCTGGATGTTCTTACATTTGATGCTGATTCTGAGCGTCAGAAACAAAATTGCTATTTTCTTCAACTGGATGTGGAGTTACATCAACAAAGATTCATCTCTCAGACTCATCATTGCGCCATCCAGAAAAAACCCGACAGAACAGTAAAAGATTCAGCTTTCATAATACACAGATGATAAAAAAATCAATTACAATAGTTTTTATAATCCTAGCAGCAATTTGTTTCGGTCAGAAAACCGTGAAGTTTGCAGACTCCATTCGGAAATCATATCACATTCCTGAAATCAGTTATGCGGCAATCGACAGCAAATCTACTTTGGAAATAGCAGCTCTGGGAAACCATTCTGTTGATCTTCCCGATGCGGCTACTTTAGATGACAGGTTTCATATCGGTTCCAATACCAAGGCAATGACCGCTTTTCTAATTGCCAAATATGTAGAAAAAGGACAATTAAAATGGACTACCCAATTTTTTGATTTATTTCCCGACTGGAAATTAAAAATCAAACCGGAATACGCTAATATTACTTTGCAAGATTTACTCTCTCACAAAGCCGGAATACAACCATTTCAGGGAGATAACGACCCAAAAATCCCTGATTTCAAAGGAACAAATGCTGAAAAAAGAAAGCAATTCGGGCAGTTTGTTCTTACATTGGAACCAGCAAAAACAGACGAACAACATCCGTTTATCTATTCCAACGCTGGATATACATTGGCGACATTGATGGTAGAAAAAGTAACCGGAAAAAATTGGGAACAGTTGATTGACAAAGTATTCAACAAAGACTTAAAACTGAATGTGCAATTATCCTGGCCAGAAAACCAAAAGCGAAAAGACACGTGGGGACATCTCACAGAAAATGACAAGCTAAAACCTGTTCCATCTGATTTTGATTATCATCTGGATTTTACAGAACCAGCGGGAGATCTGAACATAAAACTAAAAGATTACATCAAATTTATTCAATTAAATTTACAAGGTCTTGAAGGCAAGGACAATTATCTGAAAGCAAAAACTTATACCTTTATTCACAAAGGAATCCCAAATTATTCTCTTGGTTGGTATAATATTTACGAAAATGGAAAAGAACTTTCCACACATTCCGGAACTGCAGGCACCTATTATTCGCTGGTACACATCGACAGAATAAAAAACAGAGCATATATTATTTTCACAAACGCTTTCAATCCAGATACACAACAAGGTGTAAGGCTTCTGATGAGAAAACTGAAAGAAAACTACGGCAGTTAGGCGTCAAATTATACTTTTTGCTATCTTTGAACCTTAGTAAATCTAATAAATTTTTGCACCAAATCTCTGTTGGGACATATCTAAACGATAATATATTCCAATTCAGCAAACCTCAAACTTCAAATCTCAAATCTCCATTATGCGTATCGACATCATCAGCGTACTTCCGGAACTTATGGAAAGTCCTTTCAAAACTTCAATCCTGAAAAGAGCGATGGAAAAAGGATTGGCAGAAGTTCATTTTCATAACATCAGAGACTGGAGCATTGGCAAACATCGCCAGATTGATGATGAACCTTATGGTGGTGGCGCTGGAATGATAATGATGGTGGAACCGCTGGACAAATGTATTTCTGAACTGAAATCCCAAAGAGATTATGACGAAATCATCTACCTAACTCCTGATGGCGAAACGCTGAATCAAAAAATGGCAAACTCGCTGTCTATCAAGAAAAATCTGATTTTTCTTTGTGGCCATTACAAAGGCATTGACCAACGTGTACGTGATTTGCACATCACCAAAGAAATTTCTATTGGCGATTATGTTTTGACCGGTGGCGAATTGGCGGCTTGCGTATTGGCAGATTCTGTCATTAGACTTTTGCCGGGTGTTCTGAATGACGAACAAAGTGCCTTGACAGACAGTTTCCAGGACGACCTTTTATCTTATCCCATCTACACGAGGCCTGCGACATACAAAGGATTGTCGGTTCCTGACATTTTACTAAGCGGTAATTTTGCAGCTATCGAAGAATGGCAACACGATGAAGCGGTGAGAATCACCAAAGAACGCCGGCCGGATCTTTTGGAGTAAATCCATTCATTAAATTAATAACTAACTCAATTAAAACATCAATGAGACATTTTTTCAAAGTGGCTTCGGTTGCTATTATTACTTTATTTATTTCTTGCAATTCTTCGGCTCAGAAAAGAGATGATTATTCTGTAAAAATTGACAGCTTAATCAAAACTACAAATCCCAGAACTTTCAATGGTGTGGTCTATATCCAGCAAAATGGGGAAAAAAAATACACAAAAGCATTTGGCTATGCTGATTTCAACAAGAAAACACCACTGAAAATTAATGACAGATTTTCTACAATGTCCATTGCAAAACAAATCACAGCAACATTAATTTTGCAGGAAGTTGAGAAAGGAAAAATTGATTTAAACGTTCCGATCCGTAAATATTTACCAGATTTTAAATACGCCTGGGCAGACACCATTACCGTTCATCATTTATTGAATCACACTTCTGGACTTTACAGCGATGATTTGAAACCGAATTTGAAATTCAAAACCGGAAAAGAATTTAGTTATTCCAACATCGGATACTATGTTGCAGGATTGGTTTTGGAAAAGCAAAGCGGACTAAGCTATCAGGAATTGGTAACAGCTTTATTCAAAAAATGCAAAATGAATGAAAGCGCCTACCCTACCGAAATCAGCAGTCGGCTTTTGACAAAAGGACACACCATTCGTAAAGACGGAACTTTTAGACTGAATGAAAAATCAGATTTCAATCCTACAAATTATTTTGGAAGTCATTTGATAGTCACAGCGCCCGATTTGGCAAAGTGGAATGAAGCACTTCACAACGGAAAACTCCTGAAACCAGAAACTTATAAATTGATGACCGATTATTCGGTCACTGCTACGCATCAGGTTTTCAGCGACAATCCGATTGGATACGGCTATGGTTTGAGAATCAATGACAAAGTGAAAATCAACGAAATTGGACACACCGGTTTTCATCCCGGTGAGGGTTTTACTGCGGTCAATTTGTATTATCCAAAAACAAAAACCAGCGTTGTGATAATGGAAAATGTAGCGAATGAAAATTTTGATATTGCGTATTACTTCGAAGATCAAGTGAGAAAAATTGTGTTGGAAAGTCAAATTTTGAAATAACTGAAGTCTTATGAAGAAACTAACAATAATTATTATCTTTTCTTTATGCTCAATTCGAACATTTGCTCAAAACTTTCCCGAACTTCGCAAAGAACTGAGTCAAATCATTGTGAAGCACAATGCAACTGTCGGAATTGCAATCAAAGGAGTTGAAAGCAAAGATACTTTGAGCATCAACGGAAATATGAAAATGCCAATGATGAGCGTTTTCAAATTCCATATTGCATTGGCGGTTCTGAATGAAGTAGACAAAGGCAAATTGTCATTAAACCAGAAAATTTTCATCAAAAAAGAAGATTTGAAAGAAGACACCTGGAGTCCAATCCGCGACGAGTTTCCCAATGGAAATATGGATCTGACGGTAGACCAATTATTGCGATACACCGTTTCCCACAGTGACAATAATGGTTGCGATATTCTATTGGAATTGATTGGCGGAACGCAAATCGTACAAAAATTCATTAATAAAGTTGGCATCAAAGATTTCGTCATCAAAATGAATGAAGACCAAATGCGGACTTGGGAAAATCTGTATATCAACACTACAACGCCAATTGCAACAACAGAATTATTGGATAGATTTTATAAAGGAAAAGTTCTGAAAAAAGCTACCACAAAGTACCTGTATCAACTAATGGTGGAATGTTCACGCGGAATTACTTGGATGAAAGCCGGCCTTCCCGAAGGAACCGAATTGGCACACAGAACAGGAATTTCTGGCACTAATGATAACAACCTGCGTGTGGCAATGAACGATATTGGAATCATAAAGCTTCCGAAGGGTAAGCATTTTATACTTTCTATTTACCTAAAAAACATTACAGAATCCAGAGAAAATACAGAGAAAATCATTGCAGATATTACAAAAGTAACGTGGGATTGTTTTTCAAAAAAATAATTCATTACCTTTATTCATAAAATGGATGTATGCAAAAGACGATTTATAACAAGGTCGAACTTAGAAGTTTTGTAAACGACACCATAAACAGCAAGATAAAAACCTTGGATTTTTATCTTAACTTTTCTCTGGAAGCCAGCCGAGAAATCAAAAAAACCTCTAAATATGACTCGATACGAGAAGAAATCCAGGAAGAAATCTATCACCTAGACAAGCAGATGGTTTCCCTCAAAACGATGCAAATGCAAATGAGAAAAGTACTCAATTCGACCTCAGATATCGTAAAACTTGGTTCTTTGGTCATTACCAACAAAGCGCGTTTTTACATCTCTGTTTCCCTTGGCGAGTTTTTTTTCGAGAATGACAGGTTTTATGCCATTTCGCCAGAAAGTCCGATGGCACAAACGATGATGGGAATGAAACCCGGAGATTCTTTTACGCTGAATAGAATCAGCCAGGAAATCGTGGAAATCTTTTGATGATGGAAGTTTGAAGTTGGATGATGGAAGCTTTCCCATCTCGTTTCCTTTCACTTTTTTCTTTCGCCATTCTTCACGTATCTTTGACTTATGGAAAACGCCAAAATTTTAAAACAAATCATAGAAGAGCGCAGAAGCATCTTCCCAAAAGATTACTCCGACAAAGAAATACCTCAAAATATCCTGGACGAAATCCTGAACAGCGCCGTTCTGGCGCCGAATCACAAGCGAACTAAACCGTGGAGATTCAAGGTTTTCAAGGGCGAGGATAAGCAAAAATTGGGATTAGAACTTCAGACCATCTATAAAACTGTAACGTCAGAAAATCAGTTTCTACAAAAGAAATATGATGATATTGGCTTCAAGATTTCTAAGGCGAATATCGTAGTCTCTATCGTTGTGAATTTCAGCAAATTGGTTCCGGATTGGGAAGAGATTTCGGCCGTTTCTATGGCGGTTCAGAATATGTATTTGACTTGTACCGCCAACAATATTGGTTGCTATTGGAGTTCCCCAAAAATCGTTGAGCAACTGAAAGAATCTTTGACCATCGAAGAAAACCAGCAGTGTCTGGGATTATTTTATATGGGAAGTTTGGAATAAATGAACATTTACAAGAATTTTACCGAAGAAGAATTGCTGATTGCTTACAATGAGTTGCTGGACAATTCTGGCAAAATCAATCGTGATATGCAAGAAATTATAAATGAAAGAGGTTATGATGAAAAATTTTTCGAAAAAGCAAATCACAGGAAATTAGTTGTAAAAGAAAAAGGTAGAATCGCATTTGAAATTAATAAGTTGATTGACCAAGGTTTAAGCATAGAAGACATCGAACCCAAAATATCGTCTGATATTCTAGAAAATGATGAAAGATCGTATTTCATTTTAGAAAAATATCTCATTCTCACTAGCCACAAAGAAAATTCAAAGGTTGATGATGAAACCATTCGCCTCAGCATCGTTGGCTTATTCGTTGCAACATTGGCAGGTTCAATATTTCTTTTCCTTGCTATACTTTTCCTACAGGCAATCGCGCCGTTTCTTCTCGTTCCAACTTATATTGTCTGTTATTTGGTAATAAAATTGATAACAAGAAAGACAAGAAGTAATCTTGCCGTTTTCATTTCCACTTTTTTAGCTACAATTTTTTCCGCTTTGATTATATTTTTACTCACATATCAATAGTTTATTTTAAAAATCACAACAAGTCCCAATGCAAAAAATATCCATATTCTGGTTCCGAAGAGATTTACGTTTGGATGACAACAAAGGTTTGTCCGAAGCTTTGAAATCCGGCGAAAAAGTCATTCCGATTTTTATTTTTGATAAAGACATTCTCGACAATTTGGAAGATAAGTACGACCGCAGAGTAGATTACATCCATCAGGCGCTTGAAAAAATCAACCAGGATCTGAAAGAATCTGGAAGCCATCTTTTGACTTTCTACGGAAAACCTTTGGAGATTTTCAAACAACTACAGAAAGATTATGATGTTAAATCGGTGTTCTGCAATCGGGATTATGAACCATCGGCAATAAAAAGAGATGATGAGGTTAAGGATTTTCTGGATTCAAAAAACATTGATTTTTATGATTTCAAAGACCAAGTGATTTTTGAGAAAAATGACGTGGTGAAAGACAATAATGAACCATATACCGTTTACACACCTTATTCCAAAAAGTGGAAAAAACTGCTCACAAAATCCGATTATGAGCCTGCAAAAATTGATAAAAATCAATTCCTAAAATTACCTCCTAATAAAATCCTAAGTTTAAAAGAAATCGGATTCCAGAAAACGGATTTGGATTTCGAAGAACCGGCTTTAGAGTCTAAAATTATTGATGCTTACGATGAAAAACGAGATTTTCCTGCTTTGGACGCAACCACACATCTTGGAATTGCACTGAGATTCGGAACTATTTCTGTCAGAAAATGTGTCAAATTTGCTTTAAGCCACAACGAAACTTGGCTGAACGAATTGATTTGGAGAGAGTTTTTTATGCAAATTCTATTTCATTTTCCAAAAGTCGTCAATTATTGTTTCAAGGAAAAATATGAAAACATCACTTGGCGAAACAACGAAGCCGAGTTTAAAAAATGGTGCAGCGGCGAAACTGGTTACGCCATTGTAGATGCCGGGATGCGCCAACTGAATAAAACTGGAAAGATGCACAACAGAATCCGAATGGTGGTTGCCAGTTTCCTCACAAAACATCTTTTGATAGACTGGCGTTGGGGCGAGGCTTATTTTGCAAAAAAACTGTTGGATTACGACCTGTCTGCCAACAACGGCAACTGGCAATGGGCGGCAGGCTGTGGTTGTGATGCGGCGCCATATTTCCGCGTTTTCAGTCCGGATGAGCAGACTAAGAAATTTGATAAAGATTTGAAATACATCCGCAAGTGGAATCCTGATTTTGAAAATGTAGTTTTTGAAGACAAAATCGTGGAGCATAAATTTGCTCGGGAACGGGCTTTGGAGACTTATAAAAAAGGATTAGGCTAATGTTTTGTAAACCAGCATTCAAATTTCTACATAGTCAAAAAGAGACCAAAGTTTTTTTGATACAAACTTCTGACTTCCAACTTCTGACAAAAATTTTTGTATCCAGAAATTTTTACTATCTTTGCGGACTTAATATTTAACCGGGACGTGTTCCCACAATTTTTAAAATTATGTCAGTAAAAATCAGATTACAAAGACACGGTTCGAAAGGAAAACCTTTCTTCCACATCGTAGTTGCGGATGCAAGAGCTAGAAGAGATGGTAGATTCATCGAAAAATTAGGTACTTACAACCCAATTACAAACCCAGCAACTATCGATTTGAATGTTGATTCTGCTGTTCAATGGTTGAACAACGGTGCTCAGCCAACTGATACTGCAAGAGCAATCCTTTCTTACAAAGGGGCTTTGTACAAAAAACACCTTCAGGGTGGTGTAGCTAAAGGTGCTTTTGACGAAGCTGAAGCTGAGAAGAGATTCGCTGCTTGGGTTGAGGCTAAAGATGCTAAAGTACAAGGAAAAGTACAAGGTTTATCTACTGCTAAAGCTGACGCTAAAAAAGCGGCTCTAGATGCTGAAGCAAAAGTAAACCAAGCAAGAATTGATGCTGCAGCTAAAGCTGAAGCTGATGCAAAAGCTGCTGAAGAAGCTGCAAACGCACCTGCTGAAGAAGTTGCTACTGAAGAGCCAACTGCTGAAGCAGAAGGAACTGAAGAAACTCAGGCTTAATTCTTTACGAAAAGATACAAAACAAAGACACGATAATCTCGTGTCTTTGTTGTTTAATAAAACTTATCATCGGAAATAATGAAAAAAGAAGATTGCTATTTTTTGGGAACAATTACCAGAACTCACGGATTACAAGGCAACGTGATTCTGAAACTGGACACGGATCAACCTGAAATGTACAACAAACTGGAGTCGATTTTTGTTGAGGTCAACGGATTGTTGGTTCCTTTCTTCGTGGAAAAACAGTCTTGGTCCAAAGCGGATACAAAAATTATTTCTTTCAAGAATTCTTCCGAAGCCTTGGTGAATCAATCGCTTGGAAAAGGTGTTTATCTTCCGCTTTCTACTCTACCACCATTGACGGGGAAGAAATTCTATTACCACGAAGTTGTCGGTTTCGAAATCCGCGAAGCTGATGGAAAAACTTGTGGAAACATTGTTTCCATAAATGACCAGACGGCTCAGAATTATTTCATTCTGGATCTTGCTGGAAAAGAAATCATTATCCCGATTATCCGAGATTGGATTCTGGAAGTGAATCGTGAACAGAAATTCATCAAAATGTTCTTGCCAGAAGGTTTGATGGACGTTTTCTTGGTGCCTTCTAAGAAAGATGAGTAATTTATATTTTTAGTTTTAAATCCTCAATCTGACGATACATTCTGTTGAAAAACAATTTTCTGTCTCGGTTTCCGGCTGTGTTCAGCGATTTGCAATTCTTGATTTGGTGTTCAAAATAATTGAGCGTTTCTTTACAGGTTTTGGCATCGTTGATTAACAAATAGCCAAACATATTACACGGAATCGCCAAAGTAGATTGCGTGCCATTCGAGATAAAAATATCATTGGAAAGATGAACCAACTCGTTCTGATAAATCTGAAAACGAGAACTGGTTTCTGTTTTATTTTCGATGTAATGAATCAAATCATTTA
This sequence comes from Chryseobacterium sp., assembly GCA_039595375.1. Taxonomy (GTDB): domain Bacteria; phylum Bacteroidota; class Bacteroidia; order Flavobacteriales; family Weeksellaceae; genus Epilithonimonas. Next base: position 121,700 of record JBCNLQ010000006.1, read on the forward strand.
GTTCTTCCAATATCTCCAACGCAACATTTTCTTGGAGAAGTCCAATTTCAAAATAGAATGAAATCTGCAGCAGAATACTGGAAATGGTCATATCATTCCACAATTCTATCACATTTTGTTTTTCATAAATTTCCCTCAAAACATTGGTTTTCGAGTTAAAAGGCTCAGGCTGAAAATCCTGAAACGGAATAAAAACCTGCTTAGAATTCAGCAGATTCATCCAAACATAGATTTTGAATCGTGACAAAGGTGTATCTGAGAGCGTATAAAAAAACGGAATATCCTTCGCCGAATAATAAATCACAGAATTTTCCGAAAAACTAATGGAACTCAAAATATCTAAAGTATTTTCAAAAAACGAATGTAAATCTTCGGTTTTGTTCACCGCTTTGGTTTTCCTGACCAAAAGATTGTCGCCATCTTCAAGAAATCTATCCAAAGAAATATTATAATATTTTGCCAATTGCAGACTTTCTTCCAGAGAAAATTTTGATTTCAGAGAAGTTCTTCTGTGTGCCGCGTCGTAGCTGATGTTGAGAACATTTGCCAATTCATCATTCAGAGATTGGTTTCCGATTTTGCTTCTGATTTCTTTCAATAAAAGTTCCTGATACACTTTTTGCGATTTTCACAAATTTAGAAAAAATATTAATTCATTTCCGCATTGAGAAACTTTGATTTCAGAAATAATTTTGAAATATAATTTAAAATTCAAGAAAATGAAAAAATTGGTTTTATTGCTCCTTGTCGGATTATTGAATGCGAATTGCGCAGGTTTTAAAAATCCTACTGGAAGTGGAAGTTTTAATAAAAATAATTTGAGCGAAATTGACGGAACTTACAAAAATATTTCTTCCTCTGAAACAAAAACTCTCACCGAAGTTTTTGATAGAAATACCAATATGTTTGCTTTTCTCAAAGGTGGAGATAATAAATATGAAAAGAAAAAAGATGTGAAATTGATATTGAAAATAATTAACGATAAAAGGTTGAATGTCAAAATTATTGATTCTGAAAATCTATTGTTTGACAAAAATCTGAAAGTAAAATTAAAAAAAGATGGTTTCTTGTATTTAAGGGAAAAACAATTTATGATTGAAGGAATTCCATTTGTTGCTGGAGGTTGGAATATTCAAAAGTCTTGTTTTGCAATAGACAAAAATCACAATTTACAAGTTCAGCTCAACTATTTCTTCTATATGGCAATTTTAGTTGTAATAGGTGATGCTAAAACAACTAATTCTCATTTTACTTTTGAAAAACAATAAATTATGAAGACAATCCCCTACCTATTAATCTTATTAAGATTCCTTTCAGCAATCACCATTCTATATTTAGGATACTTTATTGGCGAAACATCCAGAACGATGATTTTAATTCTAATGTATTTCGGATTACTGACCGATATTTTTGACGGAATCATCGCAAGGAAAGTTGGTGTTTCATCTGAAAAACTGAGAAGACTGGACAGTCAAACCGATTTAGTATTTTGGTTATCAATCGGATTTGCAATGTATTGGCTGAATCCGGAAATCATTCAAAATCACTGGAAAAGCATTTCTCTGATTTTCGGAATGGAAGCATTGTGTTATATCATCTGTATTTGGAAATTCGGGAAAGAAACCTGCACGCACGCCTGGTTATCCAAGCTGTGGGGTTTGAGTCTGCTAATTGCTTTTACTTTTTTGATAGGTTTCAGTACAGCAAATTGGGCATTTTATGTATGTTTGATTCTTGGATTGATTTCTCATATCGATGTGATTTTAATCATTCTGATTTTACCGAAATGGCAATTCGATGTTCCGACTTCTTATCACGCCTGGAAAATCCGTCAAGGAAAAAGTATTAAAAAATCGGTATTATTGAATTGATTTGATGTAAAAGATAGAAACTCTAAATGTAACTTAGGACTTACAGCGATTTTTCCTAAATTTGCAGTCACTTAATTTTAAAGAAGAAACTTTATAAAGTTTATACGATGAAACACTTCAGGTGTTCCATCTGACCGTAAGAAAAATATATAGATATCAGATGAAAAGACAGACGATTAAAGACTTATTAGCAGATTACAAAAAAGTTTTGCATCACGACATCACCGTTCAGGGCTGGGTTCGTGCGTTCCGTTCCAATCGCTTTATTGCATTGAATGACGGTTCTACGATTAATAATTTGCAGGTGGTTGTGGATTTTGAAAATTTCGACGAGGAAACTATCAAAAAAATCAATACTGCTTCGTCTTTGAAAATCGTTGGTGAAGTCGTAGAAAGCCAAGGCGCAGGACAAACTGTAGAAATCATCGCAAAAAAAATCATCATTTTAGGAGATAATTTCTTTGACGAATTACAAGCGACTATTCTTCAGCCTAAGAAACACAGTTTGGAGAAATTGCGTGAGCAAGCCCATTTGAGATTCAGAACTAATTTGTTTGGAGCGGTTTTCAGAGTGCGTCACGCGGTGAGTTTTGCGATTCATTCTTTTTTTAATCAAAATCAATTTTTCTATATCAACACGCCAGTCATTACTGGAGCCGATGCAGAAGGTGCCGGCGAAATGTTTGGCGTAACTAATTTTGACCTAAATCAAATCCCAAAAGACGAAAACGGTGAAATCGATTTTTCTCAGGATTTCTTCGGAAAAAAAACGAATCTTACGGTTTCCGGACAGCTGGAAGGCGAAACGGCGGCAATGGGATTGGGAAGAATTTACACGTTCGGACCGACTTTCCGTGCAGAGAACTCTAACACAACACGTCACTTAGCCGAGTTCTGGATGATTGAGCCGGAAGTGGCTTTCAATAATCTGGAAGACAATATTGATTTGGCTGAGGATTTTCTGAAATATGTGATTAAATATGTTTTGGACAACTGCAAAGACGACTTAGATTTTCTTGACAAGCGTTTTGCAGAAGAACAGAAATCAAAACCGGAAAAAGAAAGAGCGAAAGAAGGTTTGATTGAAAAGCTGGAAAATGTGATTGCGAAAAGATTCAAGAGAGTTTCTTACACAGAAGCTATTGAGATTTTATTAAATTCTAAAGAAAACAAAAAAGGAAAATTCCAATATCCTGTTGAGAAATGGGGAACGGATTTGCAGTCTGAGCACGAAAGATTCTTGGTAGAGAAACATTTTGAAAGTCCGGTTGTTTTGTTCGATTATCCAAAAGAGATCAAAGCTTTCTATATGAAACTGAACGATGACAATAAAACCGTTGCAGCGATGGACGTTCTTTTCCCAGGCATTGGAGAAATCATCGGTGGTTCTGAAAGAGAAGCAAGACTAGATGTTCTGAAAACGAAAATGGCAGAAATGCACGTGGACGAGGAAGAACTTTGGTGGTATATGGACACGAGAAGATTCGGCTCTGTTCCACACGCAGGTTTTGGATTAGGACTCGAAAGATTGGTTCTTTTCGTTACAGGAATGACCAACATCAGAGATGTGATTCCTTTTCCAAGAACTCCGAAAAGTGCAGAGTTTTAAGCATTAATCAAATAAAAAATCAAAATTCCTTCAGTTTTTAATTGAAGGAATTTTTTTTATGACAATAAATTCGAAAATTGCTAAATTTGAAAATACTAAAAAAATAAATCGTCAATGAAAAAGTTCAGTTCTTATCTTTTGACAGTCGGAGCAACATTTTATCTCGGATATTACTCTACTGCACAAACTACATCTTCAATTAAAAAACCACAAATAACATCTAAAGCTAACGAGGATAATGGAATCAATCTGGATTATATGGACAAGTCTGTCAGACCTCAGGATGATTTCTACAATTATGTGAACGGTGGCTGGATGAAGACCGCTGTTATTCCTTCCGATAAACCGAGTTGGGGTTCATTTAACGCATTGAGAGAAGATGTCGATGTGGCTTCATTGGATATTTTGAACAAGATTCTTTCGGAAAAATACAGTCCTAATTCCGAAGGCGAAAAGATCCAAGCACTTTATGGGACATTTATCGATTGGAAAAAACGGAATGCAGAGGGTTTGAAACCAATTCAATCACAATTGGCAAAAATCGATGCCATTAAAAATGTTAAAGATTTACAGAAATATTTGATAGAAGCAACACCTTCCGGAGACAATCCTTTTTATGGATGGCGAGTGAGTGCTGATATGAAAAACTCTGTAATGAACGCTGTTTATTTGGGTGGACCAAGCTTAGGCTTGGGCAAAGATTATTACCAAAAAGTGAACGAAGCCAACACCAAAACTTTGGCAGAATACAAAACTTACGTTGCCAAACTGGAAACAGTTCTTGGCAATAAAACGCCTGATGCAACCGCTCAGCAAATCGTTGATTTTGAGAAAAAGCTGGCTCAAGACCTTCTGACTTTGGAACAAGGCCGTGATGCCAATTTGCGTTACAATCCTAAAACCGTGGAGGAACTAAAATCATTAGTAAAAAATGTTAATCTTCCTGATTATCTGAAAACAGTTGGTGTTAACACGAATAAAGTGATTATTGGCGAATTGAAATATTATCAAAATATGGATTCTTGGATGACTGATAAAAACATTAGCCTCGTCAAAGAATATATGAAGTATGATCTTTTGAATAATAATGCCGGAAACCTAGATCAAAATCTGGACAATATACGTTTTGATTTTTATTCCAAATATCTCCAAGGCCAGCAAGAGCAACGGTCTATGGAAAAACGCGGTCTTGGTGTCATCAATGGTGTTTTGGGAGAAGCTTTCGGGAAACTGTACGTAGAGAAATATTTCCCCGCAGAAGCTAAACAAAAGATGGAAACTTATGTAGATTACATTAAAAAATCTTTCAAACTCCACATCGAAAACCTGGACTGGATGTCGCCGGTGACCAAAGAAAAAGCTTTGGAAAAGTTGGCCAAATTCAAAGTAAAAATCGCCTATCCCGACAAATGGAAAGATTATTCTAAACTAAATCTTCAGCTAGCTTCCAATGGCGGAACGTATTATAATAATTTGGAGAAAATATCTGAGTGGAATTACGCAAAAAACCTTGACAAAATAGGAAAACCGGTGGATAAAACAGAATGGGGAATGTCGCCACAAACTGTTAATGCTTATTACAGCTCATCAAATAACGAAATTGTTTTCCCTGCAGCGATTCTTCAGCCTCCATTTTTCAATTTCAAAGCTGACCCTGCGGTAAACTTTGGAGGAATTGGTGGCGTAATTGGTCACGAGATTTCTCACGGATTTGATGACAGCGGTTCGAGATTCGATGGAGATGGAAACCTAAATAATTGGTGGACCGAAAGTGACAGAAAAAACTTTGATGAAAAAGTTGGACAACTGGCTGCACAATATGATAAATATGAACCTGTGAAAGGAAGTTTTGTCAACGGAAAATTCACGAGTGGAGAAAATATAGGAGACTTAGGCGGGATCAATGTTGCGTACACAGCGTTGCAAATGTATCTCAAAGACCACGGAAATCCAGGAGAAATCAGCGGATTGACCCAAGATCAAAGATTTTTTATGAGCTGGGCAACAGTCTGGAGAACCAAATCTACAGACAAGTATATGACGAATCAAGTCAAGACCGACCCACATTCGCCAGGCTATTATAGAAGTTTTGGACCTTTGGTAAATATGGATGCCTTCCAGAAAGCGTTTGATATTAAACCAGGAGACAAATTATATTTAGCTCCTCAGAAACGCATAAAAATTTGGTAAAAACAAGAAAAACCTTCAGAAAAATCTGAAGGTTTTTTATTAACTAAAATTAACACATCAAAAATCGTGCTAAACTTATTGTTTTTCAAAAAATATTTTTTAACTTCGTAAAGTTGATCATTAATTGACAAACACCAAAAATTATGCTAAAGCAAAATCTACAAATGCGCCTCGGGCAAAAGCTCGCACCTCAACAGATTCAACTGATGAAATTGATTCAGCTGCACACGCTGGAATTCGAAGAAGAATTGGAAAGAGAACTTGAAGAAAATCCAGCTTTAGAAAAAGTAACTGAAGAAAACACAGAGGAAGAGTACACAAAATCTGATGAGGAATTTGAAACTGAAGGCAGCGACAGTATCGAAACAGATTTTGATGTAGATGAATATCTTTATGATGATGAGCCAAGCTATAAAACAGCGAACAGCAACTACTCTGCAGATGATGAAGAATTTGACAACCAATCATTATTGACAGAAGGCCAATCACTTTATGACTATCTTTTGGAACAAATTAGACTATCCAGCATTGATGACGAGGATCTGAAAATCTCAGAATACGTGATTGGAAATCTTGATACAGACGGTTACCTAAGAAGAGAAATCAAATCAATTGTAGATGATTTGGCTTTCTCACAAGGGATTTACACCACCGTAGAAAAGGTTACTGATATACTGGAGAATTATGTACAGAAGCTTGATCCGCCTGGCGTTGGAGCAAGAGATTTGAGAGAATGTCTGCTTTTACAAATTGAAAAAAAGGTCAGTTCGGACTCCGCTGTGATTTTAGCGGGAAATATTTTGAGAAATCAATTTGATGCCTTGGCGAATAAGCATTACAACAAGATTATTCAGAAATATGACATTGAAGAAGAAGATTTGAAAGATGCGTTGGACGAAATTTCAAGACTGTCGCCAAAAGTAGGCGGAAATTTTGACACTCAGACAATTACCATCAATCAGGAAATTATCCCGGATTTTATGATTCAGGTTAAGGACAACCAAGTTATTCCAACATTGAATAATAAAAACGCGCCTTCTCTAAGAGTTTCTGATGAGTATAAAGATATCCTGACGACCTATTCTCACGATAAAAAATCAACCGAACACAAGCAAGCAGCGCTTTTCATCAAACAAAAACTAGACGCCGCAAAATGGTATATAGACGCGATCAATCAAAGACAAAACACACTTTTACAGACTATTACCGCTATTGTAAAACTTCAGAAAGATTATTTTATTTCCGGTGATGAGAAAAATATCAGACCAATGATTTTAAAGGATGTGGCTGATATTACAGGATTTGATATTTCTACAATCTCCAGAGTTGTAAAAAGCAAATATGCCGACACACCAAACGGAATTGTTTATCTAAAAAATCTATTCTCGGATTCATTAACAAATGACGATGGCGAGGAAGTTTCGACTAAAGAAATTAAGCAACACTTGCAAGAAGCAATTGGCAAGGAAAACAAGAGAAAACCTTATACAGACGATGCACTTGTAGGAATTTTGAAAGAAAAAGGATATAATATCGCCAGAAGAACAATCGCCAAATACAGAGAACAACTCAACATTCCAGTCGCAAGATTGAGAAAAGAATTATAGAACTTAACCCCGAATTTATTTTTCGGGGTTTTCTATTATATTTAACGTAGAATTTACACCAAACATAGAATAAAATTAGCGCTTTCATAAAGTTATTTAGAAACATTACAAACTATAATTTTCTGACATTTCTCAACATTAGTTCAGTCAACTATTTTCTAAATTTGTGAAAATTCAAAACAACAACAGAATTATGGCAGGGACTACGTCTTCTATAGGCAGAAAATATGCTATGGCACTTTCAGCAATGTTTTTGCTGATTTTTTTGGTAATGCACCTTTCAGTGAATTTATTATCGATTTTCGGAGAAACAGCCTACAATAACGCCTCTCAATTTATGGGATACAATCCCTTGATTCAATTTTTGATGCAGCCGGTATTGATGTTTGCAGTTATTTTCCATTTTGTTATGGGATTTATACTGGAGATCAGAAATAACAGAGCTCGACCTGTAAAATATGCGATGAACAACGGAGCAGCCAATTCAACTTGGATGTCTAGAAATATGATTATTACAGGCGCTGTAATTCTTGCATTTTTAGCTTTGCACATGTATGATTTCTGGTATCACGAGATGAATTACAAGTACATCGAAGGGCTTCCTGTAGAGGAGAATCGTTTCTGGGGAGATTTGCACAGCAAATTTGAAAGCCTTTGGAGAGTTGTATTATACGTGATTGCCTTTGTACTATTGGGCTTGCACCTGGCACACGGCTTCCAGTCTTCTTTCCAGTCTATTGGAGCTAGACACCCGAAGTATACACCATTCATCAAAGCTTTCGGAAATTGGTATTCAATACTGATTCCTGCTGGTTTCATCATCATCGCAATTTATCACTTCGTTACTCAATAATAAAAAATAAATTATGAGTTTAGATTCTAAAATTCCTCACGGTCCACTGAAGGACAAATGGAAAAATCATAAAGATCACATGAACTTGGTTGCTCCAAACAACCGAGACAAAATAGACATTATCATTGTTGGAACAGGACTAGCAGGAGGCTCTGCCGCTGCAACCCTTGCAGAACAAGGCTATAACGTGAAAGCTTTCTGCTACCAGGATTCTCCGAGAAGAGCGCACTCTATTGCTGCTCAAGGTGGTAT
>JBCNLQ010000007.1:0-122160 GCA_039595375.1 Chryseobacterium sp.
GTAACTTTGCGATACTTCAAAGAAATATAGAAGCTATTGCTTAGAATCTCGAACTGAAAACTGGTAATTTTTAATATGCGAGAGGATAAGTAAAGTAGCTCACGACCTAGGCGTGAGCTCACTTATCTGCATATAAGGTATACCAGTGCCCCAGTTCGGATATGTTGAGTTTCACGCTATTTATTTGGGGTAAGGTGAAGGGAGATAGTGCATAAATAGTAAAGATAATACATACTGAAATCTAAGCAGTTTCTTTTAGCAATCATTAAGCTGAAAAATACCGCTTATGAAAAGAACAAACTCCTTGCTTCGAAAACTTAACGATCATCAGTTATATGAACTGCTGAAAAAAGGCAATCCTACCTCATTAGAATATATTCATTTACGCTACAAAAGACTTCTTTTCTGGATTGGAAAACAAATGATTGAGGATGATTTTGTCGTGGAAACGCTAGTACAAGATACATTTCTTAAACTCTGGCTACATCGTGATTCCATTGAAACACCTACCCATATTCTTGGCTTTTTACGGTTCGTTCTGAAACGAGATTGTATAACGTATTTCAATACTCCGAAAAATAAATTCGCACGCTTAACAGCTTCACTTGAAAGTTTTGAGAATTATCAGGATTACCTTGTCGGATATGATCCTATGCAAGATAAAGAAAATCTTCTACAGCAAGATTCCGATCAAAAAGATTTTGATGAAGTCAATAAGGTCTTAAAGGTTATAAGCCCCAAAAGAAAACACTTAATTGAGCTATGCCTTCAATATGGCTTTAGATACAAACCTATTGCAGAAGCAATGGGAAGCAGTGTCAAAGACATTAGCAATGAAGTAGCTGGGGCAATAAATGATCTAAAGAAAATCTTAAAGACAAACTCTAATGAAAAGTCAGCGGTAAAATCTCAGAAAAATGAAGTTCAGCAAATCGAACTCAGCAGTCAACAAATTGAAATCATAAACAGAAGATTTGAACAGAAATCTTCATTTGCAGTCATTGCACGAGAACTCAAACTTTCTGAAAAAGAAGTGCATCAAGAGTTTCTTTGTGCCTATCAATATTTACAGCATCGGAAAAACTCTGAAATACCTGTTTGATATGGAAAAATCTACGATGACACTTACCCGAAAAATTCAGTTGTTGATCGATGTTCCATCAGATCAAAAAAATGAAATGTGGGAAAAACTTTATCGGTATCAGAACCGCTGTTTCCGAGCGGCAAACTTAATAGCTTCCCATTTGTATATTCAGGAAATGATCAAAGATTTCTTTTACCTCACCGAAGAAATACAATACAAGTTAGCTGATGAAAAAAAAGATCAGATGGGAATGTTTGATCGTTCGAAAACAAACAGCACAGCAAGAATGGTCTTTGACAGATTCAAAGGGGAAATCCCCACAGATATTCTGGGAAGCCTTAACAATACAATTCAATCAACTTTCTCTAAAAACAAAGTAGACTACTGGCAGGGAACAAAATCATTGAGAAACTATAAAAGAGATATTCCAATACCACTACCTTTTAAATGCATCAGCAAACTGAGATATGACGAAGAAACGAAAGCGTTTTGTTTCAATATGTTTGCGATACCTGTCAAAACATATTTAGGGAAAGACTACACTGATAAGCGAGTGACAATGGAACGCTTATTAAAAGGAGAAATAAAGCTATGCACATCACAAATTCAACTGAAAAACAGGAAAATCTTCTGGCTTGCAGTTTTTGAATTTGAAAAGGAGGAACATCTTTTAAAACCCGAAATCATTGCGGAAGCCTTCTTGTCGCTGGAACATCCAATAGTTGCAAAAGCTAACAATGTACGAATCAATATTGGCTCAAAAGAAGAGTTTTTGTATCGAAGGTTAGCGATTCAGGCTAGTCAAAAAAGGATTCTAGACGGTATAGTCTATGCCCGTTCGGGAAACGGGACTAAACGGAAACAGAAGGCATTGTATAAAACAGAGAATCTGGAAAGCAGATACGTAAGTTATCGGCTTCACATATACAGTCGGAAACTTATCGATTTCTGTATCAAACAGCAGGCTGGCACACTTGTTCTCAAAAATCAAGAGGACAAAATTGGAATTGCAAAGGAACAGGAATTCGTGCTTCGTAACTGGAGTTATTATGAGTTGCAAACCAAAATAAAATACAAAGCTGAAAAAGCAGGAATTGAATTGATCATTGGATAAAAAATAACGAGGGTGCTTGTACACCCGCAGGGTGAGGTCTTGAACACTCACTAAGTACTATCAGTAGTACATACAACGGCGTGGGTTCTTTTTTTCCGCAGAAATAGCGTGAGCTCTTAATTATAAAAATTATCTACGAGCTTAACGAATACTTGTAGATAATTTTTATTTTCTGAGATTATCTAAAATTTAGGGTGAAGCGCAATTTTAAAATAATCATAAATTTTCAGCCTTTTTTGTCTTCCACCATTGTCTAAGTTCTATTATTTTAGGTTCTCCGATGTTTATTAATCCTTTTCCAGAATCTAATTTTTTGATTTCCGTTTCAAGTTTATATTTACTGCTTGGTGTTCCTACGAAATTACTGATTGCCTTGTAATCTTTGTTTTGAATATTCAAGCAAATTGGAAGCTTAACTTGTGAGGCAAAATCAAAATCTTTTGTTTTGTAGTCGTCAACACCTTGTGATAACATAACTACAATTACGCCTTTTGATCTTAGAAGTCTTAAAATTTCCATTAATGCTTTTCTTGCATTTTTATTTCCGAGATAAATATGTGCTTCATCAACAACAATTACATACCGCAAAGGCATAATTATTTCATTAATTGGTTCACAATCGTTTGTGCTTGAAAAATATGTGTAAAAGTATTTTAGTAAGAGAAATACAACTAACTGTCTTAAAGTATCCGATAAGGAAGGTGGTAAATTCAAATATAGACTTTTGCTTAAAACCTCAGGATTGTTTGGGTCACAATTAAAAATATTAGTTGATAAATCTCTTATAACAGAATATAAAGTATCTTGTCTTATTCCGTTTTCTTCGTAATAGCTTTCTAAGTCTTCAAATAATTCAGTTATAGTTGGATAGGAACCATTTTTTCTATCAAGTAAATCATTGATTAAACTTATCAGAATATTTTCTTGATTAACTCCCATTTTTGGAACGAATGTAGAAATAGTATCTACAAATGCACGAACACTAAAAGGTCTTTGTCTTTCTTCTAAATTAATGGATAAGAAAGGATTAAAATCTACCCCACCATCGCTGACTAAATCGACAAATTCAGCTTTTGTTGCTTCTAAAAAAGGTTTTAGTTTTTCCGGATTCCCTTCTCCTTTGTAATCAAAAAATATAAACTTCAATTCATTGTTTGAATTTTTAGAAATTTGATAAAGAATGTCTTTTATTAATTGAGTTTTTCCCGATCCTGCCATTCCTGCAACTGCAATATTTCTATTGTCAAATTCTCGAAGATCATTGATTTTAATTACAATTGGCTCATCATTTTCTGATTTCCCAATTTCAAATGATAACAATTCTTGAAACTCTTTAACTTCTGATTTTTTAGTATTAGTAGAAATATGAGTAGTATTTGACCTTAAAGTCAATCCTTTTTTTATTTGTTTTAATAGAACATCTATATGATTCCCTTTTGTGATGTCTCCATTTTTTACATTTTCATTCCATATCTTTAAACCGTGATTAAGATGAAGTTTAAAAAGTTTTACAAACTCATCTTCGAAAGTGGTCTTGTTGTAATGTTGATCCAGTATTGATTTGTAAATAACAACATTTGACGCCTCATTGATGAGGGTTCCAAAAAGAGCTTTATCGTCTCTAAATTCTTTTCCATCAGACTTTGGAATATTTTCATTTTCTAAATCAAAATACTTTCCTGTTTGCAAGCTTAATGCAAATGCAATACGAGGAGCAATTCCCTCATTTCTGAAACCGTACAAACTTTTTAGATTATACAGAACTTCATCGTTTTCTTTACTTAATGTTATTCTCATAATTGTGGAAATAGCCGTTTTTTAAATTAGTATTTGCGCCATCATTTACCAAAATATATGACTTCGCAATATTTTCTGAAATATCTCTAAATCGTTTAGGTGTAATCTCGCTATTGGTTGAAAAAAGTACCACTTGTTCTGATAAAGCAGGATAGTATTTTTTTGTTATATTATCTCTGTGTTCTTCGTCAAGTCTTCCTAATGGTGTATCAATGAAAATTGGTAAACTTTGAATGGATTCATTTAAGATAGCTTTAATTAAGCACGAAATATAAATTTGCTTTTCTCCTGATGATAAACTTTCTTTTCTGATTTCGTTATCGTCTTGGTCAAGTAAAGTAATTTTCATTCCTTGTCCGGAAGCCAAAATTGTAACTTTCACATCTTCAATAAACTTGCTATCATTCTCTTCGCTTGAAAGTTTGTGCATCAATGTTCTCAATTCGAAAAGAATTGTCTTTTCTAAACTGTCTTTATGTCTGTTCTTTTGTTCTTCTAAAAAAGTCTTGAGTGTATCAATATATTTTTCAGTTTCTTTGATTTTTAATTTGTTTTGAGCATTAATTTCAACTCTACTTCTGAGTGTTACAAGTTCTTGATTAAATCGGGTTATATCTTTCTTTATTTTATTTATTTGTTGAGTATTTTCACCGATTTTTCTATTGTACTCAGTAGTTTTGTTTTCGGCAGTTTCTTTTTTAGCCAAATAATCTAAAACTATATCATCAACTAAATCTGCATCAACTTTACTAAGGACTTTTATTAATTCAGATTTTCTTAAATTCATTACATTAAATTCCTCAATAGTACTTTGAAATAAGTCGCTCGATTGAGAATGAACAAGATTGGTTGCGTCAGAAATTAAATTCTTTTCAGCGTTATTCAAATCGTGTTCAAATTCCAATTCTTGGTAATCACTTTCGATATTATATAACTCACTTCCTAAACGTTTTGCCTTTTCATAATAGAAACTTTTGTCCCTGAAAGACATTGTTGAATTTTCAGGATCAGGAGGTCTATTGAAAAGTAATTCAATGAAGTTTTCTATTTTTTCAGAATTCTCTATTGATGACATTTGAGAAATTTCGTTTGCTTCCTGAATAGAAATATGCTCTTTTACTTCTTCAAGTTTTCCAGCCAAAATTGTCAAAGGAATAATCTCGCTTAATTCAGTGAATCGTTCGCTAAGTTCTACTTCTCTTGTCTTTAGCTTTTCAATTTCAGAGACTATTGTTTCTCTGTCATAATTAGAGATTCCTTGTTTACTATTTTGTGAAATTAAATTGTCGAACTTTCTAATTTCCTTTTTTAACTCATCTATTTCTTTGAGCTTTTCAGCGTTTTCTTCTTCAAATTTTTCAATTTCCAAATTTGATAAGTCAATAGCTTTTTCTTTATCAATTATTTGCTCTTGAAGATTCCTTGTTGCTCCTTCCTTTTTTAAAGTATTGATATAAAACTCAAAATCATCAATTAGTGTTTCGTAATTGTCTAATCCTAATATTTTACCTAGAGCATCATTTATAAAACTTCCTTCCTCTTTTATTGATAGATTGGCTATTTCAGCAATTTTCTCTGCATCAAAAAATACAAACTTTGCTGCATCTATTGGAATAATGTAATCATTGATGAAATTAAACTTGTCATCCTCATTATCAAATATTTCTATGCTTGATATTGGGTCAACAATGGACAATTTTTCTGCTGTTGTTGATGTGTTTCTTGAGCGAATTATTAATACTTTATCTGCATTTGATGATAGTTTTGAGATTTCGGGTAATTCGATTTCTTCAACCAAAATACTAACTGAAAAAGTATCAATCCCTTCTTTTTGTGCAGACCAGTTTATTGTAGTATCTTGAAAATCTGGATTGATTATGTGATTATCTTTTAGAAAACGGTGAATTCTTATAAATGAAGATTTCTGATCTACAAGCAGATTATGATTCTCATCGATGAATTTTTTATCTTTCAAAAAAGCAATAAAAATTTTCGAGCTATTTTCACCAATCATAATATCTGACAAACTAATTTCTCTATTTGTTTTGTGTTTTAAGGCGAAATAAAGAAAAAGTGTGGTTTCGGCACCATTTAAAAAATTACCCTGCAATTTCATCAGATTACTTGAAGTTAACAGGCTGTTTGATTCTTTTTTATATTGATCCAAACAGTATTGGATTTTTTCTTCAAAATTGTGATTTCTTGATTCGTCAATATCTTTAAAATGAAAACTGAAGAAATTGTCTAATTTTTCATATCTAATCAAAAATTCATTTCTCAACTTTTCATCGAGAACGATTTTAGAGGATTTTTGTTGCGCTTTTTCAATTCTCCTTTGCAAACGTTTGTGAATTTTTTGCCTTCTAATCGATAAATATATCATCATTGGATAGCCTGCAAATTCTTCCCAAAAGTTCCAACGTCCATAAAGCTTTTTTTTATCCATAATGTAAAGTAGTGATTATTTAAAAACTTCATTCATATAGTTGATCTTATCATCTTCGCTTGGTCTGTAGTAAGCATTAAATACCTCCAAGCTAGTATGACCAGTATAACTCATAATTACTTTATCCGGAACTCGTTTGTTCTTCATTATCGTAATGAAGCTTCTTCTAGCAGTATGTGAGGAAATTCTTGTCCAAAACTCAGCTTTTTGGTCTACCAACTCATCGCCATACTTCATAGTCTTCTTTATTTCATCAGTAAATTCCAGCTTTTTAAAAACCTCCTTAATATACTCATTCATCTTCTGATTTGTAATACTGGGCAGATTATAATCATACTTTTCGAGTATTGATTTAGAAATACTGTTTAAAGGAATTGCTAAGTTTTTAGATTTGCTTTTTAAATCGATAACTCGTATGAAATTACCATCAACATCACTTCTTGAGATCGTGCTGTAATTTCCAAACCTCATTCCTGTAGTACATCCAAAAATAAAGAGGTCACGTACCCTTTCCAATCTTTTGTTATCACTGAAGTCATAATTGTATATGAGTTCAACTTGTTCAAAATTTAAAGCTATTTCATCAGTACGAAATTTCGGAGGTTTTTTGAAGCTTATGAAATCATTATTGTAGCTGTACTTTTTGTTTAATGCCCAGTAAAGGAATGTTTTTAACAATCCAACATCACGATGAATGGTATTGGCAGAATGGTCTTTTATCTCAATGCAATATTTAAGGAATTTATTATAAGTTTTTTCATTAAAGCTCCCTAAAGTGATTTTTATTTTAGAGTAGTTTTGGAATTCGAGAAGTAGGTTTTTATTATGTTCATATCTGGTCTTGGTTGATTTTGATATTCCTTTTCCAGTATAATCATTAGCTTTCTCATCGATAAATTGCTCATAAAGTCTAAAAAAATCTTCTTTCACCTTGATTTTTTTGAACTCTTCATCAAATCTTTGCCTTATGATATCAGTAGTTAGATGTTCACCGATATTTTTGTAACGATTCACGATTTCAGTGAAATAACCAATGTACCTATCTAATTGTTTTTTTATACCTCTGTGGTTTTCTGCACGTTTTGTCCTACCATTAATGTCATTTGGTTGCCTGTGTTCAAAATCCCATTCGGAAGGTTTTATTTTTTCACCAGTAGAGTAGATGAAATTCTTATTTTCATTGCTAAAAAATGAACGGAAATAGATCAAAGTTTCCTTGTCACTATTAGGATTTTTAAGTTTAAAAGTCGAATTCATTAGGTGCCAGTTTAGGTGCTACTTCTTCTATATTTAGATATAAAAACTAAGTATATTATTTTATACAAATATATGTAAATTATTGATATATAGTATATTTATATAAAATTGGCTATGTTAAATGTAATAAGGTTCATTTCCCTTCCTCTCTGCAAAACAAAAACGACTAAAATTACTTTAGTCGTTTTTTTTATGATTTATTTTTTTACCTCACCTTTTCCAAAAGATACAGTTTACCACCAGAAAAAGCCAATTTAGGCATCAGATTGCCTTCTAAAATCATTGTTTTACTGTTGACATCAATTACTGAAATATAGTTGCTGGAGTTGTATTCGATGTAGTTTTCTTTTTCTTTCGTCACAGGACTTTTCCCGAATTCAAAATCGTACTTTTCCCAATCTACTTTTTCCGTACTGCAATGCACTGGTTTAAATTTCGATTTTCCGGAGTTGAAAATAATTTGGTCAAAGCCTTCCAAACACTCACTTTCAAACGAACTATCAGGATTTTGATCATTAGAGAACGTTGCGAATGAACCTTTGTAAACACCAATCACTTTCCAAGTGCCGTCGATGCGGTCTTCATCTATTTTGCCGTTGGCCTTGCTCACGGCCCAACTCACACCTTTCACCGTTCCTTTGACAGTTTTGTAACCCAACTTGGCAACACCTCCCACCACTTTTGTCGCGGTAGAAACAATACAGGATTGCAGTAGAGCAACACTGCAGATAGCAACAATTATTTTTTTCATAACATTAGATTTTCTGTTACGAATATAATGTTAATAAATTTTAGAATCTACGAAATTGATATCAAGTGCTGAAATAAAATTGTAATCAATCAAATTATTGATAACGCTGATGTTCTTTTGGTTTCGAAAACTTGTCAATGATGGGCTTGAACAAGGCTTTGTATTTCTCAATATCAAACAACTGAGAATCCGTCAGAGCTTTGTAGGTCAGCCAAACACTGAAAGGAAAAAGAACCATATTCGGAATCCACGCCGCCAAATACGGATCTAGCGCACCTTTCCAAGAGAGATTTTCTACCGAGAGATTTAGAACATAAAAAATGATGAAAATAATGATGGAAATGACCACAGGCAAACCCATTCCACCTTTTCTGATAATAGACCCCAAACTGGCTCCAATCAAAAAGAAAATGATACAAGTAAAGGAATAAGAAATGATCCGCTGCTGATACATTACAATCTTGTTATGAACTTTCACTGTGTCATTGATGGCGCTTTCGCTCGTCTCTATACTGGCTTTCAGCGCATCAATTTTGTTGTAGGCATTCCAAAGGACGTCTAGTTTTTTATCTTTTTTAAGCGTATCTATTTTATAAGGTTCCCGTATTTTATCCTTGGTTTTTGTTTTGTCAATATATTCCACATAATTATTGGTTTGTGAAATTATAGGTGATGCAATCGAGTTGATTGTAGCAACATTACTTTTTCGGTTTTTTGCCAAGGTTTCGTTTACCTCCGTATAAGTCTGAAAACGGTAATCATCTGTGATTTTCTCTTTTTCGATGGCATTATTAATCAATTCGCTGATGTCAAAATGATTGACCAGACTATCGAATTTGATAGATTGATTAGGCTGTTTTTTTCTTTCTTCATAAGGTTTATTTGTGATGTTATCTGTGAAAACATAACCTTTGTAAAGGATCAATTTTAGATAATTTTTATCTACAGCTGGCGCAAATTTTCCTGTGGTAGCAATAATTGTTTGCTGGTCATCGTAAGGACTGGCATTTTTGTGAAGAAAAACACCTTCCAGCTTTTCGCCATTGGTACCCGAAATTTTATCAAATTTAACCGAAAATCCAGAAATCTGATCGATGAAAACACCTGGTGTAAAGTTGATGGCAGGTTTGGAAGAGATGATATTGAACATCATATTCTTTGCTTTCCTTTGGAAATCCGGAATGACATTATTCGAAAATAGAAACAAAATCCCTGCGAGAAAAGAAACGGTCACAAAAAGCGGTAACATGACGCGCACGAGTGAGATTCCAGCAGCTTTCATCGCAGCCAGTTCATAGCGCTCACCAAAATCTCCGAAAGTCATAATAGAGGACAGCAGAATCGTGAGTGGCAAAACCATACTCACTACATTGATTCCCAGATAAAAAAGAAACTTAGAAATCTCCCAGTAAGTCAGACCTTTTCCTGTTAGCTGTGACATTTGTGTCCAGATGATGTTCACAATAAAGATGAAAAACAACACACTGAAAATAAATAGAAACGGTCCGAAAAAAGTCTTGATTATATATTTGTCTAATTTTTTCAATTCAGAAATTTAAACCTCAAAAATACTCTAAAAAAAAGCAATACTGAAATTGATTCACAAATTTTAGGATTATTTTACAATTAATTCAAAAAAAACCGCAAGGATTAATTGCGGTTTAGTCTAATGACAATAAAAGTCTATTCTCTATTCGTCTTTTATCTCAAAGTCTTGTTAAAAAATATAATCGGTACTCAGGAAATTAGAATCGTGATCTCTTACAATGGTGTTGAGAAGTTCTTTGTTGGAGTCTGTAATTTTCGCAGCGACCAAAGATCGGATAGAAAAAGATCTCAGTGCATCAAAAACAGAGAGTGTGCCTTCTGCACTGTCTTTTCTTCCTGTGAATGGGAAAACATCTGGTCCTCGTTGTGCCTGACAATTGATATTCACTCGGCTCACCAAATTCACAAAAGGATCAATCAACTTCGAAACTTCCATCGCATCTTCACTGAAAATACTTACCTGCATTCCGTGAGAAGCATTAACTTGATAATCAATAGGCTCATCAATCGTATCAAAAGGCACTACCGGAATCACTGGTCCGAATTGCTCTTCATGGTACAATCTCATCTGATCACTGACAGGATAAACTACAGCTGGGAAAACAAAGGAAGCTTCATTATAACCACCGTTTTCATTCAATACCTTTGCGCCTTTGGAAATAGCATCAGAAATACATTCTTCCAAATACGGCGGTTTGTTCACTTCAGGAAGTGGCGTGATCTTCACCTCTTTTTCCCAAGGGAGCCCGCCTTTGAGAGCAGAAACAGCTTCAGTCAGTTTTTTGGTAAATTCTTCCGCAATATCTTTCTGAACAAAGATTAGTTTCAAAGCGGTACAACGCTGTCCGTTGAATGAGAGCGAACCTAAAATAATTTCGCTGACAGCGATATCCAGATTCGCATTTTTGGTAACGATAGCTGCATTCTTCGCATCAAGACTTAGAATTGCTCTCAGACGATTTACTTTCGGATGAAGTTTTTTTAGACCATTTGCAACTTTACTCGAACCGATGAAAGCCAGAACATTCACTTTGCCGCTTTCCATAATTGGTGTGATGATTTCTGAGCCTTTTCCATATAATGTATTCACCGTTCCTTTTGGAAATGCTTCTTGGAAAGCTTTCAATAGAGGATAATGAGCAAGAACACCGTGTTTTGGTAATTTGAACAGAATCGTATTTCCCATTATCAAAGCCGGAATCAGCGTTGTGAAAATCTCGTTCAAAGGATAGTTGAAAGGTCCCATACTTAGAACCACACCAAGCGGTGCTCTTCTGACCTGAGCAATTGTACCTTCTGCCTGCTGAAATCTGGAAGATTCTCTGTCAAGGTCTTTCAGCGCATCGATGGTTTGGTTGATATAATCTACTGTTCGGTCAAATTCTTTTGTAGAATCGGGGAGTGTTTTCCCTATCTCCCACATCAGAAGTCGGATAACCAGATCGCGCTCTTTGATCATCAGACCAACAAACTTCTGCATACATTTGATTCTGCCTTCTACAGACATTGTTGGCCATTCGCCAAGTCCATTATCGTAGGCATTTACGCAAGCTTCCAAAACATCAAGGGCTTCTTTTGGGCCGATATTCGGGATGCTACCGAGAAGTTTTCTTTCCAATCCGTTTTCTGTTGGAATGCAAACAGGTGAGTAGATTTCTGTAACATCACCATTCCATTGTACCAATTCTCCGTTGAGAAGATATTCTCTTTGGTGAATGATGGGCACTTTGTACTCTTCTGGAATTTCTGATTCTGATTTAAAAAGATTTTTAAAATTATTGTCTGCGGAGCTCATAGTTTTTGATTTAATTGATAATTAAATTCTATTTTTGGAAGTATAAAGTTAGAGATAAAGATTGATTTTATGTCTTTGTTAACATAAATTTATTTTATTTACAAATCAAAAAAACTCAACGGTAAAATTGAGTTTAGATTTTTTTATTTTGATTTTTGCAGATTAGTTAGTCTGCTTTTCGTTCGTCGACTTCAGCGCCCAGGCAATCAAAGCAGGTTGCATAAACAATCTTGCGAATCTCTTAGTGTCTGTGTTGAGTCCAAAGCTGTCTCTTCTGTTTTTATATTGGGCAATGTTTCCCGGAAATACAGCTGTGAAAAGTGCAGCAGCGGCTTTGCCAACTAAGGATTCATATTTCTTTGGTGTGGCGATAAGTGCCACTCCCATTGCGATTTCTACATAGCCAGAATAGACCACGGTGTCGTCTTTTTCCAATGGCACCCATTCCGGAACCTGAGCCTGGAATTCTTTTCGTGCAAAGGTCAAGTGTCCGATTCCTGCCGTAATGAGCATGGCGCCTAATCCGTATTTTCCGATGGTTTTGATTGTATTGGTTTCCATATTGAATATTTTATGGAAGCGGTTCAAGAATGATTCCAAAGATTGAAATCACAACCACAAAAGACGCAAAAGCTTATAGACTGATATGATTTATATTTATTCCGTCAGTTTATTTTTCTTTAACCACTTTGGATAATCTTTGTCGATTAGTTTTTGAGGGCTTTCCACAAACCAGCTGTAGCCATTTCTTCTTTCTTCGGAGACATCTTTGTAATTGTATTTGATGCTTCCATCACGGTCGCCAAAGATGGGTTTATTGGTTTCTAGATCGTAGAATCTTGACCAGATGACGGAATTTTTATCTTCTGCCAAAGTTCTTACCGCTTTATTGTCCTTCTTTACAACTTCATAGCTATAACCATCTATTTTGTTGGATTTGAACCAATTGATAGAAGATTTCACCGCTTTTTCAATTTCGGATGTTGCATGTTGCATCATCAGGAATCTAACAATACTTACCGATTCCGCACTTGCCAAAGAAGCCGGTTCAAAAGCTCTGGCTTTTTCTGGTTTCAAAGTCACTTCGTTGTATTGGTCTCCCCAGATGGTAGGTTTTCCGTTTTGACTATATTGGGTTTTCAAAATACAATCTATTCCTTTTGCGACAGCGATGTTGGATAGCTCTTTTAATTTTGAATCAACAACATCAAAACCATTTTGTCCTTCGGCTGTGTTGTGTAAAATGGTTAAAGCATTGATCATCGCATTATCATTATAGGTAATCTGCTTTCTGTAAATGGCGGTGTTAGGATAGTATTGCGGGAAACCACCGTTGGCATACTGCATAGTCAGGAGATACCTGATGCCTTTCTCTGCCGACCTAAGGTAAGCCAGGTTTTTGGTAGCTTGATAGGCGTTGATAAGGATTGTGATTTCTTTGGTGGTCGCACTGTTATCGATGGTGGCGTGCTCATCTCTCGAAGCTTTTATTTTATTTAGCAAAGCTTTGTCTATAGGCAAACTGTAGTCCACCGCTTTTTTATCCAACTGTTTTCCCCAGCCGCCGTTTGGAAGCTGATACACCAAAACCTTCTCTGCCAGTATCTTTGTTCTGCGCCATACACGCTGTTAAAAGGAAGAAAGTTGATAATAATGATATTTTAGATTTCATTGAATAAAGATTTGTGCAATCGGTTGCATTGTGCTAAGATAGAGATAATTGCTGATTTAGAAATAGGGAAATGATTGGGAACTTCAAACTATTGTGAAAGTAGGGTAGAACTGTGTTGATAATTGTCGTTTGCTTTGAATGGTTTTTGACAGTTTGACATATTATTTTAGGAGTTTACCGCTTCGTCATCTCTTCGTCGGTTCTTCGTCCGAAGTGTGTTTTTGGTGGCTTTGTGTTTTGGATGGTTTTTGACATTTTGGCAGAGTGAAGTTTTCAAGTTTACAACTGGATTAAAGAAATAAAAATTTTTTAATACGCAATAATATAAAACAAAAATTTGCTACGCAGGTTTTACCATTTATAATTAATCCCAAATCTACTTTTTCTTCAAACTAACAATAACAACCCCATTTTTTCCCTTTCTACCGTACTTAGAAGTCGCATCTCTACCTTTTAAAACTTTAAAATCCTGGATGCTGTTCCTGTCTAGTTTCCAGAATTCTTCATCAGAGATAATTTTGCCGTCCACAATGTATAGTGGTTGATTCTTAATGACTATAGGTTCGACAGTATTTCTAATATGTTGTGTATTTGCTTTATCATCATCTGATATTGCAATCTTGCCAAGTCTAAGAGGTGTACGCGGATCTGTTTTAATAGGTGTGGTTTTAGGACTCGAAATTGGTGCTACTTCTCCTTTGACGTAAACAGGAGGATTGGCTTTGGTTTGTGTTTGTGCAGAGACGATGCCACCAGAAGTGAGGACAACACCAACGGCAAACTTTGCAAACAGAGATTTGTGAAAAGAGTAGCTAAGGTTTCTGTCCAACTGATCGGGACGGAAACTGGCGCAGATGTTGGGGTTCTCGGAAAGTTCCGCCATTATTTCCAGATCTGTAGCGGTGGTGAAATCTCCCACACTTTTGGAACAGACTTGACAGAATTTGCCTTTTTCCTCGGGCGTCATATTCGCCCAGTTTTCGTGACACGGTTTTGGGATGGTAACTTTCATAACGTCTTTTATTGACTAAGATGCATTATTCTGAAAAAGGTTGGAAAATATTTTCTTTCTGAAAATAAAAACAAGACTTCCGGAAAAAATTAATGCGATTATGGAAACAATTGCTTCCACCAAAGATGCGTGTTTGGAATGTCTTGTATGTAATTTTATTTCTTTGATGGCTTTTCTTTCGATGTTTTTTGTAACCGGAATAGCAGAGAGTTCTTTTCGTTTTTCCAGAAGATGACCTTTGTAGCCATATTCTTCTGCCAACTTGTAATCATCTTCTGCCTCGCCTTTGTCTCCCAACAGATAGGCGACATTCCCGAGTTCGAAAAGCAACCGTGCTACGATTTTTTCTTTTGGCTTTACAAAACTGACTCTCTCATTCAGCTGATAAAAAAGAGATTGTCTTAAAGTTATCAGTTCTCTTTTGCTAAGTTTTGTTGTTGGAATAGTTTCATTTCCAAAATTGACACCGAGGAGGAAATCGGGTGTGTAGAATTGTTTTCCTTTTAGTTTTGCTTTCAGGATGTTGGCGTGGATCCATTCTGAACTGTGATGGGAATCGGGATTTAATTTAATTGCTTTTTCTATCCACTTTAGAGCCTCGGAATTGTTTCCAATCAGTTCGTAAGCTATTCCAATGTTGGATGCTGTAGAGTAGCGGTATGGCTGTATAGCCTCGATTCTTTTGTACAGATCTATGGCATCCTGATATTTTCCAAGGACTATCAAGACATAACCTTTGTCTGCAAGGTAATTCAGGTTTTTGGTTGATTTGTAGTATTTTTCGAGTGAGATTAAGGTTTTTTCTAATTTTTCTGTGTTTTGAAAGAAATGACCCTGTGGAACAAATCCGTCATAATCTTCATACAGGAAAGTGCCGTCCTCAAGTTTTCTGGTTTCGCCGTTGAGACAGGCAAATGTTTTGGTACATGAAAGAAGAATGAAGAGCAGTAATAGTTTTTTCATTTTAAGCAATTAGTTTACTGCAATTTAGCATTTCTATTCAAAATCATCAAACAATTTTTCACAAATGAAAATACCGCGGATCCGGATATTGAAACTCAAAATCCAATTCTGAAATCAGTTTTGCGGGCGAGATGGTTCTGCCTTTGGTGGTGCGCTCGCCGGAGTAGGGAAGTCCTTTCTGGGCATTGATGACTTCTTCTTTGCTAGGATGGTTGAGTGCCACGATGTTATATACTTTGGATCGGGATTTTTGCTCCAGCATCTTTTCGATGGCGGTGCAGATATCGGCGTAATGGATGTGGTTTACCAACTGATCGAGATTGGAGATGTTGTAGTTTTTGAGGAGTCTTTGGTCGCCCATCAGACCTGCTAATCTCAGGATATTGGTTTGGGGAAATCGTTCCAGAATGAAGTTTTCGCTTTCTACTTCTTCAGCCGGTAGGTCATCTTCTGTAAATTCCTTTTCGGTTTGCGGATAGACGCCCGTAGAGCTGGAGTAGAAGAGTTGACCTTTGTAATCGCCCAGAAAATTGAGGAGGTTTTGGCGTTTGTCGTTCATCGGAATCTTTGCGCCACGAAGCCCGGAAAACGGAACGCTGATGATAATGGCGTCCAGATCTTTCAAGACTTCCCACGGTTTCATTTCAGGATCTAAGGTGTCCGGGAAACTGACCAAAGTGGCGTGGTAACCTTTGGCGTTGAGGTCTTGCGCTTTGGCAGGCGTGGTAGTGGTGGCAAAGATTTTATATCTGTCCGATAGTCTTTCTGCGATGCGGCTTCCGAGCCAGCCAAAGCCGATGATTCCTAGGTTTTGCATTGGATTTTTTTGAGTTTAATTCTGAATAATGATGATTTTCTAATCAGTAATTTTCAGCAGTACATTGGGGTCGGGGCAATTGTTGCGATAATGCTCCAGGTCTTTTTGACTGCACACACCGGGATAATCGCCTTTTTTATTTTCCAAATCTTTGATGACTTGGAAATGCAAATGCGGCGCATAGTCACCATTCACCGGCGGTTTTCCCAGTTCTGCAATCTTTTCTCCTTTTTTTACGGTTTGACCTTTACTTTTCCCATCGAGACTTTCCAGACTAAGATGTCCGTAAAGTGTATAAAAAGTTAAATCCTCAATGGTGTGTTGTATGATGATAGTCGGCCCATAATCGCCTAGGAAAGTATTGTTCTGAAAACTGTGAATGGTACCGTCCAAAGCACTCAACACTGAAGTTCCTGCTTTAATCCATAGATCCAGACCGAGATGGATGTTTCGCTCTTCGGTGTTTTCGAGGTTGAAGTTTTCGCTTCTTTTGTACAGGTTGCGCTTTTCCAGATAGCCGCCAAATGCGACTCTCGCCTGATTTTTTGAAAGATGATTTTCAATGAATTCTTCAAATTCCTCTGCGTTGGTTAGATCCAAATTGAGCGTATCTGTATGTGAAGCCGAAAGATCAATCGCTACATAATCCCGGTAATCAATGGTAGCATCTATCACTTTTACGCCGGTCTGTTTTTGGAGAATATTTTCTAATGTGTTCATTTTATTTATCAATAATCAAAGATAAAGAATGTGAGGAGAAGTTTATTGTTAATTTGGTTGTACACGAATTTAGCTTAATTGATTTTCATCCAAAAAATGCGGCAAAGTCACCGTCAAATTCGGTTCGGCTTCCATTGCTCTTTTGATGGCGAAAATGGCATTTCGCTTCTTGCCCAGTTTTGTCGGAAATTTCTTTATCTTTCAATAGGAATTCCAAATAAACGGTGCATTTCAACAAATTGCGCCAAAGGAGAATTTTCATCAGAACATTTTAAATTATTTAATGGTAGATAAACCATTATGCTATTTGATTTTTCGTTTTGGGTAATCATTATAAAATTTTCAGACGCATCATCAATAGAACTCGTTGCACATATTTGGTGATTGTTTTCTGAATATTGAAAATTTGCTTGTGTTAATTTTGAAAAATTTTGAAAAAAATCCGATTGTACCAAATTTTTGAGTTTTATTTTTTCTATTTCAGAAATCTTAATATTTCTTTTTTTTAACTTTTTCCCTCTTTTAAAGTAAACTTCTTCTTTGTAGTGTTTTAAGTTTCCGTTTTTTTTAAATATGAAATTATCAATATTTAAGTGATATCCTAATCCGCCATTTGTATAAAACGAGACTGCTATTTCGTCCTTTTTTAGTTTTAATAAATTTTGGACTTCATTCTCTTCAGAATTGTTTTTTAAACTAATGGAATTTGACAGATTCAAAGTTGGATGCTTATACTGTCCATACACTACTGTAGAAAATATCATAAAAATAACTAAGATAAACTTCATATAAAAGATTAAAAAATTTTAAAAAAGTCCCTCATCCACAAAATTCGGCAACGTCACCTTCAAATTCGGCTCGGCTTCCATTGCTCTTTTGATGGCGAAAATGGCACCGTCGTTTCTTGCCCAGCTGCGTCGGGAGATTCCGTTGTTCACGTCCCAAAAAAGCATCGATTTTAATCTTCTATCAGCATCATCGCTTCCATCCAAAAGCATCCCAAAACCACCATTGATGACTTCGCCCCAACCAACGCCGCCTCCGTTGTGAATACTCACCCAAGTCGCCCCACGGAAACTGTCGCCAATAACATTATGGATTGCCATATCTGCCGTAAATCTTGAGCCATCATAGATGTTGGAAGTCTCTCTGTATGGAGAATCTGTCCCCGAAACATCGTGATGATCTCTTCCCAAAATCACTTCCCCAATTTCTCCTTTGGCAATGGCTTTGTTGAAGGCTTCGGCAATTTTCATTCTGCCTTCTGCATCGGCATACAAAATTCTCGCCTGACTTCCCACTACCAAATTATTTTCCTGTGCACCTTTTATCCAAGTGATGTTATCTTTCATTTGCTGTTGAATTTCCTCAGGAGAATTTTTAATCATTTCCTCTAAAACCTGACAGGCAATTTCATCTGTTTTCTGCAAATCTTCTGGTTTTCCACTGGCACAAACCCAACGAAACGGCCCAAAACCATAATCGAAACACATTGGCCCCATAATATCTTGGACATAAGAAGGAAACTTAAATTCCCTTCCCAATGTAGGATTTTCCGCCATTACATTGGCTCCGGCTCTGGAAGCTTCCAGCAAAAAGGCGTTTCCGTAATCGAAGAAATAAGTTCCTTTTTCGGTGTGTTTATTGATGGCTGCAGCGTGTCTCTTCAAGGTTTCTTGCACTTTTTCTTTGAATAATTCAGGATTTTCTGCCATCATTTTGTTTGATTCTTCAAAGGAAATTCCTACCGGATAATAACCTCCTGCCCAAGGATTATGAAGCGAAGTTTGGTCGCTGCCAATATCAATTTTTAGATTTTCTGCATCAAATTTTTCCCAAACTTCCACAATATTCCCTAGGTAAGCCAAAGAAACGGCTTCTTTGTTTTGTTGTGCTTGTCTCACTCTTGCGACCAATTCATCCAAATTTTCGTGGATTTCGTTCACCCATTTTTGGTCGTGACGGATTTTCGTGATTTTTGGGTTCACCTCTGCAATTACAGTAACGCAGCCAGCAATAGTTCCTGCTTTTGGCTGTGCTCCAGACATTCCGCCCAATCCTGAGGTTACGAAAAGCCCTCCCTTTGGTTCTTTATTTATTTTTCTGAAAGCATTTAAAACCGTAATCGTTGTTCCGTGTACAATTCCTTGCGGACCAATGTACATATAACTTCCAGCAGTCATTTGTCCATACTGAGAAACACCCAACGCATTGAATTTTTCCCAATCATCGGGTTTAGAATAGTTTGGAATCACCATTCCGTTTGTCACGACCACTCTCGGTGCATCTTTATGCGAAGGAAACAATCCCATCGGATGTCCGGAGTACATTACCAGAGTCTGTTCATCTGTCATTTCCGACAGATATTTCATTGTTAAAAGATATTGCGCCCAGTTGGAGAAAACTCCTCCGTTTCCACCATACGTAATCAGTTCGTGCGGATGTTGCGCCACAGCATAATCTAGATTATTCTGAATCATCAGCATAATCGCTTTTGCCTGTTCAGACTTTCCGGGATACTCAGAAATGGGTCTGGCTTTCATTTCATAATCGGGACGGAAGCGGTACATATAAATTCTGCCGTAATTTTCCAGTTCTTTTTTGAATTCCGGCAGCAATTCTGCATGAAATTTCGGTTCGAAATAGCGTAAAGCGTTTTTCAGAGCGAGTTTTTTCTCTTCATCTGTTAAGATTTCTTTACGATTCGGAGCGTGATTGATGTGGGTTTCGTATGGTTTTGGCTGTGGCAATTCGTTGGGAATTCCCTGTTGTATTTGTTCTTGAAAAGTCATTATATAGTTAATGGTTTTTGGTTGATGGTTGTCGGATTCTTTGTGGTTTTAAATATATTAAAAATGAAAATTATAAGACCAAGTATTGTTAATGGAAGTAAAATCCTATTTGCTGAATTATTGCTAAGGACAATATAGTTTAAAATTACTATCGTGAAATTCAATATGGAGTAAAAAAAGTTTGTAAATCTTCGAATGAGAAAAACAATCAGGTAACCTATAATATAAATTAAGTAAGTAATTATAAAAGCAGAAGAATTATAAATTGGATTTTTCACGATTGCATTAATATCAATTCCTCGAAAGTTGATTGTTCTGTTGACGCCATAAGTTCCGATTGCGGCTTTATCATAAAGACAATAAAAAACAATTAATATAAAAACTGGTATAAGGAATACTCCAAACAAATATTTTGTAAATACTTTTTTCATATTTCAGTTTTTATTTTCAAAGTTTTAAAGATATTTAAAATGAAAAACATCCGCAAAATCTTTTGTGTAAAATGATATCGCTTATATTTGCATCCGTTAAAAAGGGTGAATCGTGTGCAAGTCACGAGCTGTCGCGCAACCGTAATCTGCTGGTGTAGAAAGTCGGATCCCCAAAAACTTTCGCGATTTGAAGTAGAAATTCAATTTCTATTCATTTCAAATATTAAATTAATTCTAAAAAGAAATGAATTACGAAACTAAAATTCAGGAATCTGAGACCCACGTCTTCAAAGTTGTTTTTCCTAACACCACCAATCATCATAATACAATGTTTGGTGGAAAAGTAATGGAAATGATGGATGAGGTGGCCTTTATGACAGCCACTCGTTTTGCGAGAAAATCTTTTGTCACCGTAAGCTGTGACAGAATCGATTTCAAAAAGCCAATTCCTGCCGATACTTTGGTTGAGCTGATTGGAAAAGTAAAATATGTTGGAAAAACGAGCCTGAAAGTCGGAGTAGAAATTTTCGTGGAAGAAATGTACGAAAACGTTCGTGAGAAAGTGGTTTTTGGTGAATTTACGCTTGTTGCGATTGATCAAAACAAGAAACCACTTAAAATTTTTGAAAACTAAAAATAAGAAAGCTTACCGATTGGGTAAGCTTCGTTTTTATTCGATAAGGTCTTCGTTTTCTTCTTCGTGATCGTCCTCGTTGTCGCTTTGACTGTAGAAATTGTTTTCTTCGTCGGGAAGATGGTCTGTGATTTGGTCAAAATTATCATCATCTTCGGCGCCTGGAACGTCTAATCCAAAAGGCATTCCGTCATTCACCTGTGCCGGATTTCTGATTGGATTGCCATCACCATCGATGGGAATGTGTTCTTCCCGGTTGAAAATATCTTCTCCAGGATTGTAATCCAAATCTTCTAGATTTTTTTCGATGTTTTCCTCTTGTGTGCTCATACTAATTTTTTTTTTTTGGTTAATGAAAGACACTCAAATTTGATTCCAACATTTGAAATTGAGACGTTAATTATTCATAAACTTCGGGATTCACGACGGTCGGCATCTTTTCGCCTCTTGAAAATGCGACTATGTTTTCTGCTGCCAATTTTGCCATTCCGTTTCTGGCTTCCATGGTTGCGGAACCGATGTGTGGCAAAACGCAAACGTTTGATAATTGGAGCAATGGACTGTCTTTTTCCATCGGCTCTGGATTGGTAACATCTAAACCTGCGCCCCAGATTTGTCCTGATTCCAATGCTTTCAACAAATCATTTTCATTGTGGAAACCGCCTCTTGCAGTATTAATGAAAATCAAATTCGGTTTCATCTTTTGGAAAGTCTCGCTGTTGAACATATCGGCTTGTTCCGGTGTATAATTAGCGTGAATGCTGATGACGTCAGATTCTTTAACTAATTCTTCAAATGAAACATATTTAGCATTGAGTTCTAGTTCGGCTTCTTGGTTATGACTTCTATTGTGATAAATGATGTCCATTCCAAATGCTTTTTGGCATTTTTCTGCCATCTCGAAACCAATTCTTCCTAAGCCTACAATGCCTAAAGTTTTTCCATATAATTCCTGTCCGAGCTCTTCCAACGCGTCAAAATCTTTCCAGTTTCCAGATTTTACCTTGTCCAGGTTATAGCTTGCTTTTCGGGAGACCATCTGCATCAAGAGAAATGCGACGTCCGAAGTGGCTCTGCTCAAAACTTCTGGCGTGTTTCCAATCGGAATCTTTCTTTTTGTGGCTTCTGCTATATCGACTTGGTCAAAGCCTACTGAGAACAAGGCGATGGCTTTCACATTGGGACAATTGTCAAAGAATTCTTTGTCGTACTTGCTCTTTCCAACGCTGAGAATGATGTCTGCTTTTTTACAGTTGTTCAGCCAATCATCGTGAGTCGGATTTTCGGATTCTGAAGTGATGATTTCGAGATTATTTTCCTTGATAATGTTTAATCCAACTTGTGGAATTTTTTTGTTGATGAATACTTTCATTTTATTTAGATTTTATGATTTTAATGATAACTGGTTGACCACCCCGATATTTTACCTTTTGTAAATTATTGCCCGTCTATGTGAAGGCAATTTTTTTTAACAGTGAATCTGCAGCCCGGCCTGAATGGAGCTCATTTTTTGCTTTTACTCACATTGTATTTCGTACCAAACCTTATGCAAAAAATAGCGGGAATGGAGGACGGAAAAGCTGCCCTAATCTTACTATTTAAAATGCAAAAACCGGAAAAATATCTCTCCGGTTTATCTATTTTTATGATGATAATCAAAAATTATTCCTGCGTTGGTCTTTCTTTGTCTTTTGTAAAAAAGAATTTGATGATGATTGGCAAAGTTGTGACAAGAACAATAATCAGAACAATGATTTCCAGTTTTTTCTTCAAATCAATCCCGAATTGGTCCATAAATAATTTGTCCAGATAGTGACCTGCGTAAATCATGATGTATGACCAAAGTACAGCTCCAACAATATTATAAAGGAAGAATTTCTTTTTGTCCATTTTTACAATTCCTGCAACAATAGGAGAGAAGGTTCTCACAATTGGTAAAAATCTGGATAAAATTACGGCAACAGTTCCGTGTTCTTCGAAGAAATCGTGTGCTTTGAAAAGGTATTTTTTCTTAAACAGGAAAGTGTCTTTTCTTTCATACAATAATGGTCCACTTTTGTAACCAAACCAATATCCGACTTCGTTTCCAATCACTGCTGCAATTGCAACAGCTGTTGCGAGAATGGTTGTATCCAAAAAAT
Source organism: Chryseobacterium sp. (assembly GCA_039595375.1). GTDB lineage: Bacteria > Bacteroidota > Bacteroidia > Flavobacteriales > Weeksellaceae > Epilithonimonas. Next base: position 22,975 of record JBCNLQ010000007.1, read on the forward strand.
CTGAGCCTGTAGTGCCGAAAGTGGCATCTATAATTTTTACTGCATAGATTCCTGAAATGAAAAGTAAACTGTCACCTGGAAGGAAGAAACCAACGAAAAGTCCTGTTTCTGCAAAAATGATGAATAAGATAAGCCAAAATCCACCCAAATGGATGTAAAATTCGGGGTTTAATAAGTCTTTCCAGCTTTGGTATTCCATAAATTATAAGTCTTCGGCAAATATATTAAAACCAATCTGAATTAATCAGTTAAAAAAAAATATTTAGGATTATTTAACGTCAGGTACGATGTTTAGTCATATTTTTCGCCCCATTTGTCCTTGAGTTGCTGCTTGATTTTTTTCTCCGTCGAGTTATTGCCTGGGTGATAAAATGCAGTTCCTTTGATTTCGTCGGGCAGAAATTCCAAATCGACAAAGTTACCTTCGTAGGAATGGGCGTATTGATAATCTTTGCCATAGTCCAGATTCTTCATCAACTTGGTCGGCGCATTTCTCAGATGGAGCGGAACGGGAAGGTTTCCGGTTTTTTTCACAAAAGCCATTGCATCATTGATTGCATTGTATGTCGAATTGCTTTTTGGCGAAACTGCGAGATAAACTGCGGTTTCGCTGAGGATAATTCTGGCTTCTGGATTTCCAATCACGTTGATGGCCTGGAAGCAGTTATTTGCCATAATCAATGCATTTGGATTGGCCAAACCAATATCTTCTGCGGCCAGAATCATCATTCTCCGGGCAATGAATTTGATATCTTCGCCTCCGACTAACATTCTGGCGAGCCAATAAACAGCGCCGTTTGGATCAGAACCTCGCATCGATTTGATGAAGGCCGAAATAATGTCGTAATGCTGTTCGCCATTTTTGTCATACAAAGCCATATTTTCCTGCAGAACAGAAAGAACATCTTTGTTGGAGATCTTATTTTTCTTTGCAGATTTGAATTGATTCAGGACCAGCTCGATGGAGTTGATCAGTTTTCTGGCATCGCCACCGGAATATTGGATGAAGGCTTGTTTCTCATCAAGCGAAAATTTGGTCTTGTAGAGCTCATTATATTTCGAAACTGAAATATCCGCCAATTCTTCTAATTTTTCAAAAGTCAGAGCTTTCAGAATATAAACCTGAGTCCGCGAAAGTAAAGCCGAAACCACCTCAAAACTTGGATTTTCCGTAGTTGCGCCAATCAGAACTATCCAACCTTTTTCTACTGCGTGAAGCAAGGAATCTTGCTGGGATTTGTTGAATCTATGAATTTCATCAATGAACAAAATCGGGCTTTTTCCGGAAAACAGATTCTGCTTTTTAGCTTCGTCGATGATGTCCCGAACGTCTTTTACGCCAGCAGAAACTGCGGATAATTTGTAGAATTTTCGTCCTGAACTTTCCGAAATGATTTCTGCCAAAGTAGTCTTTCCCGTTCCCGGCGGTCCCCAGAAAATCAAGGAATTAATCGTGTCATTTTCCATCATTCTTTTGATGGTTCCTGCTTTTCCTGTGAGATGTTCTTGTCCGAGAACATCGTCCAAAGTTTTCGGGCGCAGGATTTCGGCAAGTGGCGAGTTGTTCATCTTTCAAAATTAATAATTTATTTCCAGGCTTTGTTATATAAAAAGAAATCCCTTTTCATTTATAAAAAAGGGATTTGAAACACACACTGATGAAAAAAAATTATTTCATATATATAAAAGGTTATAGTTATCTTCTTGGTGGAGGAATTGGATCCCCTTCTTGCAGATTATACTGCGTATTAATTGTATCAGAATTATTAGAAGTTGTTTGAGAGTTTCTCTTCAATATTTCCAGATTAGTTTTATCTGTTTCAGTTATTATATCATCTTGTTGTCTACATCCAATTGCAGTAAACGAAATCAAAATAATAGCAAAGGTTAATTTTTTAATGTTCATCATTTTATATTTTAGCTAAGTGATTTAACATTACAAATGTACCGGATTACAAGAGTTCTAAGCAAATAATCAAACCGTTACATCGTATAAAATATAAGGTATATTATAAATATGAATAGGTTTTTTTAGTTATATTAGCGTTTTTATATAAAAAATTAATTGTTATTTGTTTGGTTTATAGTGTATTATAAGGATGATGTTTTTAAGATTTTTATATTTTGTTTTTTTTCTTGTTTTCATTCAGATTAGTTCACAAAAAAATAATTTTTATAATCTGACTTATGAAAATATAGAGAAAAAGATAGATCAATCGGATAATGATCCTAAAAAAATTTGGGATCTCATAAACTATTATATTAAAAAAGCAAAATCGGAGAAAAAAAGTGAGCCTTTGGTTTATGCCTACCGGTATGCAAGTAATTATTCTAAATATCCTAATAGTCTAATATATGCTGACAGCGCTTTGATTGTTAGCAAAAATTCTGAAAATCCCAAACTTCTCGCCAATGCTTATCTGAACAGAGGTATAATTTATATGAATGGTTTCCATTATCAGAAAGCTTTGGATGATATATTGTTAGCCAATAAATATTCTAAAGAACTGAATGATAATTATATTATCAATAAAACAATTTATTTCATTGCTCAGAATAAAATTTACTTGGGTCAGTATGACGAGGCAAACGAAGAACTTGAAAAATGTATCAAATTTTTTAAAGAAAATCTTAAAAGCAGCGCTTCTTTAGGGAAAGATTATCAAACATATTATATTTTTTCGCTAATCAGTTACATCGATTCAAACACTCACATAGGAAAATCAAAACAAAATGAAAAGCTTATAAATGAAGGTTTGATATATCTGAAGGAGAATAAACTTTTACAATATATCCCATATTTTATATCATTAGAAGGTACGGATTCATTCTTTAATAAAGACTATAAAAAAGCATCTGAGAAGCTTTCCCAAGCCTTGCAACTTTATAACGACCAATGGCCTCATATCACCGAAGTTTATTATTTGGGATTAACAAACTGGAAACTGGGAAATCACAGTGTTGCAATAAAATACTTTGAAAATATAGATAAAGAATATGATAAAACGAATCAGCTGGATCCTCAGTTTCGGTCTGCTTATGAACTACTTATTAAATATAATGATTCTCTTGGCCATACAAAAAAACAGCTGGAATACATTAATAAACTAATGCACTTGGATGATTCCTATGAAAAAAACTACAAGTATCTATATCCAAAAATCAATAAAGAATATGACAGTAAAAAGCTTTTGGAAGAGAAACAAAGTATTGAAAATCTGCTAATACTGCAGAAAAGGGCATTTTATCTGGCTTTGGTAATTTTTGTAGTGCTGTTAAGTTACTTTCTGATCCGATATTATAGGCTGAAAAAAATCTACAAACAACGCTTCGATGAGCTTCTTAGAAAAAATGAAGAAAAAGACAGCTTGGTCACAATAGCAAAACAGGAAGAAAATCTAGAACAGATTTTAGTCCCGAACGACAATGATTATTTTAAAAAAATTCCGGGTTTGAATCCCAATATTGTGAAAAATATTCTGAGTAAAATTGATGAATTCGAAGCGGAAAAAAAGTTTCTGAATCCACAGGTATCACAAAAAACGCTGAGTGAAAGTTTCGGAACTAACTCAACCTACTTTTCCAAAATCATCAATACCTATAAAAATAAAAATTTCAACATCTATATCAATGATCTTCGCTTAGATTATATTCTGGAACTGATGAAAACAGATTCTAAATATATACACATGGATGTGAAGGAGTTAGCAAACTTATCAGGATTTATGAATGCAGAAAATTTTTCAGATAATTTTCATCGCAAGTTCAAGATAAAACCATCTTATTTCATAAAAATGATGAAAGAAAACACTACAATTTCCTCTCAATAACATAATTCAGCATCAACTTCAAAGACTCTTTTGCTTCATTATCAGGAAACTCTGCCAAAATATCAAGCGCTTTTTGCTGATAATCTTTCATTGTTTGTATAGCATAATCCATTCCGCCAGAAGATTTCACGAATTCTACCAACTCTCGCACTTTTTTAGAATCGTTGTTATAACGCTTTATGGTTGCGAAATATTTTTTGTAATTCTCGGGACTTGCATTCTTCAGAGTATATATCAAAGGCAGAGTCATTTTTTGTTCCTTGATGTCAATCCCAACTGGTTTTCCAATGATGTTACTGGTCTGATAATCAAAAAGATCATCCTTGATCTGGAAAGCCATTCCCGTGTAAGTCCCAAATTCCTGCATTTTCTTGGCAGTCGTTTCGTCCACATTGTTGGAAAGAACGCCAACTTCACAGCACGCCGCAATCAAAGTTGCTGTCTTCTGGCGTATGATTTCGTAATAAACATCCTCGGTAATATCCAATTTTCTGGCTTTTTCCAGTTGAAGTAATTCGCCTTCCGACATTTCCCGAATCGTTCTTGCAATTACAGAAAGCAAATCAAAATCCTTATTGTCCGTAGAAAGCAAAACCGATTTAGAAAGCAGATAATCGCCCACGAGAACTGCAATCTTATTCTTCCAAAGCGCATTGATAGAAAAGAAATTCCTACGTTTGAAACTCTCATCCACCACATCATCGTGCACCAAAGTCGCCGTGTGGATCAGCTCAATCATACTTGCACCGCGAAAGGTTTTTTCGTTCACATCGCCCACCAGTTTAGCGCACAGAAACACAAACATCGGGCGCATCTGTTTCCCTTTTGTGGTCACGATAAAACGCGTGACTTTGTCCAAAAGCGCTACATTGCTTTTCATCGATTCATAAAACTTCTGTTCAAAAAGTTTCATTTCTTCAGAAATCGGAGCTTTGATGAGTTCTACTGTATTTGCCACTGTTTGCGATTAAAAATTGAAGTTTTTTGGAGCAAGAAGATTGTGATTCTTTTCACTTTTCCCACCCGCTGTCCGTTGCAATCTTTTTTTGACAAAAAAGGATTTTCACTACCATCGGGGCTATGCTGAGGCTTTGTCTATCGATTGACCAAAAAAACTATTCAGCAAATATAATTATTCTAAATCTTTATAAGGAATAAAATAAAGACTTTGGGGTACTTTTTTGACTTTAATATTAAAACGTTCTCCAGAAATATAAACGCCTTTTTCCGTGGCCGTAATTCCTTCGATTTGCGCAATATTGAAAGCTCTTCCCAAAGAAAACTTCTTCATAGGCTTGTTGAAAAAAAGATTTCCAATGTCATCTTTCTCAAAAATCATCATATAAACCGAAGCTTTCTTGGTGTAACCAACCACAAATAACTTATTCTCAAAAAACGAAGCATCCGTCACCACAAAGCCTGTATCAAAAGATTCCAATTTCTTAGCAGGCTGATTCTCCGTCATATTTTTGTCGATGACGTAATGAGAAACTGTATTCGTAATCCATTCCTTTGTGAAGATATGAATGTTGCCATCGAGGAAAATCATTGCTTCTGCATCAAAATTATTATTGGTGTTTTTAGGTGTGAAATCGGTTTGTTCAGGATAAAAAAACGGAATGGTTTTGATTGAATCTGCGATTATAGAGTCATTTCTGAAAGGAATCTGGTAAACTTTTAGATCTTTTCTTGTTCCAAGATTATTCCCGAATTCTCCGATAAAAAAATTGCTTCCATCGTTTGTGATGGCTTCCCAATCAACATTTTTTAGACCAGTCTGGAAGGTTTTTTCAATATAGGAACTTCTAGCATTTATTTCGAAAATTTCGCTGGTGTTGCCGCTGTCATTGAAGGAAAATAATCTGTCACCAATATACGTTAAACCAGAACTTTCTTTTAAAGAATCACTTAGTACAGCAATTTTGTATGGTTTCAGATTTAGTTTTTCAATGTTTTGAGTGAAAGCTGAAATGGATAACAGTATAAAAAATATTAAAATTAATTTTTTCATGTTTTACAAACCGATAATTGATTTCTGGTTGCAAATTAGTAATATATTACACTTTCTCCATCTTCTGGAACAGAAACTTTTTCCAGCAACTGATGATTTTTAAGTTCATTGCGAAGTTCAGTTCTTGTGGTTGGACAATGGTTCAGCGCTTCCAAATGATTGGCAAAGACTTTTCCAGGCGCATTTTTGATGAATTTTAAAATATCATACATTGTCATCAATAGTGGTTTTCCGAAATCCAATTGAGCGCTTCCGCACGCCAAAACCGAAATGTCGGGTTTCAGTTCTTGCAACACTCGATCTACGTGTTCAGTATAAATGGTATCTCCGCTGATGTAAATGGATTTTTCATTCGGGAATTTTAAATAAAAACCCATCACATTTCCCATTGGTTTAGCAATAAATCCGTATCCGTGAATGGCGGGAATTCCGATGATTTTTCCACCCAAAAAATCGTGTTCTTTCCAAAAATCGAGAGTTTCAGCAATATTCAACCCTCTTTTCCGAAGTGTTTTTTCATCATTTTTAGAGCAAACAACAGGAATATTTTTCTCTTTCAGAAACGTTTCTGCGTTTTTGTCCAAATGATCGGGATGCAAATGCGTAATCAAACAATGCGTCACTTTTTCTAAAATGGAATCACTGTTGGAAGGCAAATCGACCAAAGGATTTTTTCGAGGTTTAAAACGGAAAAGCGTGAAAGGCAACCCCGAACCTTTTTCGCCCAACATAGGATCGACTAAAATAAATTTTTCTTGTGTTTCTATAACCAAAGTGGCATTTCGAAGATGATGTAGTTTCATTTTTTATTTTTTGCAAAGATGAAACGACAAACGGATGCAAGTCATTGATTGGAATCAAGAAATCATCCTCTTCAAGAAAAAAATCAGGCAGATTTTATTTTTTTCGCCTTTTCGCCCCAAAGATTGAGCTCTTTCAAAATAGGCTGAAGCGAAGCACCAAATTCAGTTAAAGCATATTCTACTCTTGGTGGCATTTCGGGATAAATGGTTCTGGTGATGAGTCCGTCTGCTTCTAACTCACGCAAATGTTGGGTGAGCATTTTTTCAGAAATTTGCGGAATTTCTCTTTTAAATTCTCCAAAACGGTAAAAACCTTCGGTCATTTTCCAAAGAATAGCGGGTTTCCAACGTTTTCCCATTAAAGACAATGCAAAAATAAACGGACAATCGTTTCCGAGGGCTTGTTCGTTTTCTAGATTTACAGAACTTTCTTTTCTCATTATACTTACCTTTTAGTAACTACCATACAATTTGGTAACTACTTGCAAAAATAACGATACTCTCGGACATTTGCAGTATTAATTTAAACAAAAAAAATAATGAATATCAGTTTTATAGGAGCCGGAAATGTGGCTTCAGGTTTGGGAAATTTGTTTCAAAATGCAGGACATATCGTGAAATACGGAACTCAAAATCCTCAAGACCATCAATTGTCTATTCAAGAAGCGTGTATTTTTGGTGAGGTGGTTTGTTTTGCTATTCCGTTTGCTGCGATGGAAGAAGTTTTAACGAAAAATGCAGCATTTTTGAAAGATAAAATCGTTGTCGATATTACCAACGCCATTCATTTGGAAGATTGGTCGCCTTTGTTTTTAGGCGAAAATAGCAGTGGCGAAATAACCGCAAAATTGCTTCCCGAAAGCAAAGTGGTAAAAGCATTCAACACGATTTTTGCCGATGTAATGACTCCCGAAAAGCAAAAATTTAATGACCAAAAACTCACCGCTTTCATTGCTTCTGATGATGTTGAAGCGGCAGAAATCATTAAAAATTTAGCCAACGAATCTGGTTTTGATGGATTGGTGGTAGGCGGAATCAAAAATGCCCGTCATTTGGAAGCCATCTCTCACCTCAACATTGCGATTGCGCTTGGCGGAGGCGGAACGGATGTTGGTTTTACGTATTTTCAAAGAAAAAATTAAAAAAAATGCAAAAACCAACAATGCAGGTTTGGACAGACGCTTGGAAACAAGCCAATCCTGAAGTTTTTAAAAATGTTTATTCGGAAAACGCTTTAATTTTTCCTCCCAACAAACCTACCGTAATAGGAAACGAAAATATCCTAGAATTTATGAAAGGAGGACTGGGAAAAGTAGATGTTATTTTTGAACCTGAAAACCTAACGGTTAACGAAAATTTAGCCTTTGAATATGGCGTTTTTAAAGATGTAGAATTAACTGAAAGGAAAGTAACTGGCGAAGGTAAATATTCTGTCACTTGGATTTTGGAAGATGCTGTTTGGAAGGTTTTGTGTCACACTTGGGAAATGCCTGTGAAGTTATAATGAAAAACTCCACACTTTTGTGGAGTTTTCATTTTTTACAATCCTTCAAAAGTCACTTGTCTTAAAATGGTTTTTCCAATTGGGATAAGTTCTACTTTTTCTGCTTTATTGGTGTTTTGGTTGATGAATTCAATTTGTATTTTCCCATTTTCGTATTGGGCTTTTGTCCCTTTTTTATAACTGTATTTATTTTTAGACAATGGTTCGTAAGTGTAATCTGTGAAATTTGAAAAGTAATTTTTCCCCGCAATTTCTTTAGCTCCAATAGGCAAGGCAAAGAGCAATGCACCATAAGTAAAATAATGTGAACCAGAATGATCGGTCTTGGTTTCAACATCTGCATCAAAAGAAATATGGACTTCATCATTTTCGGAAAAAGTTCTATCAATAACGATGAAATTATTTTCCAAACGATATTTTTCTTTGGTGTTTATTTTTTTCACCCAATTCGGTTTTCTAATTTTTAAGGTCAATTTATTTTTTTGAGATTGCGACATTTTAAACGTAAAACTGTTTTCGGAAGGATATTGTGTGATGTTTTGTATTTTTATAAAATTCCCATTGACTAAAGTTTCTAAAACATTGGTCATCAATAAGGTAGCAACCAAAGTGGTTTCGTTTTCTTTCATCCACGAGTTTTGAATGAAATACGGCGAGATTCTTCCCGCATTTGGGTTGCAACATACCGCAACATCTTGATGAGCCTGCGAATATTTGTAACGGGTTTGTTTTCTGTCGGTTTCTATTTCTCCGTTTTTAGTACCCAACATTTCAAAAGAATTATCGGTTTTCAGGTAGGCAATACACGAATGTTTTGGATGTCGAGAACCTTGTGCGGCGTTGTAAAATATGTTTTCTATATCGTCTCCAATCTTTGCATTTCCCGTTTTTTGAAGTAACAAGGCATAACTGTCTAATAATTCTTGAAGTGAGCAATATTCGTAACCCGTATGCGTGGCATCTGCATTTCGTTTTGCAATCCACTCGTCGCCAATCGCTCCGCCACTTATGGTAGTAGCGTTTTTTACTCGGTTTAAATAAATATCTAAAGCATTGGAAATTTCTGAATTGTTGGTAGCATATTTTGCAATAATTAAAGCTCTTAGATGCTCAAACGTGTGAACGCCGTGAGATTGGAGTTTGTAGTTTGGATTTAGAATGTTTTTTAATTGAACATCGGCTTCGGATTGATAGGTTTTGGAAAAATCTTGATACAAAAACAAAGCGTATTTTCTGTATTTCTCATCTTTGGTATGAAAATAAAGTCGTTCCAAAATATCCGTAAAAGTCAATCCGTGAGAAACACCACCATTAAAAGAAGTTCCTGAACTAAACGGACTGGAAGCGTAGATGGGATAATTCGTCATCACATTTTCTACGGCATTTTCTACAGCTTTGAAAACGTTTTGGTCTTTCGTGTATTCATAATATGCCAACAAAGCTCTGTAAAGTGTAGCTTTTGACCACAATTCTCCATTTTCGGAGTTAAATTTATAACGTAATTCTTGATCATAAATCCCGATGTAGCCATCTTCGTCTTGTGTTTTCAAGATGTTTTCTACCTGTTTTTTTACTTTTTCAATTCCTTTTTTGTCATTCAATAAAATAACATTTCGCAAATATCCGTCCCACCAGTTAGATTGGGTTTCGCTGTTCCACCATTTGTATTGTTCATCGCCTTCTGCATCGCCTTCTTTCAGGTTGCCTAAATCTTTGGCTTTGGAATGTTTTTGCAGTCTTCCTTCTCCGTAAATAGGGTCATTGATGAGTTCGGGAACAATATCGTCAAGATTTCCTACAAAACCATTTACATCTTTTTGCATCTGTTCTTGTAGCCAACCAGTTGGTTTTATGCTTCCAAAAGGTAAAAACGTGAATTTTTCTGAGCTTTTTTGAGCGTTCAATTTCATACTAAAAGCTAAAATTATGGTAAATGCGATTTTTTTCATTTTGTCTTCATTTCAAAAGTTAAATTTCCTCCATTCATTATATCTTGGTATTTTATAAAAGGATTGTTGATTTTTCTTCCATTCAAAAATTGCTTCTCGTTATAGATGGCTTGTTCAGAAAAATTTTTAGCATCAATCGTGAAATTTTTATTTTTTGAAAGATGAATGACCGCTTTTTTCACTTGTGGACTTCCCAAAACAAATTCGCCATTCGCAGGATTTACAGGATAAAATCCCAAGGTAGAAAGAATATACCAAGCCGACATTTGTCCGCAATCGTCATTACCAATCATTCCATTAGGAGTATTGTTATGAAACTCATTGATAACTTGATGAATGTATTTCTGCCCCATTTTCGGTTCGTTGCTGTAGGCGTACAAATAAATAATGTGATGACTTGGCTCGTTTCCGTGAGCGTATTGACCAATCATTGCTTCCTGTCCCAAAAATTTGTTCGGATTTTCGGCTTCGGTGGTGAAAAATTCATTTAACTTTTTTGTGAATTGTGTTTTTCCGCCCAAAAGTTCTGTTACACCATTTATATTGTATTGAGTGGGCGTCCAGAAATATTGCCAAGCATTGGCTTCGGTATAATCGCCCGGATTATTGAGCGGTGAAGTCGCCATCAACGGATTAAAAGGCGTTCGCCAATTTCCTTTGGTATCTTTTCCTCTGAAAAATTGGGTTTCTTTATCGTATAAATTTTTATAAAAATTGGCTCTTTTGATAAAAATATGTTCTGCGGTTTTGTCTTTTATTTTTTTTGCCATTTCTGCAACGCACCAATCGTCGTAACCGCTTTCTAACGTTCTGGAAACAGCTTCGTTATCTAATTTATCAAAAGGATAATAACCGTATTGATTATACAATTCCCAATCTGAATTGATGTGAGATTTTGTAGAAGTTTCTACCATAGCTTTCAAAGCTTCATCGGCATTAAATCCTTTAAAACCATTATTGTAGGCAGATAAAATCATCGGAATAGCGTGATTGCCAATCATACAATAATTATCTTGTCCCCAAGCGGTCCAAATCGGCAAAAATCCTTTGGCTTTGTGATGAATCAACATTGTTTGAATGATGCCATCAATTTTTTCGGGAGCTAAAATTTGTAGCAACGGAAATGCACCTCTGTAAATATCCCAAATGGAAAGGGTGGAGTAGTATTCTTTGTTTGGAGCAATGGCAATTTTATCATCTACACCTCGGTATTTTCCATCAACATCGGCAATATTAGACGGTTGTAAAAATAAGTGATACAACGAAGTGTAAAATATTTCCTTTTGTTTTTGAGGAGCTTCAATACTGATTTTATTCAAATATTTATCCCAAGTTTTAGCGTTGTTTTGATATACTTTTTCAAAATCCCAATGCGGAATTTCGGTTTTTAAATTCAGTTTTGCACCTTCTACCGAAACGGAAGATAATGCGATTTTTACTTTTAGTTTTTTATTTTTTATCAAAGAAAAATCCAACAAATATTTGGGAGCTTTATCGTTTTTTTTCTTTTCAAGTAAAGTAGATTTGGTAAAAGGCTGATCGAAAGTCAGCGTGAAAAAATACTTTCTATTCACCCAATTTTGGGTTGAACAATATCCCGAAATCGTGGTGTTATTTTCTATTTTCACATCGCTTTCAATGACCAATCCTTTTTGGTTGTTCTCATCAAAAACGAAACGCAAACCGTGCTGTAAATCTACCATAACTTGGGCTTCATTTTCTGGGAAAGTGTATTGATGAAATGCCACTCTTTCTAAACACGTAAGCTCCGTTTTTACCTCGTCTTTCTTTACAACGGAATAATATCCAACTTTCCCGATTTCAGAATTTTTGTAATAAAAATTTTTTAATTTTTCTTTTTTCGGATTTATTGGCAACAGCAAAACATCGCCCATTTCGTTAATTCCTGTTCCACTAAAACGAGTTTGAGAAAATCCTAAAATAATAGTGTCTTTATATTGATAACCACTCGTATAATCCCAACCGTGATCTCGGTTATCAGGCCCGGGTTGAACCATTCCAAAAGGCATTGATGGTCCTGGGAAAGTATGTCCAGTTCCGTCTGTTCCGATAAATACATTTACAAACTTTGAGTTTTGAGCGAATAGAATTTGAAATGAAAAAACAATCAAAATGAAAATGATGCGCATTGTGTTTTATTTGAAGTAAAACTAAACATCGTTTTCCAAAAAAAGCAATACTTCGCGACAAAATATAAATACTATATTTTCTTTTTTTAATATATTTGAAAATTATGAAAAAATAACATTAATGATTCCTTCATTTGAAAACATTTCTAAAGAACATACACTTACTGTTTTTTCTTTTTCTAAAGAATATTTTGAATTTAATTGGCATTATCATCCAGAATACGAGATTACACTAATAATAGAAGGACAAGGGAAAAGGTTTATAGGAAATCATTCAGAGGATTTTCATGCACAAGATTTGGTTGCTGTTGGCTCAAAAATTCCTCACACTTGGAAGAGTGAACCATTAGAAAATACAACTGTCAAAGCTTTGGTCATTCAGTTTTCTGAAACAATACTTCAACCTATTAAAGGACTTTCTGAGTTTTCTGAGCTTAAAGAATGGTTGAATTTATCTGCATTTGGTTTAAAAATCAATACCAATGAAAAGATTCTGAAAAAAATGCAGGAACTGGAAAAACTGAAGGGAGCATTACAAATTATCCGATTTTATGAATTGCTGTTGCTTTTGTCTCAACAAAAGAGCAACAAAATACTCACTGAAGCTTATGAAATAGACTATTCTAAAAAACAACAGCGTATTCATTTTGTACTTGATTATTTGGAACATCACTATCAAAATTCTTGTAAAATAGAAGAGGTTGCGGCTTTGGTAAATCTTACCAAAAGTGGTTTTGCTAAATTTTTTAAAGCCCAAACAGGAAGTTGCTATTCTGATTATATCAATAAATTAAGAATAAGAAAAGCGATAAAACTGCTAACAGAAACCGACCAAAGCATCAAAGAAATATATACCAATATTGGTTTTGAAAATCAGGCGTATTTCAATAGAGTTTTCAAAGAACTCACTTCTTTATCGCCAAAAGCATACAGAAAACTTCATTGGAAGTTTTAAAAAATCCGTCTCCGAATTCTGCTCAGCGTTTCGGGTGTAATTCCCAGATACGAAGCAATGTGATACTGCGGAATCTGTTGCAGCCAATTTGGTTGGTGTTGCAAAAGAATTTTGTAATTTTCTTCGGCGGTATTAATGAACTGTCCGAATTCATCTTGCTCTTTTTTCTCGATAATTCGCTGAAAAATTTCGTCCACAAACAATTTTCCGCAGCTGTATTCCTTTAAAAAATGAAGAAATTTTTCTTTGGATAAGGTTCTGATCTGCACATCAGTCACACATTCCTGATTTTTGTGTGTCGGTTTTTCGGAAACAAAAGAATAGAAATCGGTTGCAAATTCGTTGGCAAGAAAAAAATCAATATTTTTCTCCTTTCCGTTGTTGGCATAAAATTCCCGAATAATTCCGTTGTCCAAAAAGCGAAGTTCCTTTTCGGTTTCGCCAAACTGCAAAATCGGCTGGTTTTTCTTGTATATTTTGGTTTCAAAAGAATTCACAAAAAGTTCCAAACCTTCTTTGTTAAAAGGAAATTCGGTAATGAAAAACTGGTACAATTGGTCGGTTTCGGGATTCATCTTACGGGCAAAATTAAGTAAAAAACAATCCCGAAAGCAAAGTTTAGCGGTTGCCGACCAAAACTTTTTGCAAATCGCCTTTTTCTTGCACCAGCAATACCAAAACGTAGGGCGCAAAGAAAATAATTCCTAAAATCATCGCTACCAATCCTATGACAATAGATTTTCCGGAAAATTGATTGCGCCACATCACCCAAAGTCCGGAAAGCGTGAGATAACTCATAAAATCGAGATTGAATTGTCCGCTCCAATTAATGGATTTTACATTGCTGAAAAACACCGAAAACAAGTCAGCTCCTTCTTTTTGGAAAACCAAAATCGTGTACACCAAAACCACCAATGTCAATATCGATAAAAGAATTTTGAGAAAATTACAATTGTTCATTTTTTTTATTTTTTTATTACGTTAATTTTTCCGCAGCCTATTTTTCCAAACCATTTTCAGAAAAAATCAGAATTAATAAAGGAAATTTAACTTTTCGCAGCTTTCCAAAGCGGACCCACCGCAATCAGCAACACCAAAATATTAATAAACGCATTACTCGTATTTCCCGATGCTACAGAACCTGCGCTGTCCAAGAAAAACCACGCCAAAAGTCCCGCCAAAACCGCTTTTCTCACTTCATTTGGCGCTTTATCGTACACCCATTTTTGCAAAAACCAGATGCAAACACCCCAACCAAACAAAAATCCGCCCGTTAAAGCACTCAAAAATCGGGTCGTTAGTGCCTCGTAATTTTGCAATCCGTCCAACGGAAGGCTGAGTAAATCCAATGACCATCTTGCCGGTTCCGAAGTCGGCAACATCGTTCCCAGAAAGAAAATCGGTCCAAAAGAACCTACTACAATCGCCGTAATTTTCAGGTAAAACTTGTGAAATTTTTGCGTCATATTCCAATTTTTTTGCAAAATTAATACGACCAAGGTTCAGATTGTAGACGCTTGCGTACAAAATGAAAAATTTATTTTTTTGGCACCAATTAGATTTCAGCGAATGTGTGTTTTTATTTTTTTTGGCGCCGATTTGATTTCATCGAATGTGTGTTTTTATTTATTTTTTATGGCGCACGTTTCCGCCCTCCACTCCCGCTTTTTTGTAAATTTTCCAAAGCTTTCGCCATCCCAAAATTTACAAAAAGAGCTCCGTTCAGGTCGGGGCGCAACAGCAGCAGCATTTAAAATTCAGATAAAAAACAACTTGTTTTTAAAAAAGCATCACTCAAAATTTTTAGCAATTCTTTTCAGATTTTCAAGATAATCCGAAATCCACTCAAACGTCATATTTTCGGGGTTGATTTGAAGGAAAAAATTTTCCAAAGCCAGTTCAAAAATACTTTCCAATTGCTTTACAGAAAGTTTCAGTTGCAAATCGGTTGCCCAGATTCGTACAAACTCATTTCCAATAATTTGGTTCGATTTTTCCAGCGTTTCCCGAAATTCTTTTTTCTGCTGATTAAACCGAAGTTGGCGGTTAAACAGTAAATCGATTTTATGCGCCACCAAAATTTCAATCAATTCCGGTTGTATGGTTTGAGCCCGTTTTTCTTTCTCGGCAATCACTTTAGATTGCTCCAGATGATAATTCAAAAGCGCTTCTACAAAGAGTTGCATATCCGCAAAATAATGATAAAAAGAAGACTTGCTGATCCCGATTTTTTTGGCAAGCGTTTCTATTTTTAAGGCATTTTCGCCTTGCAACGCCAACATTTCGTAACCAGTTTTTATCCAAATAAATTTGTTATTATTCATTATTACTGCGTCCCGCTTTATTCTTTTTCTTTGCCCAATATTCTTTTTGGTATTGCTTTACGGTTTTTCCGGTTCCATCGTGTCGCCAACCGGGAGAATTAAAAAGATAATTAAATCTATCGCTGATGGTTAGATTTGGCTGTTTCAGGTCTTTCCAGATTTTTCGCCATTCATAGAGTAGGGTGGTCATTGGTCCGTCATCCGGCATTTTTGGATAGATTCCAAATTTCACAGGAACTTTTGGGTCTTCCGGTTCAAAGGTACCAAATAATTTATCCCAAAAAATGAAGACCATTCCCATATTTCTGTCCAGATATTTGATATTACAACCGTGATGAACCCTGTGATGCGAAGGCGTTACCAAAATATATTCCAGAAATCCCATTTTCTTGATGGTCTGTGTATGTACCCAAGTTCCATAGACCTGACCAACCGCATAACAAACCATTATTGACCAAGGATTGAACCCCAAAAATGCCAATGGCGAAAAGAACATATATCTGTAAAGTGGCTGGAAAACCGGACTTCTGAATCCTGTCGTTAGATTAAAATATTCGGAGTTATGGTGGGTAACGTGAACGGCCCAAAAAACTCTGGAGCGGTGGTCTACCAGATGATGGAAATAATACGCCAAATCTGTTGCCAGAAAACATAAAACCCAATAATACCAGGTTGAAATATTGAAATCGAAAATTCTTAATTTATAAAAGAAAAACATCACCGCCATTGCAAAAACCTTCATCACCAGATCTAATCCGAAGTTCATCAACGCAAGATAAATATTGGTTGCCAGGTCTTTTCTGCTGTAAAGTTGTGCTTCCATAACGTGGCTGTAAATCATCTCTGACAAGATCACAACAGCGTGAAGCGGAATCGCCCAAACGTAAACACTTTCTAATGCATTTTCACCAAAAATGAATTCCATTTTATTAATTTGTCAGGTTATTAAGAATTAGAAAAGATTACTATAACTTTCTGATTACCAAATATACAATCTAATTTCTATTTGAATATTTCGTAATTGTTAAGTTAACAATTTGCTATTCAGCCGTTTTATTCGCCAGCTGTCCACACGCTGCATCGATATCGCCACCTCGGCTTTTTCTGATGACAATGGTGATACCGGCTTTCTCCAGTTCACGAACATATTTTTGCTCCGCCTCAATGCTTCTGTGGTCAAATTTTCCTTCGCCAATCGGATTGTATTGGATAAGGTTTACTTTGCTTGGAACTTGTCTGCAATATTTGATTAGAGCTTTGATATCCTCGTCGCCATCATTGATGCCTTTCCAGACACAATATTCAAAAGTTATTGGAGAGCCTGTTTTCTGATACCAATATTGAAGTGAGTCCATAATATCAGTCAAAGGAAATTTCTCAGAAAAAGGCATGATCTCATTTCGTTTATGCTCGATGGCAGAGTGGAGAGAAAGCGCCAATTTCACTTTGATTTCTTCGTCCGCCAGCATTTTTATCATCTTCGGAATTCCGGATGTAGAAACTGTGATTCTTCTTGGCGACATTCCCAAACCTTCCGGTTTCGTAATTTTATGAATCGCTTCCACCACGTTTTTGTAGTTCATCATCGGTTCGCCCATTCCCATAAACACAATGTTTGTGAGTGGTCTGTCAAAATATTCTTTGCTTTGTCGGTCTATCAGCGCAACTTGGTCTACGATTTCGGCCACTTCCAGATTTCGCATTCTCTTCAGTTTGGCGGTTGCACAAAATTCGCAGTTTAGTGAACATCCAACTTGCGAAGAAACGCAAGCTGTAGAACGGGTTTCTGTCGGAATCAAAACCGATTCTACCATTAATCCATCGTGTAACTTAACACCGTTTTTTATAGTTCCGTCCGCCGATTTCTGGAGTAAATCTACCGCAATCGGGTTGATGAAAAAATCTCGCATCAAACTTTCTCTCAAACTTTTAGAGAGATTGGTCATCTCATCAAAAGAGTGTAGGTTTTTGCTCCAAAGCCAATCGTAAACCTGTTTGGCACGAAAAGGTTTTTCACCAATGGTGCTGAAATGGTCTTTTAACTGGTCGAGGGAAAAGGTGCGGATATCTTTCAATGTTTTAGCAAAATTTTTGCAAAGATACGGGTAATATAATAATTTAAAAATAATACAATGTAGCAATAGATAAATGTGATAATCTCAAAATGCTACCACTTGATAGATTTTTATTTTAAGTTATTTATTTCATTGCTAGTATGTTACATAGGAGGCTGATTTGTTTTTATCTTCAAAATAAAGTATTGCGAATGATGTATCGACTTTATTAATATAGTCCTAATTCTTACATTTGCATTGATTTTTATCCCATGAAGTTCCAAGCCTTTTACGATAGCCCATTTATATTGAATTTTTCTTTCGAAAAGCTCATCCAGAAAATGGAAGCAGAAGCCTCCGAAAACCCGGAATATGCATTGTCTCATCAAAGAATTTTAGAAAAAACAAAAGAGTTTCCGGAACTTGTGAATGGCATTAGCAATCTTGATTTTTTTGAGAAGAATGAAGCCTTGATGAAGGAACTTCTCCGTGACCTCTTTCCGCCGATGCTGACGGAAAATGAAATCAAAGCCATCAGTTTTCCTTTTTATAATTTCTTTTTTAATCCTACGAAACGGTTCGAGACCATCATTAAAAAGGCAGGAGACAATTTTGATATGATTATCAAAGATATGGACCCTCATCGTTTTTATGTGATGAGCTGCTGCATTATACTCAATGATTTCTACAACGTTCCGCTTAACGTTTCGATGCCATTTATTTTTGATATCCCGAATGAAGATGGCGTTATAAAGCATTACAGATTCCTGACCAACGCTGATTTTATGGATATCAATCCATTGGAAGATTTCAAAAGATTGACCGAAGAAGAGATTTCTGAATTACTGGATAATTTTGAAGATTATGAATTGTGGAAAGAAAAATTCCCGCCAAAAAGCTGGGAACTGAAAGGTTTTGCTGTCGTTAATTTCTTTGACGCCACCACAGAAATTGCAGTTTCCAATCTTAAAACCAAATTGATAAATCTTGAGGATGATAAAAACCTGAAGCCGGAACTTAACAAAGTTTTCCGTTCTATTTTTCAGGTTTCTGATTTGGAAGTTGGATTTACTTCGATTAATCACGATGAAAACAAATTTGTCCGAAGTCCTATCAATGGCGTGATAGACAGTTTTATCCTCCTCGGAAACTCACAGGATTGCAAGAACGAATTGCTGTGTGAGAAGAATTTTAACTCGTTGGTGGAATCCAGAAAGTTTTTCAGTATTTCCGATATAGAGCGAACCTACAGAGACTATCCAGACAGCCAGATGGCGAAACATCTGTATAATATCGGCATCAAAAGTGCGATTTTTGCACCCATCATCAAGAACAAAAAAATCCTCGGAATCATTGAGCTGGTTTCTAAAAAGAAAATGCTGAACAGCATCAATGCCAACAAAATGGAAATCGTGATGCCATATCTGGAAGATACGATGGACAGACTTTATGATGGCATCGAGACGAGGGTTCAAGCGATTATTCAGCGGGAATATACCTCGATACATCCAAGTGTTTACTGGAAATTCCGGGAAGAAGCGGAGCGTCACATCGGTTTTTATAGAGAAGACTTTGATCTTCCATACCGAAAAATCACGTTTGAGAATCTGACACCACTTTTTGGACAGACCGACATCAGAAATTCTTCAATTTCCAGAAATTTGGCAATCAAAAAAGATTTGGAAATCAATCTGATGTTGATTTCCGATGTTTTCAAGAATTTGATTGCGGATAATGATTTGACTGGAATCAATGAGAAATTAATCCATTTCCAGAAACTTATGAGCAATGATTTACGTGCGGATACAGAAAGTCAGGTTCAGCATTTTATTCATCAAGAAGTTCATCCGTTGCTGGAATCTATTAAGCTTCAGAATGTTATTTATAACCAAATTGTAACCGATTATCACAAACAATTGGATTCGAAAACCGATTTGGTTTACAACTTCAGAAAGAAATTTGATGATAGTTTGTCTTCCATCAATAAGTTTTTGGCAGATATTCTGGACAAGCGTCAGGAAGAGCAGCAGCACAGATTTCCGTTCTATTACGAGCGTTTCAAAACCGATGGCTTAGAGCATAATATGTACATTGGTTCGTCTATTGAACCAGATTTGACTTACGACCCAATCTTCCTTAAAAATCTCAGATTGTGGCAATTGCGTGTGGTTTGTGAAAGTGAGTTGCAGTACAGAAAATACAAAGAAACGCTGGATTATTCTTTGGATGTTTCATCTTTGATTTTGGTTTACAGCACGCCAATCAGCATCAGATTCAGGATGGATGAAAAACGTTTTGACGTCGATGGAAGCTACAATGCGCGTTACGAAATGATTAAAAAACGCATTGATAAATCGTTGGTCAAAAACTCGACCGAACGCATCACACAAGCGGGAAAAATCAGCATTATCTATTCTCAGGATAAAGAACGTGAAGAGTATTTGAAATTAATCAAAATCCTTCAAGACCACAATATACTTTCAACCATTGAAGAATTGGAAGTTGAAGATTTGCAAGGGATTAACGGTTTGCGGGCTTTACGGGTTGAAGTGAATTATGAGGCGGAAGATGTCGATTATGAGTTTGTGGAAGTAATTTAAATTACTCCTCGTGAATTAATTCTATGATTTTTCCGTTTTTAGCATTCATTATTATTAAAAACGAACCACCAATTATCGGTTTTGGTCTTGTCCCATTTAAAATCCAATAACCATTGTGAAGTACGAGATTGTAAGGTCTTTGTTCTTTTATGTTGTCTCTACCATAAACCTCGAAGAGAATTTTTTCGGCAATCTCTACAGCAGATTTAGAATCAGGAATTGGTTTTTCGGTATAATCAATTTCTGATTCTAGAACCGTCTTACTAATTCTAAGTGCTTTTTGAAGTTTAGAAATTGCGTATTCTCGGTCTTGATTTTCTAAAAAAATTTTGCTTGAATCAGTTTCTGAAGAGAATTTATTAGAATCGATTTTTTTTGAACAGGAAAAATTTAAAAATAAAATTCCGAAAAAAAATAGAATATTTTTCATCTTCAGAATATCTAAACCGTCGCATTCCGAAAAGCCACCACAAAAAATACAACCGACGCAATAATCCCAATTGTAAAAACCGTGTAAGTCAGCCTTAATAATTTATATTTTCTATTTAGCACAATTCCGAGATAATAAAGGTCTTTTATCATCGTATCATACAGATATTGTCGGTCAGTCATCATTTCCTTCATCGCCCAAAGATATTCTTCCATCGGCATTTTGTAGAAATTTCCGAAGAATAAAAGATTCACTTTTTTCTCCTCGATTTCCTTTCTGGTAAACGTTCCGCTGGACACTTTTGGTCGGGTAGACATTATCGCCAAAATAATACAAGCCACACTGAACATCACCATCACAAAAGTCGGAATGATCAAATGCGAATTACTCGGTGAATCCAGTTTCGGAATCAAAGTAGAAAGCGCAACAGAAATAATAATCGCATTTACAGAAAGTAAGATATTCGCTTTGCTATCAGCGATTTGACTCAGTTTGGTATGGTTATTCAGCGTGATTCTGAACATTGTTTCAATACCTCTTTCCGGCGAATCCAGCTTTTCAAGTTTCTTTTTATTAAGGAGGATTTTGTCCCTGTTTTCAGATTTTTTTTCGGATTTGTCATCTTTCAGAAATTTGATGTTTTCAATGATTTTTTCGGCGTTTTTCTCCTTTTGCGTCTGCCAGTTTTCTCTGGCATAGTTCGTATAGAATTGGTGTTTGGAGAAGAAAGTGACATTCAGTTCTGCCCATTTTTTCTTGCTGAATTTCTGATGATGAACCTCCTTGATTTCCTGTCTCAGATTTTCACAAATCCTGAAATAATCGTCTGAAGCCAAATGATACAAATCTGCATCCTTGATGATTTCTTCCAACTGATTTTTTGGTTTGTAGAACTTATCGGTTGCCAGAATCAACTCACCAATTTTCTGGATTCTCTCTTCGCTGAATTGATTTTGTCTCAAAAAGTCCTGAATCGCTTTACGGCTTTCCTCCTCGTGATTGTCGCAATCAGAAATATATCCCAAGTCGTGAAACCAACCTGCCAGAACAAGATTTTCTGTGTCTTCTGCGCCAATATTTTCTTCTTTTGCAAGGATCTTTATCTTATCAACAACCTGAATCGTATGTTCCAGATTATGGTAAGTGTAATCAGAAGATAATCTATCTTTGAATAAATTTTTAACATAATCTTCCGAGATTTTCAAAATATCCATAAAAACAATTTGAAACAAATTTAAGAAAGTATTGATAGCTTATTAATTTTAATTTTGTTAAATATTGTTAGAGTTTCAGTAATTTTAGAATTTTAATCCATAACCCTCTATTTTTTTGAATTTATCAGTGTAAGAATTTAAATAATGGCAACTTTTCCGCCCTCCATTCCCGCTATTTTTTGCCAGGCTTTTCCAGCTACAAAAAATGAGCTCCATTCAGGTCGGGTTGCAGATTCTACATCAATTCAGCATTGGTCAATAATTAGAGATCTGGTTTTAAAACATCAATCAGAAAACTATGAAAAAAATATATCAGCTTTATCTTTTAACATTAATCTCAGTCACAACAATTTCCTGCGCTGTTCAAAACGCAGATTACGGGAAAAATGCCAAAGATTTTGCGAAGAATCCGACGATAAAAGACAGCATCATCCACACGTTCTACCTAGTCGGCGACGCAGGAAATCTTGACCAAGACGAAGCGTTCCACAATATGAATATTCTGAAGGATTCATTATCAAAAGCTTCAGAAAACAGCACGCTGATGTTTCTTGGTGATAATATTTATCCTGTTGGAATGCCAAAAAAAGAAGACGAACATCGCGTCTTGGCAGAGAAAAAAATGGATAATCAGATTTCATTATCTCAAGAGTTCAGAGGAAAAACGATTTTCATTCCCGGCAATCACGATTGGTATAATAACGGCATCAAAGGTCTGAAACGGGAAGAAGAGTACGTCACGGAAAAACTGAGTGACAAATCTGCTTTCGCACCAAAAAATGGCTGTCCCATCGAAACCAGAAAAATCAACAAAAAACTGACTTTGATTTTAGTTGATACCGAATGGGTGATGGCAGATTGGAGTAAAAATCCGGGAATTAACGAAAAATGCGACCTGAAGACTCGAGAAGATTTCTACACAGAATTCGAAGCACAACTCAATAAAAATCAAAATAAAACCATCGTTGTCGCAACACATCATCCTCTACTGACAAATGGTTCACACGGCGGTCATTACTCTTGGAAAAAGCAGATTTTTCCATTGGAAAATAAATTTCCGTTGCCAATTCTAGGTTCAATCATCAATTTGACAAGAGCAACCGGCGGTATTACGCATCAGGATATCAGCAATCAAAAGTATAAAAACTTAGCAGACCGACTTAAAACTTTGATTAGCGGTCGGAAAAATGTAATCATCGTTTCCGGTCACGATCATAATTTACAGTACATCGAGCAAGGTGATATCAAACAAATCGTCAGCGGAGCAGGGTCTAAAACCGAATCTGCAAAAGCAGTTGGAGCGAATGATTTCTCATTCGGTAAGAATGGTTATGCAGAATTGAAAATCTCAGATTCTGGAAATGCGGAAGTCAGTTTTTATAACCTTAATCCAAAAAAATCGGAACTGTTATTCCGAAAAACGGTCTTGGAAAACGAACATAAAATTGCGAGAGATTATCCCGGTCAGTTTCCTAAATATAAAGAAGCTTCGATTTATGATTCTGCAATGACGAAAAAAAGCAAGTTCTACAATTTTTTGTGGGGAAAGCATTACCGAGAATATTATTTAAAGAAAATCAATGTCAAAAATCTAGACTTAGATACATTATTGGGTGGTGTAAAAGCTGATAGAGCAGGAGGCGGGCATCAAACAAAATCGCTTCGTCTGGAAACCAAATCCGGAAACGAGTATGTGATTCGCGCTTTGAAGAAAAGTGGCGTTCGGTTTTTACAATCTGTGGCATTCAAAAATCAATACGTGATTGATGATTTCTCCGGAAGTTATGCCGACCAATTTTTGCTCGATTTCTATACAACTTCTCATCCGTACACACCTTTAGTAATTGGAGAAATGGCAGATAAATTGGGAATTCGTCATACAACTCCAGAACTTTTTTACATTCCAAAACAGCCCGGTTTAGCAAACTTTAATGATAATTTTGGTGACGAACTGTATTATCTGGAAGACCGTCCGATGGAAACTGAGGAAAACCCGAATAAAGTTATCGGAACTGATGAGGTAATCTTTAATCTTGCCAAAGATGAAAAGTATAAAATGGACGAAAAAGCCTGGATAAAAACACGTTTGTTCGATATGTTGATTGGCGATTGGGACAGACATCATGACCAGTGGAAATTCGAATCGAGAAAGGAAAATGGCAATGTTATCTACAGTCCGATTCCTAAAGACCGAGACCAGGCATTTGCCAAATATGATGGTTTTATTACTGGAATTTTGATGGAATTTCCTGAACTGAAGCATATGCAGACTTTTGATCATCATATAAAAAATTTGAAATGGTTTAACCGCGAACCTTATCCTTTGGATTTAGTTTTTGCAAAGAATTCAATGGGGAAAGATTGGATCGAGGTAGCAGAAAGTATCCAAAAAAATCTGAATGAAAATGATATTCGGGAAGCTTTTAAAAATTTGCCAAATGAAGTTCAGGATCAAGTTTCAGAAGATTTAATCCAAAAATTACTGACGAGAAAAAGCGATCTTCCAAAGTATGCTTCGTCGTACTTTAAATTTCTTCAGGAAAAAGTGATTCTGACCGGAACCGGCAAAAAAGACAGATTTGTAGTCACCAGATTACCCAATAACGAAACCGAAATCAAAATCATAAGATTGAAAAAATCCGGCGAAGAAGTGCAGTCTTCAAAGCTTTACTCTGGTCTGATGACGAAAGAAATCTTGCTTTATGGTTTGGATGATGAAGACGAATTCATAGTTGAAGGTAAATCAAAATCCAGCATCAAAATCAAACTTTTAGGTGGTTTGGATAATGATAAATACACGGTCTCAAATTCCAAAAAAATCACGATTTACGATTACAAAAGCAAACCAAACAACTTTGAAAATAGAGGAAACGCAACGCTGAAATTGACCGACGATTATGACATCAACCAATACAATTACAGCAATCCGAAATACAATATTTTTACGACGTATATGGATTTTAATTTCAATCCGGATGATGCTTTGGCAGTGGGTTTCAACGCAGATTACACGGTCAATGATTTCATTAAAAATCCTTATTCTCAGAAGCATCATTTTAAAGCGAATTATTTTACCGGAACAACAGGATATGAATTGGCTTATCAAGGTTTGTTTCCTTTATTGAAAAACCATTGGTTTTATGGTTTGGATACAAGAGTGACGAGCTCGCATTACATCAGGAATTTCTACGGAATCGGGAACGAGACCATTAACCCGAACAGTGAATTTGGAGAACGATTTAACAATGTTCGAGCCAGAGAATTTCTGTTTTCACCCTCTATCAATTGGAACAAAAACGCATCGACTTTCTCCGCCAAACTAAAATATGAAATTTTGAAAATCGATAGGACTGCGAACCGTTTTGTTTCGATTCCCGGAGTTGTGAATGATGATGTTTTCCGATCGAAGCAATTTGGCGGTGCCGAATTTTCTTTTGTTTATACCAACTTTGATAATGTTGCCAACCCGAAAAAAGGTATGAAATTCGACATCAGAACGGTTTATAATATTAATCTTCAGGAAACCGACAGGCAGTTTACTTCAGTGGAAACAGGACTTGGATTTTTGCATCATTTGACGCCAAATCAGAAACTTGTCTGGTCTTCTTATGCCAAAGCAAAATGGCTTCTAGGCAACGATTATGAGTTTTACCAAATGTCCACTTTGGGCGGCAATACAGATTTGCGTGGTTTCCGTTTCAATCGTTTTTATGGGAAGAATTCTTTCTATCAAACTTCAGATTTGCGATATGAAATCGGTAAAATTAAGAATACAATTTTGCCTTTGAGTTATGGGTTCTTCGGTGGATTTGACCTTGGAAGGGTTTGGGTTCCGCATGAAAAATCAAACCAATGGCACAACTCGTATGGTGGTGGTTTTTGGCTGAATGCCGTCAATGCGATTTCTGCAAATGTTTCTTATTTTACATCTTCTGATGGCGGAAGATTGGTTGTTGGGATTGGAGGAACATTTTAAATTTTAGAGACCTTAAGCATAAGACCCCTTCAGAGTTCCACATTTTGAAGGGTTTCTTTATAAATGGCTACTTTATTTCAACTTCAGCTGATAAAGATTCCCCGTGATTTTTTTATCGCCTTCATCGGTCATCAGAATTGTATTTTCATCTTTGAAACAAAGACCTTCCTTTTGAGTATGGTGATTCAGTTCGATTTTTTCAACATTTCCGGAGAAAAAATTATTGCTTTTCCAATTGGTGAAAATCCAGACTTTGTCAGAGCTTAAAATTGCAACTTTGTCTTTATTTGGGCTGATGTCTGCACTCGTAACAGCACAATGATTGAACTGCTCGCAAGTCACAAAACTTCCGATTTTCTTAGCAGGTAATTTCTGAGAAGAATCATTATTAACCTCATATAAAACCGTGGTTCCGTCAAATTTTGAACTTCTGTTTTTCGTGAAAAGATAAAATTTGCTGTTAAGGATAAAGAATGATTCGACATCAAAAATCCGGTCTTTTTTCTTTGGCGGAAATTCCGTTTGCTCGGGATAGTAAAACTGAACAATGGACTCAGCCTGGGCTTCGTCTTTACTCAAATCCGACGCTTTTATTTTATAAATGGCTAAGTTCTGTCTTTCATTGTCATTATTTCCAAAATCACCAATGTAAATATTGCCATCATCATCGGAGGTCAAATCTTCCCAGTCGTTATTTTCAACATTCGTGATTTTGATGGTTTTGATCAGCTCGCCTTTTTCATTAAAACCAAACAAAATATTATGATTGTGATTATCTTCAATCGTCCAAATCAACGGCGATGCTTTGGAAATTTCGCATGCAGAAGCTTCTTTTATTTTCTTTGGTAGAGAAGAAATGATGGAAAAATTCTCCTGCGTTTGTGAACAAGATAATGTGATTGATAACAATGTAAAAAAGGAAAGTGCTTTCATTGGATGAAATTACAAAAAATTATAGAATCAAGTTATTGCCGTTTTATTTAGTTTTTAATGAACTTTTCCTTATTTTCAGCAAAATTT
Source organism: Chryseobacterium sp. (assembly GCA_039595375.1). Classification (GTDB taxonomy): domain Bacteria; phylum Bacteroidota; class Bacteroidia; order Flavobacteriales; family Weeksellaceae; genus Epilithonimonas. Next base: position 49,795 of record JBCNLQ010000007.1, read on the forward strand.
TAGGATGAAGATAACAGATATTTTTAATTTGCATCTTGGCGAAGAGGAGCCAAAGAAAGTTTTGGAAAACGTGATGGCCAATATTTCTTTCAAGGGTGCTTCTTTGTGGATTCTGGCTTGCGCAATTTTTATCGCTTCCGTTGGTCTGAACGTGAACTCTACCGCTGTCATTATTGGTGCGATGCTTATTTCTCCTTTGATGGGGCCAATTGTGGGCGCTGGCTTTGCGCTGGCTACCTACGATTTTGAATTGCTCAAAAAATCGGGGAAAAATCTGCTGATTGCAACGGTAGTTAGTTTATCGGTTTCTGCAATTTACTTTTATATCAGCCCTTTCAAAGAAGTACAGTCCGAACTTTTGGCAAGAACAGCTCCCAATATTTATGACGTTCTGATTGCGTTTTTTGGTGGTATTGTCGGCGCGATTTCTATAACCAGAGTAGAAAAAGGAAATCCCATTCCGGGAGTTGCCATTGCGACCGCTTTGATGCCGCCGCTCTGCACCGCAGGCTTTGGCTTGGCAACATTTAATTTTACTTTTTTCGCCGGTGCGTTTTACTTATACGCGATAAACTGTTTCTTTATTTGTCTGTCAACATTCCTGATCATCAAACTTTTAAAATATCAGCCTGTAAAATGGGCCAACAAAATCTATGAGAGAAGAATCCGTTACGGGATTACTTTTTTGATTCTGATAATGGTTGTCCCAAGTTTTTATTTGGCTTATAACCTTCTGAACCAGAAGAAATTTTCGCAAAATGTAGAGCGCTTTATCTCAAATTCATTTACGGATAAAGGTTATATTATGATTTATAAAAAACTAAACTACAATAGTAATCCAAAAACTGTGGAATTGGCTTTTTTATCAAGTAAATTCGATAGTCTAACTATCAAAAATCTAAGTTCTGAACTGAAGAATTTTGGAATCTTTAATACAAAGTTAATTATCAAACAAGATGCTTCGGACATCAAGTCAGAGATTTTGCGGGAAATCAGTTTGAAGAATAGCGATGTGTCTGAAAAAGATTTAAAAATCAATGAATTGCAAAATGCACTAAACGAATATAAGGTTGATAATCCTGAACTAATTTCTGAAGTTCGAATTCTTTTTCCAGAAATGGAAAATATTTCCGTAGGCAAGATGCAGGATTTTGTCAGCAAAGATTCGGTTGTGCTGAAAACTTACCTTATTTATAAATCTACCAAGAAAATCGATGAAGAAAAGCTGAAACGTTATCTTGAAAATAGATTAAAAGTAAAAGATTTGATGTTGTTGAAATCTGAGAACAAATAAAAAAACAGCTGGATAATTTTCCAGCTGTTTGTCTTTTTATATTAATTTAATACTTTCTAGAGAATCAACATTGCGTCTCCGTAAGAATAGAATTTATATTTTTCTTTGATAGCTTCTTCGTAAGCTCTCATCACAAAATCTTTGTTTGCGAAAGCAGCAATCATCATTATCAAAGTTGATTTTGGCGTGTGGAAATTGGTAATCATTGCATTGGCAACTCCAAATTCGTGTGGCGGATAAATGAATTTGTTGGTCCAACCTCTGTACGCCGAAATCTTTTTGTTAGAAGAAACCGAAGTTTCCAAAGCTCTCATTGTTGTTGTTCCAACCGCGCAGACTCTGCGTCCTTCCTGCACAGCTCTATTGATGATTTCTGCATTTTTCTCATCGATAATCGCTTCCTCAGATTCCATTTTGTGTTTAGACAAATCTTCAACTTCTATTGGGTTGAAAGTTCCCAATCCAACGTGAAGCGTGATTTCTGCAAAGTCAATTCCTTTGATTTCTAATCTCTTCATCAAATGTTTGGAGAAGTGAAGACCTGCAGTTGGCGCTGCGACCGCACCTTCTACCTTAGCATAGATCGTTTGGTATCTCTCTGCATCTTCTGGCTCAACATCTCTTTTGATGTATTTCGGAAGTGGAGTTTCTCCAAGTTCTGTCAATTTTGCACGGAATTCTTCGTAAGATCCATCGAACAAAAATCTCAATGTTCTTCCTCTGGATGTCGTGTTATCGATAACTTCAGCAACCAAGGATTCGTCTTCTGTGAAGAATAATTTGTTACCGATTCTGATTTTTCTTGCCGGATCAACCAGAACGTCCCAAACACGAGTTTCAGCATCTAGTTCTCTCAATAAGAAAACTTCAATTTTAGCACCTGTTTTTTCCTTGTTTCCAAACAATCTTGCAGGGAAAACTTTGGTATTATTGAAGATAAAAAGATCTTTCTCGTCAAAATACTCAATGACATCTTTGAAAAGGCGATGCTCGATAGTTTCCGTTTTTCTGTCAAGAACCATTAGTCTTGCTTCGTCACGGTTTTCTGTGGGGTGTTCTGCCAATAATTCTTCAGGCAAATCAAAATTGAAATCAGATGTTTTCATAAAATTTACGGATTTTATTTTAGGACAGGCCAAGGCCTGATATTATTTTTTAGCGAGCTGCAAAGATACGACATCAGAAAGCCTTTGTCAAGTAATTCGTGATTTTTAAAAATTTGATGAGAAATGATAGTGAATATTTAATGTTTTTTTTAGAAAATTAGAATTAACATTTGGTGTTTGCTGGAAAAAACAGTTAATTTAGTGCATTTAAAAGTTGTTATTGTCAATTAATTTGCTTTGTTATGAGTATTGAAAACGAAAATCCTGAAAATGAAAATCTAAATTCTGAATCTAATGTTACTGAAAATCAATCGATAGAAGAGTTAGCAGCAGAAGCCAATCCACAAGTTAAGGAAGAAAATGAAACATCTCAGGAAGTAAAAACATCAGAAGAAACTTTTTCTCATCTTTCTTTGAGAGAAGCTTTGACAGAAATGGAAGCTATTGTGAACAAAGAGGATTCGCATCATTTTTCTAAACAATTCAGTGCTTTGAGAGAACAAGCAAACCACAAAATTGCCGATGAACTAGAAGAGAAAAAGCAACATTATTTGGCTGATGGCAACCTTGAAGAACATTTTGATAATCATCATCCAGAATCTTCAAAACTGTCTTCCCTTGTTGGTGTTTTTAAAGAAAAACAAGATGATTTCCATAAATCGCAAGAAGCGGAACATCAGAAAAATCTTGAAGAAAGGCTTTCCATCATAGAAAAACTAAAAAATCTTTATACCAATTCTGAACCTGGAACCAATCTTTTCAAAGCGATAAGAGAAGTGAAGGAAGCTTGGGGTAACGCTGGTCAAGTGGCAAAATCAGAATTCAAGAATCTGAATAATAACTATTTTCATCACTTGAAAATGTTTAACGAGATGTTGGACTTGAACAAAGAATATCTGGAACAGGAATTTGCTCATAATCTTGAGAAAAGACAACATATAATTTCCAGAGCTAAGGAATTGCTGGATGAAAATGTGGTTCAGAAAGCTTTGAATGAGTTACAGTACCTGCACAAACTTTGGAAAGAAGAATCTGAACCAGTTGCAGAGGAATTCCGTGAAAAAACTTGGGAAGAGTTCAAAGAGATTTCTAACAAAATTCACGAAAGGAAATCCGAATTGATTGCCGTTTTGGAATCTGAACAACAGGAAAATCTTGAGAAAAAAAATAAGGTGATTGAGGAGTTGAAAACGCTTTCTGCACCTCAGAACATCAATCATTCCTTTTGGCAACAAGCAATTAAAAGAGTTGAAGAATTACGATCCGAATTTTTGAAATTAGGTCCAGTTCCTAAGAAATTGTCTAATCAGAACTGGACAGATTTCAAACAGGTTTTAAGAGATTTCAATACAGCAAAAAATGACTTCTACAAAAATCTTAAAGGTTCACAGATTCATAATCTTGAAGCAAAATTAAGTTTGATAAAGACCGCTCAGGATAATATGAATTCTGAGGATTGGGATATTGTAGTCCCGCTTTTCAAAAAACTGCAGGAAGATTGGAAGACTATTGGTCACGTTCCTAGAAGCCAGGCGAATAAAGTTTGGGACGATTTCCGTGAAGCTTGCAACACTTTCTTCAAAAATTATAGAGATAAAAATAATGCTGCAGGCGACAACTGGAAAGAAAATTATAAGCACAAAAAAGCGCTTCTAGAAGAGTTGAAAGGTTTGGCTGACGAAGAAGGTGCTGTAGAAAAAATCGAAACAATCAAAAATTCTTGGAATGCGATTGGTAAAGTACCGAAAGATAAATTGTCCATCAATACAGAATTCAACAAAGCTTTGAGAGAGAAGCTGAAACTCAACAAAATGAATGAGTTCGATTTGAAAGAAGAGAATCTTACAGAAAATCAGTTGACTGACAAAGCAAGAAAAATCAAAAATCAGATTGCAGATCTGGAATCAGAAGTGGTGCAATTGGAAAACAATCTGGCTTTTTTCAATTCTCCAACACGTGAAAATCCTTTATTAAAAGATACTTTTGATAAATTGGATTCTAAAAAAGAACAATTGGAAAGTTTGAAAGTCACTCTTCACAATATTATTGTTGGAGAATAAGTTTTGATTAAATAAAATAAAAAAATCCTCTTTTAGCAGAGGATTTTTTTATGGAGTCAATCAATGTAAATTATTATTAACAATGAATTGAAAAAATTTCTGTCAGATTTGATGAAAAAATGATATTTTTATGACCCCTTATTAAAAATAACGATATGCTGAAAAAATACCTGTTTGCAATCATTTCTCTACCAGCTGTAATGTCTGCACAAATTCCGGATGGCTATTATTCTGGTACAGAAAGTCTTTCCGGTTACGCTTTGAAAAGTAAACTGCACGACATTATTTCGGCTAAAACATATGCATATCATTACGATGATTTGAAAACGCTCTACGGACAGACTGATATCGATAAATATTATGATTACGATGCGAGTAATTCCACATATTTATTAGATATTTATTCCAATAATCCAAGTGGAACAACTGCATATCATTACACTTTGAATAATATTATTGGAAGCGCAAACGCAGAAGGTCTGGGCTGGAACCGTGAACACATGATGCCACAAAGTTCCTTCAATAGTGCCTATCCGATGTATTCTGATTTGTTTTTTGTGATTCCCACGGATGCAAGAATCAATCAGTTAAGAAGCAATTATCCTTACGGCAAAGCAGGATCGACAGTTTATTACAATTTTACAAATGGCTCGAAGCAAGCTTCCAATGGAACACCAAATGCAACTTACACAGGAAGAGTTTTTGAACCAATCGACGAGTTCAAAGGTGACGTCGCCAGAAGTTTGCTTTATTATGCAGTTCGGTATGAAGGTAAATTGGGAAGCTTCAACTTCACAACCAATGCAAATGACCCGACAAAAGACCAGAACCCTTTAGACGGAACGGAGGAAAAAGCTTATGAAAATTGGTATATCGCAATGTTGCTCAATTGGCATCAGTTAGATCCAGTTTCTCAGCGAGAGATTGATCGAAATAATTCAGTTTTTAACATCCAGAAAAATAGAAATCCATTTATCGATCATCCGGAATGGGTTGGTTTAATTTGGAACCAGACTACTGACAATGTTGCGCCATCTGCACCGTCACAACTTTCTTTGGAAAGAAATTCTGCGTATTTTGTCAATTTAAATTGGCAGGCAAGTCTAGAAAATGATATTTTAGGTTATAACGTTTATCAAGATGGAGTTTTAGTGGCTAAATCTAAGACTACAACAATTTCAATCGACCATTTGACACCAGCTACAACTTATAATTTTACGGTTAAAGCTTACGATAGTTCCTATTTGGAAAGTCCGCAAAGCAATACATTGAGTGTTACAACTTTGACTACAGATATTTTTGCAAAAGATTTACAAATAATCAAATATCTCGAAGGAACTGGAAATAACAAAGCACTGGAAATTATTAATAAAACCGGTCATAGAATTGATCTTCAAGGCTACAAATTATATATCCAGTACAAAGGGACGGCTTATTATTTTGGAGAACCATTTGAGTTGGAGGGTAATATAGAGAATAATCAAAGTTTTGTGGCAATCAATCCAAATGCAAACTTCAGTTGTTTTGATGTTGGTAATGCAAAATTTGTTACCAACGCACCTTCTCTTACATTTACAGGGAATAATTATGTCGATTTATCATACAAGTCAACAACAATAGATGCAATTGGTTTAAAGGGTATTGATAATACAAATGCCAATAAATCACTCTACCGAAAAGCAAATTTTAGTAATCCAACATCTAATTTCGATCTAACGGAGTGGGACACTTTTGGATCTGACTATTGCCAAGGTTTAGGTGTTTTAGGTATTAATGATATGTCAAATAAAACCATTGATTTTAATATTTATCCTAATCCAGTTGTGACTAAGCTTAATATTACTGGAGAAATCAGCAGAGCAAAATCCGCAAAGATTTTTGATATTTCTGGAAAATTATTAAAGGAAATCAGTAATCCATTTATTAATCAGAAGTCAGTTGATGTCAGTTCATTATCAAGTGGAACTTATATTTTGAATGTTGATGGAAAGTCAATCAAATTCATCAAGAAATAGAATATTTTCTATAATAAAATGATATAAAAGCCTTTTAAAATTGGCTTTTTTTTATTTAAAGTCCTTCTTAACCTGCGATATTAATTTAATGTAAAAAATTCGTAAATTTGTCCATAAATCTAATAGTAAAAGTTTAAATGGAAATTCCTTCGTGGCAAATTCCGTTTAAAAAAATGAAAGTAATTATGAGTCAAAAGAAAGAAATGCTTTACGAAGGTAAAGCTAAACAGGTTTTCGCTACCGATAACCCAGACGAAGTCGTTGTACGTTACAAAGATGATGCAACTGCTTTCAACGCACAAAAGCGCGGACAGTTCGATAGAAAGGGCGAGCTGAACAATGCGATTTCTACATTAATATTTTGTTATCTTATTGAAAATGGAATTCCAACACACTTCATCTCAAAATTGGATGAGAGAGAGCAATTGGTAAAAAAAGTGAACATTATTCCGCTGGAAATGGTAGTTCGCAACTACGTTGCAGGTAGTATGGCTCAGAGATTGGGTGTAGAAGAAGGTTTGAAATCTCCAGTCACCATTTTTGATCTTTGCTACAAAAAAGACGAGTTGGGAGATCCATTGATTAACGATCATCACGCTGTTTTTCTTGGCGCAGCCACTTATAAAGAACTGAATGAAATGTACGCTTTAACCGATAAAATCAATCAGTTGCTAATTACTTTATTTGATAAAGCCAACGTGATTCTTGTCGATTTCAAAATCGAATTGGGAAAAACTTCTGATGGAAACATTGTTTTGGCAGACGAAATCTCTCCTGATACTTGCAGATTTTGGGATAAAGATACGATGAAAAAACTCGACAAAGACAGATTCCGAAGAGATTTGGGCGAAATTACAGAAGCTTATGTCGAGATTTATGAAAGATTACAAACAGCTCTAGAAAAATAGAATCCGAGAAAAATAAAAAATGGATTTAGAATTTCAAAAATATAGCACGTTACCAAAATACGCATTTCAAAACCGCTATAGGGAATTCGAAGACACCAAACATCTTTCCAAAGAAGAAAGGGATGAATATTATCCTTTCGACAAAATGGAAGAAGAATGTGGCGTTTTCGGTTTGCATTCCACAGTAACACAAGATACCTTTTCCTTGTCTCAGTTTGGGCTTTTTGCGCTACAGCATCGCGGTCAGGAAGCTTGCGGAATTGCGGTGGGGAACAACGGAAAAATCCTTTCTGTAAAAGATGAAGGTTTGGTTTTGGATGTTTTCAAATCGATAGAAGATCCGCAGCAGTATATGGGTAGTACCGTCATCGGTCACACCAGGTATACAACCGCAGGAGATAAAAAGAAATACAACTTTCAGCCGTTTTTCGCTAAGAACGAATATGACCAGATTATATTGTCAATTGCACACAATGGCAACTTGACCAACGCAAAACAGCTCAGGAAAGAACTGGAGGATGAAGGCGTTGTTTTCCGCGCAACTTCCGATACCGAGGTTATTTTAAGATTGATTCAAAAAAATCTTGACCTTGGACTTCGTGGTGCCATCAAAGCAACTATGGAGAAGATAGAAGGTGCATATTCTGTTGTTGGGATCACCAGAAATAAGTTTTTCGCTTTCCGGGATTTCAACGGAATCCGACCTCTCGTTCTTGGAGCGATTGATGAAAACACATTTGTGGTTGCTTCCGAAAGTTGTGCGTTGGATGGAGTAGGAGCGCAATATGTGCGAGACGTTTTGCCGGGCGAAATTATCTACACCAGCGATAATGAAGAAGGTTTGCAGTCTTACATTGTAAAAGATGATTGTGTAAATAAGATTTGTGCTTTCGAATATATTTACTTTGCAAGACCCGATTCCACTTTAGAAGGTATCAATGTTCACGAAGTTCGCGAGAAATCTGGTAAGAAAATTTGGGAGCAGGCGCCTGTGGAAGCCGATATTGTGATTGGCGTTCCAGATTCTGGTGTTCCGGCGGCAATCGGTTTTTCCAAGGCTTCTGGCATTCCTTTCAGACCAGTGTTGATTAAAAACAGATATATTGGTCGTTCCTTCATTATTCCATCACAGGAGATGAGGGAACATTTGGTCAATCTAAAACTCAATCCGATTGTTTCTGAGATCAAAGGGAAAAGAGTCGTGATTATAGATGATTCCATCGTTCGTGGGACAACTTCAAAGCGTTTGGTCAAGATACTGAAAAAAGCAGGTGTCAAAGAAATTCACTTCAGAAGTGTTTCTCCACCCATTATTGCACCTTGTTTTTTAGGAATTGATACGCCGACGAAAGATGATCTGATCTCTGCCAATATGAGCAAAGAAGAGCTGAGGCAATATTTGGATGTCGACAGTTTAGAATTTTTGACAGTCGATAATTTGGTCCAAATATTAGGTTCGCCCAATCATTGTTTTGGTTGTTTTACCGAGAAATATCCAGTAAAAAATCCAGACGAACTTGCATTTGTAGATCAGGGAGATTAAAAAATTTAGTTTATTTTAAAGTGATTTGGGCAGCTTAATCCGCCTTCCGTTCCCGCTTTTTTGTTCGTCGTGCCTCCTCTCAAAAAGAGCTCCACTCAAGTCGGGCTGCAGGTTCCGTGTTACAAAGGAAGTTGCAGAAACCTATTGACGCTTAGTAAACTAACAGAAAATCGCCAAACAATTCATTTTGTTTGGCGATTTTTTTTATATTATTTGCCAGATATGGAAAACAAAAAACCCCAACCGAAGTTGGGGTAAAAACTAATAACCATGAAAACTCAAATTAAACATGAGAATCGAATTAATTGTTACAAAGAATGTGCCAAAAAATTGCATTTTCTCATTGAGAATTTCCTAGAGCAAATGTAAGAAAAAAATATTGTAAATTTGCAACTCTTAAAAATAAATTTAAAAATAATGTCAGGAAAAATCACATTTACCATGATTAAGCCAGATGCAGTAGCAGACGGTCACATTGGTGCGATTCTTGGAAAAATCAGTGAAGCTGGTTTCAAAATCAAAGCTTTAAAATTGACGCAACTTACTGTTGCCGATGCAAAAAAATTCTATGAGGTACACTCAGAAAGACCTTTCTACGGAGAATTGGTAGAGTTTATGTCTTCTGGACCAATTGTGGCAGCAGTGCTTGAAAAAGATAATGCAGTAGAAGATTTCAGAACTACAATTGGAGCAACCAATCCAGCAGAAGCTGCTGAAGGAACAATAAGAAAGCTTTTCGCAAGAAGTATCGGAGAAAATGCTGTTCATGGTTCTGACTCAGACGAGAATGCATTAATCGAAGCACAATTCCATTTTTCAGGAAGAGAGATTTTCTAATTTCTGCTGAAAATCATATATAAAACAGGCTATCAAAACTGATAGCCTGTTTTTTTGTGCTTTCGTGTAAATAGCCCCGATGGGAACGGCATCCTTTTTTGTCTGGTCTCAAAATTTTCTATTGATGACAAAATGTCTTAAGACAAAAAAGATATAGTGGACAGCGGGATCAAGCTCCTTAATATAAAATTAAATCCTCAGTAACTCGATTGTCTTTTCTGGATTTTCTGCTGAAAAAACCGCATTTCCTGCCACCAAAACGTCGGCACCAGCTTCGAAAAGTTTGGATGCATTGTCTAGATTCACACCGCCATCAATTTGGATTAACGCAGTGGAGTTGTTGCTTAAAATCAAATCCTTGGTCTCACTGATTTTCTTGTAAGTATTTTGGATGAATTTTTGTCCGCCAAATCCAGGATTGACGCTCATCAACAAAACCAAATCTACATCTGCGATGATGTCTTCCAGCATCAGGACGGGCGTAGCGGGATTAAGAACCACGCCAGCTTTTGCTCCTTTGCTTTGAATCAAATGGATGGTTCTGTGAAGATGTGTGCAAGCTTCGTAATGTACGGAAACCAGATCTGCGCCCAGCTCGATGAATTCTTCGACATATTTTTCGGGCTCTACAATCATCAGATGCACATCCACGAATTTTTTGGCGTGTTGTTGCACGGTTTTCATCACCGGAAATCCGAAAGATATATTTGGGACAAAACGTCCGTCCATCACATCGACGTGAATCCAGTCTGCTTGGGAATTGTTCAGCATCTCGATGTTTCTCTGAAGATTTCCAAAATCTGCAGACAGTAGGGAAGGTGCAATGAGTTTTGTTTTCATTTTTTTTATTTAAATTAGGTTTTTAGCCAATTGAAAAGCTATAATTATGACTTATGTAATGATTTATCAAGTAAAAAATTATTAAGATAGCCTCGAAAACTGAAAGCCAAAATTGACTTTTTAAAATATGCAAAAGGAATCTATCTGTAATTATTAAAAAAATAATTAGTAATAAACCTATTATTTCGATTGCTACACCCAGACTACTTCCTCCTCGTAGGTCAACAAATAAAAGTTGATAGCTTAATACATATAATAAAATAAAGAAGAGAACAGTTCCCAAAATTGAAACAAAAGTTGGTTTTCTGTATAAGTCTTTTATATGTTTAAAATCGTTCAAATCAGTGATATTTCAACTTCATTGTAGGTTCAATTTTCAGAAGGCTTTCGTAAATCAATTGGATAACATTCGAAACATCTTCTTTTGATACCATTTCCACTGTGGTGTGCATATATCGCAAAGGCAAAGAAATCAATGCACTTGGAACGCCGCCATTGGAGTGAGCGAAAGCGTCTGTGTCGGTTCCTGTTGCTCTGCTTGCGGCGGCTCTTTGGAAAGGTATTTCTTTTTCTTTGGCGGTGTCAATAATCAATTCTCGAATGGTGTGGTGAACGCTTGGCGCGAAGAAAACCACAGGTCCGTCGCCACATTTCTGGTCGCCTTCTTTTTTCTTTTCAATCATCGGCGTTGTGGTATCGTGAGTTACGTCTGTCACAATGGCAATGTTTGGTTTGATGGTGTCGGCAATCATATCTGCGCCATAAAGTCCAACTTCTTCCTGCACGGAATTGGTAACATAAAGTCCGAAAGGTAATTCTTTGTTATTTTCTTTCAACAGTCTGGCAACTTCGGCAATCATAAAACCACCAATTCTGTTGTCCAACGCACGACAAACAAAATATCTGTCATTCAGCTCAAAAAACTCGTCAGGATACGTAATCATACATCCAACGAAAATTCCCAATTCTTCCACTTCTTTTTTGGAAGTTGCGCCACAGTCGATGAAAATATTATCAATCTTTGGAGTTGGTTCGTTTTGGTTAGCGCTTCTGGTGTGAATGGCCGGCCAACCGAAAACGCCCTTCACAATTCCTTTTTCTCCGTGTATGTGGACAACCTTAGAAGGTGCAATGGTTTGGTCCGAACCACCATTTCTGATAACGTAAATTAATCCATCGTCTGTAATATAATTCACGTACCAACTGATTTCGTCTGCGTGAGCCTCAATCACAACTTTGAAATCTGCTTCCGGATTGATGATTCCATAAGCAGTTCCGTAATGATCTACCTCAACTTTATCAACATAAGGTTTGATGTAATCCATCCATACTTTTTGTCCTTTATGTTCATAACCAGTCGGGGAGGCGGTGTTTAAATATTCTTCTAGGAATTTAATTGATTTATTTTCGAATTTCATATCTAAAGGGAATGATTTTTGATAGCTATATTTGTTAATTTAGATGATGTAAAAGTAATGATTTTTCGCAGATTGATTCCAGTTCTTTTCTTGTTTACCCACACATTTTGTTTTTCACAGCAAGACACTTTGCAATTAAAATCCTTTGACGATATCCCCAAAAGTAATTTGCAAAAAGATGAATATGGAAATGAATATTTTTATGATGAAGCTCAAAAAGCTAAAATCTATAAAATAAACGGTGAGCAAGTAATTGTAATGGATGAGCTTACTTTGAGGGCCAATCCTCATTTTAATAATCAACTGGACAGAAATTACTATTTTTTTCTTAACAAAAAGTTGAACCGCGTCTATCCTCTATTTCTTGCAGCATTGGAACAATATCGTGATATTCAGGAAGAAAGTTCTTCTATGAAAGGTTCTGCACGAAGTCAATATATTAAACAAAAACAAACTGAACTGGCCGCCAGCTATGAAAAACAATTACGAGGTTTAACAACTTCTGAGGGTCAGGTTTTTGCGAAATTAATGTACAGAGCAACTGGGAAAACAGTTTATGAGATCATTAAAGAATTAAGAGGTGGGTGGAGTGCTTTTTGGTGGAATGTAAAGGGTAATATTGCAGATGTCAGTCTGAAAACTCCCTATGATCCACATAGATTTAGAGATGATTTATTCGTCGAGTCACTGCTTCAGTCCAACTGGAATCTAGGCTATCTACAACCTTATCCAGGTGCCAATGATTTTAAAGTTAATAAATAAAAGAACTGCATTACTAATTGGTAATGCAGCTTCTTTTAGATGGGTACTATAACTCAGTAATCAGATAATTAGGATATTTAGACTTATCAAACCTAAATAATGACGGCGATAAAACCTGATTTTCCTTATAATTACTGATGTTTATCACTGCAACTTCATTATTGCTGGAAATTTGTTCTAATTTTATTAATTTCTTTTGAGGAGAATTCACGTACAATGTGACATTTTTCAGACCATTTGCTTTGATTGGAATCATTTTAATAACATCAATCGGGATTCCGCTAATTGTTTTTCTACCTGAATAAGTCACATTGTATTCTTTTTTATAAGAATCAAGATAGCTTAAAGGCGAAAAGTGAACTTGATCTTCATTGGCTTTTGAAATGGTAATTTCTTTATCCTCATCATTGATATTATAAAGTTTGTTACCGTCAAATATCTGCTCAGTTCCCATTATTTTCAACTTATATCTTGTGTTGTCTGAATAGAAAATGCCTGTTTGCGTTTGACTTGTCTTTGAGTTACCTGTGGAATAAGAAAACTTGAAATATGAATTTTTCTTGCTCTTATAACTTTTCGTGATGTCATCCAAAATTGTTTTAGATTTTGTGTCGATGGTTTGACCAAAAGTCAAGTATCCTAGGTTGAGAAATGCAAGTATCGAAATAGATTTTAGAATATTGAGATTCATTGACTTTTTTATTTAATGATGCAAAGTTAAGTTTTCAAGATTGATACCAAACTTTGAAAATGATAAAGTTTGTTAAATCAAATCATAAAAAAAACCTTTTCAGAAAAGACTGAAAAGGTTTTGGATTTATACAATGTCTAAGAGTTATTCAACGATTAACTTCTCAGCATTAGATTTTCCATTTTCTGTAATCACTACAAGATAAGTACCTTTTACCAATCCTTTCGTAGAAATAGAATCTCCGCTGTTTTTCTTTCTGTCAAGAGATTTAACCAATTTGCCGTTCATATCCAGAACTTCAACTTTTATAGTACTGTTACCAACAGTTGGAGCTGTCTTGATGAAGAATTCTCCTTTTGCAGGGTTTGGATAGATGCCAAAAGCTTTGTTCTTAGCAATATCCTCTGTGCCCAATACACACGCTGGAGGAACTGTAAAATCTTCAACTTGGTCAGCAATACTTGAAGAACTTCCTGCGGAAGCATTAAAACCTAGACCTCTTCTGGCAAAAACATTCCAGATTAAGCAATTATCTGTACCACCAGTTAGCTGATCTGCTTGCAAAATAGCGTCTCTACCAGAAACAAAATTTGGATTACAAGGTTGTAATTTCAATCCATCCATAACCAACTGAAGAGTTTTAGCACTTCCAGAGGTTGCGCTTGCAGTAACATCCGAGTTATAACCATATTTTTCAGCCATTTTCCAATGAAGATCCCACAACATAGTTGCCCAGATTTCTCCCACTGCGTGAGGCTGACCGCCGGTACTATTGGTGTCTGCATAAGTATGTGGGTTGACATTCATATCTGTTGTGTATCTGTACTGTCTGATGCCTCCACCTGTTGTTGCAGTATTTGTAGAATAGGTTCCAATTCCTCTTCCCTGAGTCGCACTTGCACTTGCTGAGTTAGTTAACATCAATGCAAAGAAATCTGACCATCCTTCGCCCATCTGTTCTAAACTTGTCAAGCAACTGTAGCCTTGCCCTGTCAATCTGTTTGAGATACCGTGTCCGTATTCGTGGATCATCACACCATTGTCAAAGCTGGAATTTTTGTATCCTACAGCAAGATTTTTTAAGTTAACGTTCACGGTTCTGCCAGCTGTTATTTCGGAAGTGATAAAATCTCCCTCATCCTTAGGAATCATAATCGAAGGAATAGTAACGTTGGTAACGTTGCTGACGCTTATATTGGAGATAGTATTAGATGTTGTTCTATGTACAATCAGTCCAATCGCACCGGCATCTTGCATTGTTTTCGCTTTGATATTGTAAGCACATCCTCCAGTAGTAATTGCATTTACCATAGCAATTTTTCCAGTAAGACTACCGGCGGCCATTGCTGTACATCCGTTGGCAACAGTCGGAATCACAACGTCACCCGTAATTCCTTCTTCCATCAGTTGTCTTCCATAGTTGGCAGAGCCAGTATTCACAGGAGGTCTTGTCGCTAAAACAGGATCTGTGTAGAATAATCTGGGATTACTGGCAACACTATAATTCCAAAGATACATTTGCATTCTCGGCGCTGATACAATCCAGTTTCCAACACCATTCAGGATTTCTGAACCGGATGAGAAATTGGCATTGTTATATCCGCTTCCGTCAAAAGCTTCAGCTCTTACAGCATCACCTTGGCCACCGCCTTTGCCAAAATTGTTTGCCTGGAAATTTCTACTGGTCTCGGTAAAACCAAATTTATACATAATATCGTGTACCATATTATTAGCATAAAAAAGATTGGTTACAGCAGAACTTCTATTCTCATAGGCGCTTAACGTTGGGCTTTCCGCAAATGGAAAGTCAAAAGTCAGAGATCCTGTAGTTGTACTCTGAGGAGAGAATCCGTTGATATTGTTGCTGGCAGTATTATCAACATAAGCTAGGACATTATTTCCTCTAGTATCTGTGTAATTGGTAGTACCGTTAGAATGCCATCCTTCAGGTGATACCGCAAGATCCCAAGGATTAGTTACCAAAGTTCTAGATCCGAATGTTGGAGCTTCCAGTGGGAAAGGGAATACATTGTACGTAGCATTTGTAGCAGCTTTAGATGAGCTGTTTTTTACTAAAGGTGTAGTATTAAAATGAGATAATAAATGATCCTGTTCTTGTGTTCCATCAGAGAAATGTTCAGAATCAAAAGAGCACTCGTTGATCAGATTATTACTTTCTATAATCTCACCTGTGGTCAAACTAACCAATGTCGCATAATGGTTATTTTCTTTACTCTGATTGATAAAGAAAAGCTGAGCAGGGATCAGACTACCGTTGTTTTCATAGTAAAAACGGATGCTTGCCACTTTGCTGTCAGGTAGATTGATAAGATCTCCGCTTTTATCATCCATCAATTCAAATCCAGAATTGTTGATGTTCAGATGTCTTAGAGCAGTAGAAAAAGCCTCAGATTTATCTATTTTATCTGCAACTACGCTGTTGCTCCCAACTTGTCTGAAATTGTTGTTCAGTGATATGACTTTTCCATCTCGAATTACAGCCTTTGCCAAGGATTTGTAAATAGGTGTATCGTTATGATATTGTTGAATATTTACAATTTCAGCTTTTAAACTGCTGGATTTGTCTTCATTTTGAATCTTAAAATCTACTGAAGAGTTATTTCGAAAAGAAACGTCGTGTTTGATAAAGTTTCTAATAACCTGATCATTAGTTTGAGCGTTATAATTAGCGAATAAAAAGAAAACGCCAATTCCAACAGATTTAGTGAGTTGATTTATTTTCATATTAAAATTGATTAGATAAATTTAAGATTAGCAAAAATATTAAATATTTTCCTTTTTTATGGTTAAAAGACAAGTAAAATTCAAATAATTAGTGTTTTGTTAAAACTTTAACTAAAATTTTGTTAATATAATAATCAGAAAAGTTTATTTCCAATATATACAGTATTTGGTTTTTCTATTAATGGTGATATAGCTTCGCGGAATTTTATCATGTGATCAGAGACTTGGTGAGTATGCAAATCTTCACTGGTGTCCCAAGTTTCATGGATGAAAAAAATACCCTTATTCCTGCTGTCTTCGAAGAGGTCATACTGTATACAGCCTTTTTCTTTGCGGGTTTCTATAACAAGTTTTTTAAGGATCTCGATAGCATCCATCATATAATTTTCCTTGATGTGAATGATGGCGCTCAGGTAAATATGCATTGTTTTATTTATTTAATTTTGATTATCAAATGTATAAAAAATGAAGCTGGTAAAAATTTAAAAATTAGAATTATATATTTAATAAAAAAAAATGTACTTTTGAACAAATTCAAAAAAGCGTAAAATGGCAGAATACAAACTATTGCTCCCAAGCATGGGCGAAGGAGTTATGGAAGCGACAATTATCAGCTGGATGTTTAATGAAGGTGATTTAATTAAAGAGGATGAATCTGTGGTAGAAATTGCGACAGATAAAGTAGATTCCGATGTTCCGACACCAGTTTCGGGAAAAATCGTCAAGATTCTTAAACATAAGGATGAAGTTGCAAAAATAGGTGAAGCCATTGCGATTTTGGAAACAGACGGCGGTTCTCAGGATTCTGAAGCACCGGAACCAAAGTCTTATAATGAAGTAAAAGACCAGATTCACAAGCCTGAGCCAGAAGTTATCAATACTTTGGAGCAGCCTCTATCTAATTATTCTAATAGTTCTTCAGCTAACCAAAATTCAGATTTATATTTGTCGCCTTTGGTTAAATCTATTGTTCAGCAGGAAAATATCTCTGATTCTGAACTAAAATCAATCAAGGGAAGTGGCTTAGAAGGCAGAATCACCAAAGAAGATATTCTTAATTTTGTTGAAAACAGAAATTCTAAGTCAGAGAGTATTAATGTGAGGGAATCAGAGAGTTCAAAAATTCAAGAAACTACTCCAATATCAACTCAAAAACCCTCAAACGCTCCAACGCTCCAACTCAACGACGGCGATGAAATTATCCAAATGGACCGCGTCAGAAAAATCATTGCGGATGCGATGGTGAACAGCAAACATACTTCGCCACACGTAACTTCTTTCATTGAGACGGATGTGACGAATGTTGTGACCTGGAGAAATGCCAATAAAAATTCTTACCAAAAAAGAGACGGAGAAAAACTGACCTTTATGCCAATTTTCATTCGTGCGGTTGTGAAAGCGATTCAGGATTTCCCAATGATCAATGTGTCTGTGGATGGCGACAAAATTATCAAGAAAAAGAATATCAATATCGGAATGGCGACTGCGCTTCCGGACGGAAATCTGATTGTACCGGTGATTAAAAATGCAGACCAATTAAGCTTGTCAGGTTTGGCAAAAGCCATCAACGATTTGGCTTACAGAGCTAGAAATAAAAAATTGACGCCAGCCGATACGCAAGGCGCAACTTATACCATTTCTAATGTTGGGACTTTCGGAAACCTAATGGGAACTCCGATTATTCCTCAGCCTCAAGTTGCAATTTTGGCAGTCGGAGCCATTGTTAAAAAACCGGCAGTTATTGAGACTGAATTTGGAGATGTGATTGCAATCCGTCAGAAGATGTTTATGTCACATTCTTACGACCATAGAGTAGTGGACGGCAGTCTTGGCGGAATGTTCCTGAAACACGTCAATGATTATCTTGAAAATTGGGACCTAAACACAGAAATATAATAGCAAAGCCTCAGAATGTTCTGAGGCTTTTTTTATTTTTTTTTGATTGAACTTAATTTCAATTCATAGTTTTTCTTAGAAGAATTGCATAGTTTTAAAATTTTGAATTTCATTTAAAATAAGCAAGTAAACCTTTTGAACTTCTAAACTTGATAATTTTAAACTTGATGAATTTCCAATAAAAGATAATTTTTCAAGTCTATCAAGTTTAGTTATGGGATTAAAACTATTATGAACAATACTTTGTCTAATAATATTAAGCTCTTTGAAAAATTCGCTTCTAATTTGATTTTTGTTAAGTTTTAAATTTTTTGCGATTTCACTTCTATATTTATCTTCCCAAACATTATAAAACATTCCAATTGTATTCCCAGCAATAATTCTTTGATAAATTCCGTTTTCATTATTTTTTATTAATTTCCTCCTCGTTAAAAGCTATTTCACTTTCAAAGTCAATATCTTTTAATATCAAATTTTCTAATTGTGAGTTGTATTTTTTATATTCATAGAATGTATTTTTCATATTGTAAAGTGAAAAGTGAGCCATTCGATATGCTTTGAATAGTTCTGTTATTTAATCTTCAAAATTTTGTACAATTTGTATTAACATTTAGAATTATTAGTGAATATTTGATTTCTACAATTCATCCAGTTCATCTGCAGAACCTTGTCCTTCATTCATCAGATAAGCTTTAAGGAAAGGTGTCAGGTTGCCATTCATTACGCCATCAACATCAGAAGTTTCGTGTCCGGAGCGGACATCTTTAACCAATTTGTAAGGATGCATCACATAGTTTCGGATTTGGGAACCCCATTCGATTTTCATTTTACCAGCTTCTATTTCGTTTCTGGCTTTCATTCGTTCTTCGAGTTCGATTTCATAAAGTCGGGAACGTAGTAGTTGCATTGCCTTTTCCTTATTCTGAAGTTGAGATCGGGATTCTGAGTTTTCAATAATAATTCCAGTAGGAGCGTGACGAAGACGAACTGCTGTTTCCACTTTGTTCACGTTTTGTCCACCAGCTCCGGAACTTCGCATCGTTTCAAAACTGATGTCGGCTGGATTAATGTTAATTTCAATTGTATCGTCCACCAAAGGATAAACATAAACCGAAACAAAACTCGTGTGGCGTTTGGCGTTGCTGTCAAAAGGCGAAATTCTTACCAATCTGTGCACACCATTTTCCCCTTTAAGATAACCGAAAGCAAATTCTCCTTCTATTTCCAAAGTAACCGTTTTTACACCAGCAACATCGCCTTCCTGGAAGTTCAGTTCACGGATTTTGTAGCCTTGCTTGTCGGCCCACATTGTATACATCCGCATCAGCATACTTGCCCAGTCGCACGATTCTGTTCCGCCAGCGCCAGCTGTGATTTGAAGAACGGCAGACAACTCATCGCCTTCGTTAGAAAGCATATTTTTGAATTCCAGATTTTCGATTTTTTCTACCAATTGCGGAAAAGTCTCGTCCAGTTCTTGTTCAGAATCTGGATCTTCTTTTGCGAACTCCATCAAAACTTGTAGATCTTCGAATTGGGTGTTGATTTCCTCATAACTTTCCACCCATTTTTTCTTGGAACGGAGCTGTTTCAGGAACACTTCGGCTTCTTTTGGTTTTTCCCAAAATTCTGGAGCGGCGGTTTTTTCATCGTCATTAGAAATCTCGATTTTCTTTTTCTCGATGCCTAGAAATTTGTGCAGGTCTTCTATTCTGGATTGAATATCTTTTATTTGGTCTGTGTTTACCACGTTTTTATTTATTTATGGATAGCAAATTTACGATTTTATAATTATTGATTGGCTTTTACGTCAATTAGCAATTCTCGAATTTCAAAAAACACGATATTTACAGCATATTCAAAAAACTATGGAATCTCTGAAAGATAATCTATTCTTCAAAATCTTATTCGTAAGCTCGTTTGCGGTCATCGTCAATATATTTGTCTATTTTGCTTTTGGTAATGTTTACAGTGCACCTTTGTTTAACATAGACACTTTCAAAGAACAATATCAAAGCGGTGTTTATCAATACCGTTGGCTGAGCACATCTCTATTGTTTTTCATCTATGATTTTTTAGAAAGTCTTCCCTTCAAAATCAAATTGAATATGGACTTTTGGGATCAAAATGCACAACCTAATATGTTCTTTGCCTACGCATTTCTTAATACATTTTTTCTGATTTTATCAAATGTTATTCTTTTATTAATAACAGAAACCAAATATTTCCTGGCCAATCAGTCTGAGAAAATTTTTATAATTACAGTTTCGACTTTATCGATCGGGATTTCTCAGTTTGTTTTGGTTCCTTACGATTGCAGCAGTTATTTCTTCTTATTTTCATTCGTTTTAGTATTTCTGAAATATCTGGAAAACAGAAGAAATATTCTAATGTTTCTGTTGATTTTGATTTTGGTGATTTCTACATTAAATAGAGAATCTTCTGCATTATCAATATCTTTTGCCGCGGTTATGCTGTATCAATTGTTTGGTTTGAAAAAACAAACAATCCTTCCAATTTTATATTTAGTCACAGGTTTTTTGACAACTTATATACTTGTGAGATTATCTGCTGATAGTTTTGAAATTAGAAATAATAACTTTTTCATAGGTAATATTCGTGAAACCAGAAGCAGGTTTGGAATTATGTTTTGGATGGTCTTTTTTATGTTCAGTTTGTTGGTTTCCAATGATAAGCAAAGCACAAAAAATATACTACTTTTCCATCTCATCTCATTGCCTTATATTGTGATGTGTTTTTACACAGGCGCTCTTTACGAGATAAGATTGTATATTCCTCTCTTCCTAAGTTCACTTGCTCTGGGTAAACTTTCTAGTAATAAAATAAAAATTATTTAAAATTTTATCATTGATTGTCAGAGATTTTTATGAATTTAATTTGAAAAAAATCGATGTTGAGACAACCATTTTTAATAATTGACGTCTTATAGTCAGAAATAGAAAATGAACAAAGATTTACAACATATCTTTTCCAAAGCAAAGAAAAATGACCGGCTGGCGCAAAAGCGTATGTTCGAAATGTTTTCTGGCAAAATGTTGTATGTCGCCAATTCTTACATTAACAATAGAGATGATGCAGAAGATGTGCTGATGAATGCTTTTTATAAAGCATTTACGAAGTTGGCGGATTGTAAAAATTATGAATCATTTCCGTTTTGGTTGAGGAAAATTGTGGTAAATGATGCCATAAGTTTCATCCGTAAAAACAAACACATCTTGTACGCAGAAACTGAATTTACGGATTCAATTGCGGAAATGATGGAAGATGTAGAAGAAATTGCAAAGGACATTGATCTGGAGGTTATTTTCAAAGAAATGCCCGTTGGTTACAAATTGGTTTTCAATCTTTCAGTTTTTGAGGAAAAGAAACATCAGGAGATTGCAGAAATCCTAAATATTTCAGAAGGAACCAGCAAAAGCCAACTAAGTAAAGCGAAAAAGTGGCTTAAAGATTATTTTAATCAACAAAATACAACGCAGAATGCAGAATCTGAAATCTAAATACGAACAACAGGAAATGAATGTTTCCGACAGTCTTTGGGACAGATTGGAAGAAAAACTCGACCAAGTTCCTGCGAAAGAGAAGAAACCGAAAGTGATGTGGTGGCGATTTGTTGCTGTTATTATTCTAATTGTGAATTTCGGAGCAATTTCTTGGATGACTGATATTAAAAATAAGGTTAAGGAAAGTCCAGAATTTGAATTTAGAACTGACCAAATTTCAAATGTACGTCAGCATTTTGAAAATACAGATGGAATTCAAAAATCGATTCCAGCAATCACTTCTGAAACGGATAATCAAAAATTAGCGATTAAAAATGTAAAGCCTTCGACTTCAGAACCAACCAAAGAAATAATTCCTGAAAAAGAAATAATTACTAAAAAAGAAGAACCTCAGATTCTTTCTAAACCAGAAGAGCAATTGGCTCAAACCGATATTCAAAAACCGAGAGAAAAAGTAAAATATGTGTCCTCATCCGACTTACTTTTCGGCGTAGAAATAGATAAAGCCAAATCCGAAACGCCAAAATCTGTAATGGGAATCAATACGCCAAAGATCAAAAGCGAGTCTGATTTTCCCAATCCAAAACGCATCAAACTATTCGGAATTACGCTCTACGACAAAGATTCTATAACAACTAAATAAACTAAAATGAAAATTAAAATTCTACTTTTAGCAATGCTTTCCGGCTTTGCTACAGCCCAAACTACGCTTGATCGTCAGATGAAAACTTACACCGAGAAAGTCAATTCAATTGTATCGACAGAAAAAGCAAATATGAAGATGGAAACGGACAAAATTGATGAAACTTTCTCTTCCGGAAAAATTACAAAAGATGAGCAAATTGCTCAGAAAGAAATGGTTGCCAAAAAATATGAAACTATTATTAATGACAAAATTGAAGAAGAAAGAGTTCAGCTTGACGAAATAACGAAAAAAGCGGTTTCTAATTCTGTTTTTGGCAATAGTTCTGATCAAAACACTGGAAAAAATGAAATTTTTTTAGGATTAAACGGTGTTCAAGTAAAAGTGCGACAGGATAAAAAATCGCCTCAAGATCTTATCAATCAGAGTTCTCTGAATGTGGCTTATTCTTTTACCAATCTTACCAAAGACAAAGGCAGTTTCAATCCTTTTGAAAATGATTCTGAGATGAGAATCGGCAATTCTCATAGTTTTGAAATTCAGTTTAGAAAAGACAGACAGTTGGGAAATTCTGCCAGTCAGTGGATTTTGAGATACGGTTTGGCTTACAGAACAGACACTTATATGCCGAAGCGTCCGCAGGTTTTTGTTCAGGAAAATTCGCAATTATTTCTTGAGAATTTTGAAGAAGGCAGACTGAAGCGTTCCAAACTTCGAAATGTGTATTTGACTTTACCAATTGAATTTCAGTTTTATTTAAATCCAAAATACACCGAATACGACGGCAAAAAATATCTGGATGTGAAGAAAAATATGTGGAAAATTGGCGTTGGGGCTTATGCCGGAATCAATACAAGAAGTATCGTAAAAGTGAAATATTATAATGAAAATGATAATTTCAAAAAGTACGATTACACTTTGGATGATGGCGTGAATGCTTTCCTATTTGGAGGAAAATTCAGTTTCGGTTATGGCGGTGTTAATTTATTTATCAAAAAAGATTTCACTCCAATTTTTAATAACAAAGCCAATCTTCCCAACAAAAACGGAATCCAATTCGGAATCGAGATTGCTAATATTGATTTTTAATTCTTAATATTTTCATACAATATTCTTAAACATTATTTTCTTATGATCGAAACACATCTTTTGTAGGTGTGTTTTTTTTTATTTACATTGGCAAGCAAGAATTATCAATGAAAAATTTACAGTTAATCGGTTTGTTTTTGGTTGTGGCAGGCAGTTTTTTGCCTTTGGTTCATATTCCAATCGTTGGAAACTGGAATTATTGGAAAGTCGATAACTCACTTGCGGTGGCAGTTTGGGGATTTTCTTTATTAACGCTGGTTTTCATCCTAATCGACAGAAATAAATGGGTTAGAATAACGATATTTCTAATGATTTTGCTTTTTGTTTTCACAATCCTTGCTGTTAAGTTGAAATCTTTGGATTATTTCAGTTTTTTACCATTCAAAGCTTGGCAATCTACATTTGCCGGAATCGTGAAATTATCCTGGGGATGGTTCATCGAGTTCTTGGGAGCAATCGTAATTTTAATTGCATCAAGAAAAAATATTAATACAATAAAAAATTAAAAATATTATGAAAGAAGTATTCATTGTATCTGCGGTCAGAACGCCAATGGGAAGTTTTATGGGAAGCCTTGCGGGCGTTCCTGCAACACAATTGGGAACTGCTGCGGTAAAAGGAGCTTTAGACAAAATCAACCTTGACCCAAGTCTGGTTCAGGAAATTTATATGGGTAATGTTCTTCAGGCTAATCTGGGACAAGCGCCGGCAAGACAAGTCGCAATAGGTGCGGGTTTATCCAATCACACACCTTCTACAACGATTAATAAAGTTTGCGCTTCTGGTATGAAAGCCGTAACGATGGCTGCTCAGGCGATTAAAGCTGGCGATGTGGATATCATAGTTGCAGGCGGAATGGAAAATATGTCAAGTGTTCCTCATTATTTGGACGGCAGAAACGGTGTGAAATTAGGAGAAATAAAAATGCAGGACGGACTTCTGAAAGATGGTTTGACCGATGTATATAACAAAGTTCATATGGGCGTTTGTGCAGAATTGTGCGCCAAAGAAAATGAGATTACAAGAGAAGAGCAGGATGCTTTTGCTATTCAGTCTTACCAAAGGTCGGCTGCAGCTTGGGAAGCTGGGAAATTTGCTGATGAGGTTGTTTCGGTGTCGATCCCACAGAGGAAGGGCGACCCGATTATTTTCTCTGAGGATGAAGAATACAAAGCGGTTAAATTCGATAAAATCCCAACTTTGCCAACAGTTTTCCAGAAAGAAAACGGCACAGTTACAGCAGCCAACGCTTCGACTTTGAATGATGGCGCGTCTGCTTTGATTCTGATGTCTAAAGAAAAAATGGAAGAATTAGGGTTGAAACCTTTGGCTAGAATCATTTCTTATGCAGATGCTGCAATAGAGCCAGAAAGATTTACAACCGCACCTTCCAAAGCTTTGCCAATTGCACTAAAGAAAGCCAACTTGACAAAAGATGATATCGATTTCTTCGAGTTCAACGAAGCGTTTTCAGTTGTTGGTTTGGCGAATAACAAAATTTTAGGTTTAGACGCTTCGAAAGTAAATGTAAATGGTGGTGCAGTGTCACTTGGACATCCGCTGGGAAGTTCTGGATCCCGAATTATTGTTACGCTAATCAACGTTCTAAAACAGAACAACGGAAAATACGGAGCTGCAGCAATCTGCAATGGCGGTGGTGGAGCAACTGCTATTGTGATTGAAAATTTGCAATAGAAATAGGATTAAATAAATGTAAAACCCTTTCGGATTTCAAACGTCGAAAGGGTTTTTTTATTAAATATTTGTTACAGAAATCAAGTTTTTAATTTGACTTGTCATTCCTTTTTTTACTTTTGTCTAAATAATATATTTCCAATGTCAGAAATAGAAACAACGACCACAGAAAACTCAATCAAGAATAATCCAAAAATTATGCGTGCCTGGGCATTTTATGATTGGGCGAATTCGGTTTATTCACTGGTAATTACCTCCACAATTTTCCCGATATATTATGCTGTTTTAACAACGGCGAGTGAGAAAAAAGAATTTGTGGCAGAAACCAACCGATGGATTGATGTTGCAGTGCCTCATATGATCAAGATTTTTGGCAAAGAATATCATCCCGATACGGTTTATGGATATTCTCTTACACTTTCCTTCCTCATCGTGGTTTTACTGTCTCCGATTTTGTCGTCATTGGCAGATACCATTGGGAACAAAAAATCATTCCTTCAGTTTTTCTGTTATCTCGGAGCAACGTCTTGTATGGGATTGGCGATGTTTACAGGGATGGGCTCGGTTTGGCTCGGCTTATTATTCAGTGTGACGGCGAGTGTTGGATTCTGGGGAAGTTTGGTTTTTTATAATTCATTTCTGCCTGATATTGCCACGCCTGACAAGCAAGATGCGTTGTCTGCGAAAGGCTACGTTTATGGCTACATCGGTTCTGTGATTTTGGTAGTGATTTGTCTGATATTGATTCAGGTTTGTGCGAAAGATGCAAATCAAGCTAAATTATACACCCGAATTTCATTCCTATTGACAGGTGCTTGGTGGTTTGGATTTTCACAATATACTTTCAAACATTTGCCTCAATTTGGACAGGTTAAAGAGCAGTTGCCGAAAGATTTGGTTTTGCTTAATTATAAAAATATTTTCAAAAGTCACTCGCAGCAAGGTGGTTTTTTCGAAGTTTTGAAGGATAATATCAGCTTCTACAAAGACATCGTGAAGCAGAGTTTCCGCGAATTGTTCAAAGTGGGAAATCATCTTTTCGGAGACCGTAATCTCAAATATTTTCTTTCCAGTTTTTTCTTTTACAGCGTCGGTATGCAGACTATTTTCTTGATGGCGACATTATTCGGGAAAAGAGAAATTAATATGGCTCAGGAAAAATTGATATTAACTTTGTTGTTGATTCAAATCGAGGCTATTATTGGTGCCTTATTTTTCTCGTGGCTGTCAAAGAAAATCGGTAACAAAAACGTCATCAGCATTACCGTTGCAATGTGGATTGGTGCTTGTCTCGCAGCATATTATCTTAACAAAGAAAACCCAAATGTAGAATATCAATTCTACGGAATTGCAGGGGTTATTGGTTTAGTGATGGGCGGTTTGCAGGCAATGTCCAGGTCAACATATTCCAAATTGCTTCCGACGGATTCTATGGATAACACCACGTATTTCAGTTTTTATGATGTGTTGGAAAAATTGGCGATTATTTTAGGAACTTTCATCTTCGCAACCTTGATTGAGCATTACAACAATATGCGTTACGCCGCTTTGTCTATGACGATTTTCTTTGCGATTGGATTGATATTAATTCGTTTTATGAAAGGCAAAAAATAATACAAGATAATTATCAATTTGAAGATCTTAAGCACATTATTCTTATTTGTTTTCACGATTCTAAGTTCTCAAACGCCAGTAGCTGAAGATTTGAAGATTGGACAAAAGATAACTTTGGATTCTAAAATCCTCAACGAAAAAAGAATCTTGAATATCTATCTTCCGCAGACTTATGATACGACCAAAAGTTATCCTGTGATTTATATTCTGGACGGGAGTATGAATGAAGATTTTCTGCATCTGGTAGGACTTCAGCAATTTTTTAATTTGCAATTCACGATGCCGGATTTTATCATTGTCGGAATTGAAAATGTGGATAGAAAAAGAGATTTCACTTTCCATACAGAGTTGAAAGATTTACAGAAAGATTATCCTACAACTGGACATTCGGATAAGTTTATTCAGTTTGTTGAAGAGGAATTGCAACCGTACATCGACAATAATTATAACACCAATAAAATAAAATATATCATAGGTCAATCGCTTGGCGGATTGTTGGCAACAGAAGTTTTACTGAAAAAACCAGAACTTTTCACCCATTATTTCATCATCAGTCCTAGTCTTTGGTGGGATAATGAAAGTCTTTATAATAATGCTTCTTAGCTGATTTCTCAACAAAAAGATGAAGAAAGATTTGTTTATGTTTCAGTAGGAAAACAGGAGCACAAAATGATGGTGAAAGAAGCACAGGGATTATACCAGATTCTTAAAAATTCTGGAAAAAAGAAATTGAAATTAGAATATAAATTAATGACCGATGATGATCACGCCACTATCTTACACAAAAGTGTTTACGCAGGTTTTCTGAAATTGTTTCCGCCAAAGCATTAATTTTGATATATTAATGAAAATTCAAATTTTCGGTTCATTTATTGATAACATTGGAATAGTTTATTTTTTGTAAATTTGCCTTATCAAAGCACGATATGAATAACCCTTTATTTTACGCTAAAATAATTTTGTTCGGAGAATACGGAATGATTGAGAACTCTCAAGGTCTGGTTGTACCGTACAGTTTTTATAAAGGAACGCTCAAGTTTTCGGATTTGGACAATGATTTTGAGAAAAATTCTAACCAATCCCTAGGAAAATATTCCAATTATTTAGCCGACTTAGAATTGCCTTCGGATTATGAACTCAATGTTGATGCTTTCAAGAGCGATATCAACAAAGGTTTGTTTTTCGATTCCAATATTCCGCAAGGTTACGGTGTTGGAAGTTCTGGCGCTTTGGTTGCTGCGATTTTTGAAAAATATTCTTTTTCAAAACGTGATCCAGAAACCATTTCTAAGGATGAACTGAAAGACTTAAAAAAAGTTTTCGGATTGTTGGAAAGCTATTTCCACGGCACAAGTTCTGGTATGGACCCTTTGATTTGCTATATGAATCTTCCGATTTTGGTGGAAAATAGAGAAAATGTAGGCAAAGTTTCTCTTCCCAAAGAGGAGTTAGGAAAAGGCGCGATTTTCCTGATTGATTCCGGAATAACTGGCGAAACGGGACCAATGATTCAGATTTTCTTTGAAAAATTGAAAAACGAAGGTTTCCGAAAAACTTTGAAAGAAGAGTTTATTCGTTACAATAATGCTTGTATCGAGGCTTTCCTGAAAAAAGATATGAATCCGTTTTTCCGCAATATGAAAAAATTATCCGTTTGGGCTTACGAACATTTCCGCCCGATGATTCCGGAAAACGTTTTCAATGCTTGGAAAAAAGGTTTGGATTCCAATGCCTATTACCTGAAACTTTGCGGAAGTGGAGGCGGAGGTTACATCCTTGGTTTCACAAAAGATTACGCAAAAGCCGAAAAAATGTTGGATGGCTTCCAGAAAGAAGTGATTTACAGATTTTAATCGAATTTATATAATTAAGTCTTCGGCTCCGCTCAGACTGACAGCTCTAAATTATAGTTAGCATTAGCGTTGTCACATTGAGCGGAGTCGAAATGTTTAAGTACAATGATAAAAATGAACGACGAACCAAAACCAACTTCCCGAAATGCTCTTTACCGTATTTCTCAGTTGATGGCTTTTCTTTTGGGCGCTCGTTTTTTCGTTGCACTTTTGCTCACTTTTGCACTGTATGTTTCCACTTTTTTCCTGTTCAATAGGGAAGAAAGTTTCAGAAATTTCGTTTTTGATTATAAAGTTCACTCAATTATCATCTGTTCTGTTCTCAGCATTTTAGCTGGCGGAATCATCAATCGGTTTTATGATAAGGAAAAAGACCAATTGGTAAAACCTTTCCGCTCCAGATTACAGAACTTTCTAAAGGAAAAATATTTTTTAACCGCTTATGTTGTTCTGAATACTTTGTCGCTTGGATTGGCATTTTTCGTGTCGCACAGAGTTTTTGTTTTCTTTCTGATATATCAGTTTCTGATGTGGTTTTACAGTCACAAACTCAGTAAAATTATCGTTCTAAACAATTTCACTTTTGTATCATTAACACTTTATCCGTTCTTCGGAATGTTGATTTATTACCAGACATTTTCGCTTAAGATTTTGTTTCTGGCTATTTTCCTTTTTCTAATGTTGTTTATTATTGATGTTACGAAAGATACATTGACAAAGAACGCCGATAAAATGTTCGGTTATGACACGATTGCGAACCGAATTGGATTCCAAAATACAAGGTCCGTTTTGTTGGTTTTGCTCATTATTACATTTTTAGTTTCCATTATTCTTAGTGTAGGAATTGGTTTTAAAAATATCATTTCGTGGTATTTTATGATGTCGACAATCGTGATTATTGGAACTGTTTTTATGTTGTTCCGAAATCAAAAAAATGATAAGTTCAAATCTTTGAATCTTCTTAGATTGTGGATTTTCTTCGGGATTTTAGCAATGTTGTTGGATGGCATTTATCATAAATATCCTTGGTTAATTTAAAATTTTTTCAAAATGTCAGTAATTATTAGAGATAACAAAATTGAAGACAACGAGATACTTGCAAAAATTATCAGAGCATCTTTTCACGATTTCGAAGTATCTTGTACCAAAGGAACTGTTTATTCTGACCCAACTACGGATGATTTGTATTCATTATTTCAAACAAAGAAATCAGTATTGTTTGTTGCCGAAGAAAACGGAGCGATTTTAGGCTGTTGCGGGATTTTTCCAACCGATAATCTTCCAGATGACACTACTGAACTCGCCAAGTTTTATCTTTCAAAAGAAGCTAGAGGAAAAGGAACTGGTAAATTGTTACTTGAAAAATGTATTGAAAAGGCCAAGTATTTAGGATACAAAAAAGTTTATCTTGAAAGTATTCCAGAGTTCAGCAAAGCAGTTTCAATTTATGAAAAACAGGGATTTCATTATTTAAACAACCCATTGGGCAATTCTGGTCATTCTGGTTGTAATTTGTGGATGATAAAAGATTTAGATTAAATTTTAAATTCTCGATGCTAAATATCAAAAAAAAGTCCAATAACCTTCGGGAATTGGACTTTTTAAAGAATTAGAATTCTACTGTATTTCTGATTTTTTTTAACCAAAAATCTCATTCAAAACCTTCGCCAATCTCAAGCCGCCGTAAAGCAGTTGTCTTTCTAGTGTAGATTCGAAACGGTAATTATAAGCGTAACTTAACTTAGAATCTTTCGGTGTTTGATAATAGATAGAATTGGCAATTTTATGGCTGTCAAACAACCATTCTTCCAACGTTCCGCTCTGGATTTGCTTCACTTCATCTTTGGATTTGATGTCGAGCAGATTCGCAAATTCGGTGTAAGTATATTTTTGATCCTCCACCAATTTAGAATCCCAAAGTGAATGCAGATTGGTGTTCTGTCCAAAATAAGTAAGGTTCACTTTATTGCCGCCTTGATCCTCAGCTCTACCAACGTGCAAAGGTTGATGAAGGTCGCCAACCAAGTGTATCAAGAACATCAAAGCCTCTTTTTTATCTTTTTCAGAAACATTCTTATCCTTGATTTTGGCAGAAAGAATCTTGATTTGGGTGTAAAGATTCGGTGCTTTCTGAGCTTCCAAAGAATCTTTGAATTGCTGGAAATTTTTCTGTGGATTGATATTGACATAATGCCAAGACGAGGTTTCCTTCCAAACACCGGTTGTATCAGATTTGATGAAATCTGGCCAGTTCGCATAGTAAGCCATTTTTTGGTCGCCGAATAATTTTTTGATATTCCTTTGCGCTTTGGAAGTCAGGTGATGTTGTGCAATTTCTGCCACTATTCTGTGTCCTGTCAATCCCCAAGCGAAGCAGTAGAATGACGAAAATAGAACTGTTGCAAATACCAATTTTGATAAAATACGTTTCATTTCTTTAAATTTATTTCAGAATGCAAAGATAGTTTTAGCTTAAGTTTTATCCTCTAAAAAATAATGTTAATTATTATTAAACTTATGTTTGATTTTTATCGCAAAGGCGCAGATAAATTAATTATAATGGTGCTAAACGTCGCAAAATCGAACTTTGAGACTTTTAAATTAAGATTAATTATCAAAATCTTGCGCCTTTGCGATAATTAATTAAACTCAATCTAATGAATAAAAAACGAGTTAATTTCCGTAAATTTGCGTTTTCCCAGAATGAGACTTTTAAATGAATAATAATCAGGATTTTATCGAAATATACGGCGCTAGAGAACACAATCTCAAGAACATCAACGTCAAAATCCCTAGGAACGAATTGGTCGTTATCACAGGACTTTCCGGAAGTGGAAAATCATCGTTGGCTTTTGATACGATTTTTGCTGAAGGACAACGCCGCTACATCGAAACATTTTCAGCTTATGCGAGACAATTCTTGGGCGGATTGGAGCGTCCGGATGTCGATAAAATCGAAGGTTTGTCGCCTGTAATCGCCATAGAACAAAAAACAACGAACAAAAATCCACGTTCAACCGTAGGAACCATTACGGAATTGTATGATTTCCTGAGGCTTTTATTTGCCAGAGTTTCTGATGCTTATTCATTGAGTTCAGGAAAACGTTTGGTAAGTTATACCGAAGAACAAATTCTGGAAACCATCAAAGAAAATTTCAAAGGAAAAAAAGTGTATCTCTTGGCGCCTGTGGTGCGTTCCAGGAAAGGACATTACCACGAATTGTTTATTCATCTTTCAAAAAAAGGCTATTCCCAGGCGAGAATCGATGGTGTTTTACAAGATATTGAATATGATTTAAAGCTTGACCGATACAAAAACCACGATATCGAAGTCGTAATTGACCGCTGGATTATCGGCGAAAATGCTTCCGAAGCCAGAATGCCACAGTCTCTGAAAACCGCTTTGGATATGGGAGAAGGTGTAATTGCGATTCAGGAAATGGGAAGCGACGAAATCGATTTTTTCAGTAAAAATTTGATGGATGATTCCACGGGAGATTCTTTGGCTCTTCCGGAACCGAACACGTTTTCCTTCAATTCTCCGAAAGGAAGTTGCGAAACTTGCAAAGGTCTTGGAACGATCAAAAAAGTGAATACCGATTATTTTGTTGAGAATGATAAATTGTCCATCAATCAAGGTGCGCTTTTGCCTTTGGAACAACTCAAATCCAACAAATGGATCTTGTCTCAAATCAAATCTATTCTTGAAGTTTTTGAGTTAAGTCTGGCCACACCGTTCAAAGATATTCCGAAAGAAGCGTTGGAATACATCTATTACGGCTACAGCAGTGATATTACAAAAGAGTTAAAACATGCCGGAATCTCAAAAAAAATCAAAATCAATTTTGAAGGTTTGGTCAAAATCCTCGAAGAAATTGTTGGAGAAAGAGAAAATTACGACGCCGTTCTGGTGGAAAGAAATTTCACAACCGAAGAAACTTGCCCAGCTTGTAAAGGCGCGCGTCTTCGTCAGGAAAGTTTGAGCTTCAAAATCGATGGAAAAAACATTGCGGAAGTTAACGGATTATCTTTGCTCGATTTCAAAGATTGGCTGGCGGATGTCAAAGATAAATTCAGTGATAAAAATAAGATCATTGCGCACGAAATTCTGAAAGAAATAGAAACCAGACTGCAATTCCTGTTGGATGTAGGTTTGGATTATCTAAGTCTCAGCAGAAGCTCAAAAACACTTTCTGGAGGAGAATCTCAAAGGATAAGATTGGCAACTCAGATTGGTTCTCAACTCGTGAATGTGCTTTATATTTTGGATGAACCATCGATTGGTCTTCATCAAAGAGATAACGAAAGATTGATTAATTCTTTGAAACATCTGCGTGACATCGGGAATTCAGTTTTGGTGGTAGAGCACGATAAAGATATGATTCTTGAAGCTGATCACGTTTTGGATATTGGCCCAAGAGCGGGAAAATTCGGTGGAGAAATTCTTTGGCAAGGAAATCCGAAAGACATCAAAAAAGCCAAAACAATTACCGCAGATTACATTACAGGAAAAAGAAAAATCGAAATTCCTACAGAAAGAAGAGCTGGAAACGGAAAATCAATTGTTCTGAAAGGTACAACGGGAAATAATTTAAAGAACGTAAATCTGACGATTCCTCTAGGTAAGTTAGTGGTCGTATCAGGGATTTCCGGAAGCGGAAAATCATCTTTGATCAATGGAACTTTGTACCCGATTCTGAATCGTCATTTTTACAGAGCCATCCAAGAACCATTACCATACAAAAGTATTGAAGGCATTGATAATATCGACAAAATAGTTGATGTGGATCAAAGTCCAATCGGAAGAACACCGCGTTCTAATCCTGCGACTTACACGGGAATGTTCACGGATATCAGAAATCTTTTTGCTGAATTGCCAGAAAGTAAAATCCGTGGTTACAAAGCGGGACGTTTTTCTTTCAATGTGAAAGGCGGACGCTGCGAAACTTGCCAAGGTGGCGGTTTGAAAGTAATTGAAATGAATTTCTTACCCGATGTTTACGTTCATTGCGAAACCTGCCACGGAAAACGCTTTAACCGGGAAACGCTGGAAGTTCGGTACAAAGGAAAATCGATTTCCGATGTTCTCGATATGACCATCAATGAAGCGGTAGAATTCTTTCAGCCGATTACGAAAATCTTTAACAAAGTGAAAACTCTGAAAGATGTAGGTCTGGGATATATCACAATTGGTCAGCAATCTACAACTTTAAGTGGAGGAGAAGCACAGCGTGTGAAGTTGGCAACCGAACTTTCCAAAAAGCAAACTGGAAACACACTTTATATTTTAGATGAGCCAACAACAGGACTTCATTTCGAAGATGTGAAAATCTTGATGGAAGCCATTACGCAATTGGTAGAATTAGGAAACTCATTCATTATCATCGAGCATAATATGGACGTGATAAAACTTGCCGACCACATCATCGACGTTGGACCAGAAGGCGGAAAACACGGCGGACAAATCATCGCCGAAGGAACTCCCGAAGAAGTGATTAAATCTAAAAAGAGTTTGACTGCGAAGTTTTTGAAGAAGGAAATGTGATTGGTATCAGATTTGTGTTTCTGTAAAAAAAACAGTTATGAACTCAATCAGAATTTATTTGGCCAGCTTAATATTTTCGCTAACATTTGTTGCGTGTGCTGCGCCGCCTCGACCCCCGAAACCTCCTAGGCCAGGTGGACACGGCGCAAGACCAATGCCACCAGGGCAAGCTAAAAAGATATTTGGAACCAGATCCGCAAAACCATTTGCTCCAGGACAATATAGATAAACATTCAGGACTTTGAACTTTTCAGAGTCCTTTTTTTTTTTTCGCAATGTTAAGTTTTCCTTATCAATGTTAATTTAATATTAACTAAAGATTAATTTAATGTATCTTTGTCATAACATTAGATAAGTAATAACTTAAAGCCAATTGATTATGAACAAGAAAATGCTAGCGTTATCAATCTTTTTATTTGGAATTTTAGGAACGCTCAACTTAGTAAAAGCTCAAACGTCTGACAACAAAATACAAGAAGTCTTCTTACAATCAGGTGATGGATTCGGAGAATTAAGAAATCTGTTGAGAGATAACTTCGATTTCACTAAGCAGGATTATAAAGAGGGCATCGTGAACTCAGACGTGAGATTCAGCCTTTCCGAAGATGGAAAAATTATAAATGTAAGTGCAAAAGGTGACTGCAAAAACGTAAGCAAAGAAATTGAAAACGTTTTGTCGCATCTGATTTATAGAGTTGATATGGACAAGATGAGTCAAAAAATGGTCGCCACATCTTACGTAATGCCCGTGAGCGTTACGATAGCCAACCGATAAAAGTTTTAAATTGTTAGGAAAAAGTCATACATTTTTGGTGTATGGCTTTTTTTTTTGACATTTTTGATAAATATCTTTACAGCTTTTCCGATTTCAGTTCTCAAAACAACCAAAATGATCGACGAAGTCAATTTTTTTTCGGCATAAGTTTTCACGTGCAAAGAATTGAGCAAAAGAATAAAAATGAGTTTCATCGACTTCGGATGAAGTTGCTTATCCAAATTAGATTTTGTTTGCAAAAGAATATTGACTTATTCAATATTAACTTAATCTAAACAATAGTTTAATTTTATAACACCATTCGACATTTTAAATACTGAAAACTTGACTGCTTTTGATAATTTGAGGACTTTTGCATAATGGATAAAAGGATATTTCCGCTGGCATTGGGCGGATTGGGTTTAGGAACAACGGAATTTGTAATAATGGGACTTTTGCCCGATGTCGCACAATCTCTGAAAATCTCGATTCCAGAAGCCGGCCATTTGATTTCCTCTTATGCATTCGGAGTCGTAGTTGGAGCGCCAATTCTCATTGGATATGCGGCAAAATTTCCACCTAAAAGAATTCTGATTTATTTAATGATTGCCTTTACATTGTTCAACGCATTGTCTGCATTCTCGAATGATTATTATTCGATGATGGCAATACGGTTTTTGGCAGGATTGCCCCACGGCGCATTTTTCGGCGTAGGAACTGTAGTCGCAACGCGATTGGCAAAAGAAGGAAAACAAGCACAAAGCATTGCCATGATGTTTACAGGTCTTACCTTGGCAAATCTCGCAATGGTACCATTTGTTACTTGGCTGGGACATCAGTTAAGCTGGCGATACGCTTTCGGAGTGGTTTCTGTCATTGGATTAATTACTATTCTTGGTCTCAAATTTCTCCTGCCATCTATGGCTAGTTTGCGAACTACAACGCTGAAAAAAGAATTAGAGTTTTTCAAAACTGCAAAAGCTTGGCATATCATCGCCATTACAGCAGTTGGTTTCGGTGGTTTATTCGCTTGGTTCAGTTACATCACACCTTTGATGACAACTGTTTCCAAATTTCCAACTGATTTCATTGCCTATATTATGATACTCGCTGGAGCCGGAATGGTAGTTGGTAATTTCCTTGGCGGAATTTTAGCTGATAAAATGCGACCAGCTCTCGCAGGAGCCATTCTTCTGAGTGCAATGATTCTAGCTTTATTAGGTGTTTTCTTCTTTTCTGAAAATCAAACTGTATCTCTGATTCTCACTTTTATTTGTGGCGCGTTGTCTATGTCTGTGGGAACGCCAGTAAATATTATGATGCTGCGTTCTGCAAAAAATTCCGAAATGATGGCCGCAGCTTTTATGCAGGCCGCATTCAATATTGGTAATTCTGTTGGAGCGCTTTTCGGCGGAATTCCGTTGGAATTGGGACTGTCCTATAATTATCCTTCTTTAGTTGGTGCAGGATTGGCATTGCTAGGATTCTTGCTTTGTCTTGGTTTTATAAAAAAATATAAGGCAATCGTTTAATTTTCTACTTCATCCAAATTAAAATTCCGGTTTACTAATTGTTAGTATCAGCGGTTTATCTTCCAGCAAAAAGGTCAGACAAAACGCCTGACCTCAATATTTGTTTAAAATTAAATTTCTCTTTTTACGACTGCGACGGGATTGAGTTTGATTAATTTCATCTTATCTAATAGAATCATAATACAATAAGTAACGTCGATTTCGTGCCATCTTACACCTCCGAAATTCGCTCTTCCTCCGTGTTTGTGGTGATTGTTGTGGTAAGCTTCTCCCATCATCAACCAGTCAAATTTCAGAAGATTTTTGGAAGTGTCAGATACTTTAAAATTGACATAACCATAGATATGACCGAACCAATTGATGATCACACCGTGGATTGGCGCCATCATGTAAGCAACTGGTAACAGGAGCCATTGCCACCAAGCCGTTGCAAAAAAATAGAAAAATACGGTATACAATACTGCCCAGCCGATTCTGGAAGCCCAGGAACTAGCAAACCTGTCAAAGCCTTTCCACTGAGGTACATTCTTTGTGAATTTGTCCTCGATTTTCATCTTTTGGTCGTTTATCTGTTTATAGATTTTTTTTGTTCGCCACATCATAACGAAAAGATTATCGTCATATTTTGGTGAGTGCGGATCTTTTTCTGTATCAGCATAAGCGTGATGCAATCTGTGCATTACACCATATCCGTAAGCCGAAAGGTAGTTGGATCCTTGGGTAATCCAAGTTAAAACATAACATAATTTTTCACCAAATTTCGACATTTTGAAGGTCTGATGCGCTGCATACCGATGCAGGAAAAAAGTCTGGAAAAATAAGCCTGAGTACCAAAGTACAATGATAAATATAATAACTGCCATATAATATGAAACGTGATTGTTTTTGTTTTATTTTTTATTGATGAAGTACTAAATTCCTTTGACGATGAAATAATTTTTCTTTCCTTTCTGTAGTAACAGGAATTTTCCGTCAATCAAATCGCTTTCGGAAACAGAGTAATCTGCTCCAACTTTCAGCTTGTTAATTGAAATTGAATTTCCCTTAATTTCTCTCTGTGCTTCACTTTTTGATTTTAAGAAATCTACAGTGCACAACAAATCAATAATATTCAAACCAATAATTTGGGATTTCGAAATTTCATTATTGTCAATTCCATCATAGATTTGTGTGAAAATCTGTCCGTTCATGTCTTCCATTCCTTTGCTGAATAATATTTCTGAAGCTATTACTGCTTTCTCGTATTCTTCTTTTCCGTGCACCCAGATTGTTACTTCTTCAGCTAACTTTCTTTGTAGTCTACGTTCGTGAGGAACTGTTTTGTGATCTTCAATCAAAGCTTCAATTTCGTCTTTTGGAAGAAATGTATAGAACTTAATAAATCTTTCTGCATCGGTGTCTGTTGCATTCAACCAAAACTGAAAGAATTTATAAGGAGAAGTTTTTTTCGCATCCAACCAATAGTTTTCACCACTTTCAGACTTTCCGAATTTGGAACCATCAGCTTTTGTAATCAAGGGGACCGTCAAAGCGAAAGCTTCACCACGCTCTTTTCTGCGGATTAACTCTGTTCCTGTGGTGATATTACCCCATTGATCAGAACCACCCATTTGTAATTTCACACCTTCGTTTTGGTAGAGGTGGAGATAATCGTAACCTTGCAAAAGCTGGTAAGTAAACTCAGTAAAACTCATTCCATCGACGCCCTCCTTTCCGGATAATCTGTTTTTTACAGAATCCTTGGCCATCATATAATTGACTGTAATGTGTTTCCCTATATTTTTAGCAAAGTCTAAGAAAGTAAAATCCTTCATCCAGTCGTAATTATTGACCAAAATAGCTCTGTTATTACCGTCGCCATCAAATTTCAGAAATCTGGATAATTGCTTTTTCAGACAATCAACGTAGTAGAGTAGCGTTTCTTCGTTCAAAAGGTTACGTTCCGCAGATTTGCCGGATGGATCGCCAATCATTCCCGTTGCACCGCCCACCAAAGCAATGGGCTGATGACCGTGCTGCTGAAAATGAGCCAGAATTTTGATTTGGATAAGACTTCCGATGTGCAAAGAATCTGCAGTTGGGTCAAATCCGATATAAGCTTTCGTCATTTCTTTATCTAGTTGTTCCTCTGTCCCCGGCGTCATATCAGAAAAAAGCCCGCGCCATTTCAGTTCTTCGATAAATGCGTTCATTGTCTATAAAAATTTGAGTGCAAAGATAAGAATTAGATACCAGCAATTAAATTGACTTGACCTTTTTGTTTGTCAAATGTTTAGTTTGTGTAATATTAAGTAAATAATAAATGAATATTAATAAATTAAGTGTAACCGTATTTTATTATTTCTATATTTTTCTATATTTTTGCATCAAAATTTTAACAAAATAATAAATTGAATATCACAGAAAATGAAAAAGTTTTTTAATATTTGTCTGAGTTTTTCTGTTAATTTCCTTGCGCTAAGCTCCTTTTCGGGTCAGACAAGACCCACAACTATCTACGGTGATTTTAATGGATATTGGATATCACGTGACAATACTTCTACTTACGTTACTGCTCGGGAAACTAATAATCTCATTGCCTTTACCGTCGGTACCACTACTTATGCAACGGGTGTCAATAATGCAGCACTTACTGCGAATGGCGTTTCATTTACCAATGAAAGTTATAAAGCGTTTCCAACATCATTTTCTAACGTTACACCTTCAAACAACTTCTTTATAGGACTTCCTGCATACAAAAATGGTGTTTTACAGACACAAGCAAACAGTCCAACATTGCCTTGTGATGTCTCATTGGGTTTTTATCTGAGAGATGGTGTGAATGGTCTTGATCTCAGTACTGCTGTTTTTAATATTCCCAAACAGGATTTGTCATTCTATGTAAATGTTTTAGCGGATATTAATCCTTCGTGTATTGATGACGAGATTCCGGATATTATAGTGACACAAGTTGGGCAGCCAAGTGCTACTTCTGATGTTTTTAAATTTACCGATATTAATGGCAATACTATTGGAGTAGAAAAACAGGTGACTTTTTCTTCTGCAATTTCTACGCCTCTAGGAAAAGCATTATGGAATTTTTATTCTGCAACCTGTCCGAGAAACTTCAATACCGGAACTTCTTTTGCTAATACAACAAGAGATACTCGTGTTCTGACATTTAAACTGAGCGATTTTGGAATCACACTGCAAAACTATAACAGCGCCGTAAAATTTGTACAAGTACTATCTGGTGAGAGTGATGTGGCTTTTTCTGCTTACAGTACCAACTCACTTTCGCTTTATTGTTTGGAAAGTGCTAATACTACTGGCACTGGCTTAGATACCAAAATAGGTATTACATCTTTGGGTCGCGCAGGATCAGAAGCATCTAATAGCAACTGGCCAATGGTAAGAAAAGGAGGTTATCTGGCTTTGGAATCTACTAATAAACCATTTGTTCCGACGAGAACAACTACTGCTAACCTTGTGAATATAAGCAATCCTGTAGAGGGAATGATGGTTTATGATACAACAGAAAGATGCCTCAAAGTTTATGTTAATTCTACTATCGGGTGGAAATGTTTCAATAAAAAAACCTGTCCATAAAAATGAAAAAAATATTTCTCTTCATAGTTCTTGTAATAGGGAACATTTTATATTCTCAAGTGATATTCGGTGATGCTGTAGGAACCGCAGCGGATAAAACGTCCGTGCTTGTTGAATTTGCTAATTCTGGAAATCGAGGCTTTATCTTGCCTTACCTTACTAATAAATCTGGAGTTAATACAGCTGGGAGTATCATTATTGATGCTACCAATCCCGCCACTGCAAAAGCACAATATTATAACGGTACAAGTTGGGTTGATCTTAGTGTACGGACAAGTGATGTTTCTTCTTACTTAGCAATTCAGCCTAGTGCAAACGAAAATGCGGCAGCTAAGGTCATTGTTGGTAGTGATAACTCTACTGCTAATGGCGTTCTGGTACTTGAATCCAGTAATAAAGCAATGGTTTTACCTATTGTTACAAATTATAAAAATATTATAAACCCAGCGCCAGGTACCGTAGTTCTAGTTAACAACAGCGGTCTAAAATCATTAGCAGTATACGATGGTACGCTATGGAATTTTTGGAGTTATTAGGAACAAATATTCAGATTGAAGGTTAGGTTTTTTTTGTTTTTTTTATAAGTGTGAAAAACAGCGTACCTTTGCCTTTATGAATCAAGACACCATTTGTGCATTGGCAACCGCCAACGGAATCGGCGCTATCGGAATAATTCGGGTTTCGGGAAATCAATCTTTTGAGATCGTGAATAAAGTTTTTTTGGGCAAAAATCTGGAAAAAGCAGATTCTCACACTGTTCATTATGGGTTTATTGTGGAAGCCGCTAAATCTCCAAAAGGGACTTTACCAACTGAAAAAGATGCACAGCAAACCATCAAACATCAACCAACAACCATCAATCATCATTCATCAATTAGCAATGATGTGATAGACGAGGTAATGGTTTCGGTTTTCCGAGCTCCAAAAACTTTTACCGCCGAAGATTCTGTGGAGATTTCTTTTCACGGTTCGCCTCATATCGCCAAAAAAATCTTGGAAGTTCTGATTAAAAACGGTGCAAGAATGGCAAAAGCGGGTGAGTTTACGATGCGTGCTTTTATGAACGGACGGATTGATCTTTCCCAAGCTGAATCTATTGCAGATCTCATTGCTTCTGAAAATGAAGCCTCTCGAAAAATGGCTCTCCATCAACTAAAAGGCGGTATTTCGGACGAGATTTCGATTTTGAGAACAGATTTGCTGAATTTTACATCGCTTATAGAACTGGAACTCGATTTTGCTGAGGAAGATGTGGAGTTTGCAGATCGATCTGCGCTCATTGCGTCACTAAACAGAACCGAATTGAAACTTCGCACTTTGATAGATAGTTTCCAATACGGAAATGCGATTAAAAATGGGGTAAATGTGGCTATTATTGGCAAACCAAACGCGGGGAAATCTACGCTTTTGAACGCTTTGCTGAAGGAAGAACGTGCCATAGTTTCGGAAATTGCTGGGACCACACGAGACACCATTGAGGAAGTTTTGCACATCCAAGGAACGGCTTTCCGGTTTGTGGATACGGCTGGAATCCGTGAAACGACCGATATTATCGAAGAAATAGGCGTGAAAAAAGCTAAAGAAAAAATAGAAACGGCAAAGATTCTTTTGTATCTGTATGACGAATTCGATTCTCAGCCAGAAGAAGTGATTGATTTCATTAAAGAATTTTATCGTAATGATTTGAAAATCATACTTTTACACAATAAATTGGATTTACAAGATGAAGCTTCTGAAAATCATTTTGACGCCCAACTAAAATCTGAGCTTTTCCCAAAATATACTTCCAAAATCGTGGGAATTTCGGCAAAAAATAAGACCGGAATCGAGGATTTGAAGGCAGAACTTTCGGATTATATCTACAATTTGGAAACACAAGAAAGTACCGTGATCACGAACCAACGTCATTACGAAGCCTTGCAAAAATCTTTAGAATCTATAAAAAAAGTGGAGTCAGCAATTTTGGGCAAGATTTCAACCGAACTTTTAGCTTATGAACTTCGATACGCCTTGGAATATCTCGGCGAAATCTCCGGCGAATTTACCAATGACGAGGTTTTGGGGAATATTTTTAGTAAGTTTTGTATCGGGAAATAAATTAGCTTTTCTTTGATTTCTTTTTCTTTCTTTTGTTTGACTATCAGATAGTTATCTAAATTTTATTTTCTCTTATTAGACTATATTTGTATATTTGTACCACTTTTGTACTACTTCATACCTCGAAAATAGTGAAAAGTAGTACAAAGTAGTACAAAACAGAATTTATGAAAATATCACTTAGTCAAAGAAAATTAAAGGACGGAAGGATTAGTCTGTCAATCGAGTTTTACCGTGGTTCTGAAATTACTGATGACGGAAAAAGAAAGCATCTGAGAAATTTTGAGAATTTAGACACCTATCTAATTACAGATCCAAAAACTGCCAAAGAAAAAAAAGAAAATAAAGAAGCTTTGGAATTTGCAGAAAATGTTATTGCAATTCGAAAAGCTGAATTTGCGCAAGGAAGATTTGAGTTGAAAAATACTGCGAAAGCTAAACGGGTATTTTTAAATTTCTTTGCTGATCTTGCTGAGGAAAAAC
The DNA here is from genome assembly GCA_039595375.1 of Chryseobacterium sp. Taxonomy (GTDB): domain Bacteria; phylum Bacteroidota; class Bacteroidia; order Flavobacteriales; family Weeksellaceae; genus Epilithonimonas. Next base: position 92,327 of record JBCNLQ010000007.1, read on the forward strand.
GAACGCTCGATTCGTCAAATAATTATGGTAATTGGTTCTCTACTTACCAGCATTTGAAAAAAGTAGTTCCAAAGAATTTAACTTTTGAGGAAATTGATGAATATTTCATTAAAAAAGTTCGGAAATACTTTGAAAAGGATGCAATTAGTAAGAGTGATTTACCTCTTTCTCAAAACTCCAAGTATTCTTACTTCAACAAGTTTAAAGCTGCACTTCGAAATGCTTTCGATAATGGATATTTGACAATAAATTATGCTTCAAAAATAAAATCGTTTGAACAAGCTGAAAGCCAAAGGGAATATCTGATTTTTGATGAACTACAACGATTAGCAAAAGCGGAATGTAAATATCCGGTTTTGAAAAAGGCTTTTCTTTTTTCGTGTTTATCCGGATTACGTTGGTCGGATATAAATACTTTGATTTGGAAAGAAGTCCGTGATGAAGGTGATATTTCCAGAGTCAATTTCCGACAAGAAAAGACCGAGGGTGTAGAATATCTCTATATTTCAAAACAAGCCAGAGAATTGTTGGGCGAAAGACAAGATCCCCAAGAAAGAGTTTTCAAAGGCTTGAAATATGGGATGACTTACAATACAGAAATTATCCGTTGGTGCAATCGTGCTGCGGTTCCGAAACATATAACTTTTCATTCAGCTCGACATACAAATGTTGTTTTACTTTTGGAAAATGGTGCAGATATCTACACAGTTTCCAAAAGATTGGGACATCGAGAATTAAGAACGACTCAGATTTATGCAAAAATCGTGGATAGCAAAATGAAAGAAGCTGCTGAGATTATCCCGGAACTAAATATAGAACTGTAAAAAATATATTTTTAGGTAGAGTAATATTTTATCTGGTAAAATTGTACTGAATCTATTTTAATCCAGATTATTCTTATTTAGACTTTTGATATTCCAGATTAATCCATATCATTCTTATTTCGCCTTTAAACGTTTGACTATATTGTTTTTATGGTTTTCTATGATGACTTTTGTTTCATTAAATTTGTCAAACGAAAGCAATGGAAAATAACGAAATCATTCTGCACAAACTCAACCGAATTGAAAAACATATTTTCGGTTTAAAGGAAATTCTCAACGTCGAAGAACTTGCAGATTATACGGGATTCAAAAAATCCTACATCTACAAATTAGTTCATTCGCACAGTATTCCTTTTTCTAAGCCTAACGGGAAAGTTCTATTTTTTGAACGCAAAAAAATTGACGAATGGTTGTTAAAAAACAGCCATAAATCAAATGATGAAATTCAACAAGAAGCGATAGAATTTTCTTTACGCAAAAAATAAAGCCTAACTATAGCAGTAGTTAGGCTTAAAATCTTTGTTTTACTTGGAAATAAAGTACAAATATAATAATTATTTGTTTCTGTTTCCACAATACCCAGATGTTTTTATGGAAGAGAAAAACACTCTGTATCAAAATGGTACAGAAGGCAAAACTATTTTTGATCGCACTCTAAATTATCTCAATTCGAAGTATTCATTAAGATTTAACACAATCTCTCTGGAGTTTGAAATCAAGCTGATACAAGATAAAAAATGGGCAGATCTAAATTTAAACTCACTGTATATAGAGCTCATTCAATCTGGAATTAATATACCAATTAATAAATTGGAGATCTTGGTCAGAAGCCATTTGATAGAACAGTATAATCCTATTTCAGAATATATTGAAAGTTTGGAGGATTGGGATGGCGAAGATCATATCGCAAAATTATGTAGTTATGTGAAGACTAACGATGATGGAAAATTTTTGTATCACGTTGAGAAATGGTTTACCAGAGCAGTCTTTTGTGCTTTAGAAAAAGAGAAAATCAATAAACATTGTTTGGTTTTGGCAAATACCATTCAGAATAGTGGAAAGTCAACATTCTTAAGGTTTTTTATTCCTAAAAAACTAACGAACTACCTCTCAGAGGATATTGGTTTGGATAAAGATAGCAGAATCAAATGTGCAAAAATTTGATTATCAATTTAGATGAACTTTCGGTTTTGGCAAAAGCTGACATCAATTCTTTGAAAGCGATGATCTCAAAAACGCATATCAATGAAAGATTGCCTTATGCAAGAAAAGCCGAATATCTGGAAAGAATTTGCAGTTTCGTGGGCTCTACCAACAAAACGGACTTTCTAACAGACGAATCCGGAAGTGTTCGTTGGATTATTTTTGAAGTCATCGAGAAGATCAACTTCAATTATTCATCTGAAATTGATATTGACAAAGTTTGGGCTCAAGCTTATTTCAATGCTTACAAACGAGAAAATTACAATCCTGAACTTACTTTAGCAGATATTTCCGAAAACGAAAAACGCAATGAGCGATTCACACAAATGACTTTAGAACAGGAAATGGTGAGTAAATTCTATGAAGCATCTGACAATCTGGAAGAATTTAAAACCGCCACAGAAGTGATGATTGATCTTAATTCTCACGGAATTCGCCTCAATCATTTGAAAATCGGAAGAGCTTTATCGTCTTTTAAATTTCCCAGAGTTAAACATCCGCAAAGACAAATTTACGGTTACCTCATTCGGTCAAAAATCACAAATTAATTTTAATAATATTTAATCATTTACCTACTTACCTAAATATTTTAAATGTTTGAATTGCAATTTATTATCAAGGTATGTTCAATTATTTTGGAACTACCTAAACTTACCTATAAAAGAAAACCCTGGTAATTAGGTATTTTAAGGTAAGGTGAAAAATTGAGATAATAATTTGATTATCAAGACTATGGTAATTAGGTAAGTCTTTTACCAAAAATCACAGAAAAATTTAAAAATGAACTGCAAACAATTTAATACAATCCCGTTGGAAGAAGTCCTCCTTTCTCTCGGACACCTTCCCACGAAACAATCGGAAAAAGAAGCGTGGTTTCTCAATCCATTTACCAAAGAGAACCACGCCTCTTTTAAAATTAATAAAAATCTAAACTATTGGTATTTACACTCGGAAGGAATTGGCGGAAAAAATATTGATTTTATGAAAAGATATTTGAATGCATCAGTAAGTGAAGTTTTAATTTGGGCAGAAAATCAGAATTTTTCTTCTTTTCATCAGCAAAATATTTCCAATACTAAACTGGAAAAACTTTCTAAAAACTATGAGGTCATTGAAATTAAAAATGTTCAGCATCCTGCACTTTTGGAATATTTAAAAGAAAGAAATGTTGGAAATCAAACCCAATTTTTACACGAAATTCATTACCGAATGAACGATAAAAACTATTTCGGAATTGGTTTCAAAAATGATTCTGGCGGTTATGAAATTCGCAATAAATACTCCAAAATTTGTTTGGGTAAAAAAGACATTTCAACAATTAAAAACGATTCAAATTCAGTAAGAGTTTTCGAGGGCTTTTTCGATTTTCTATCTTTTAAAAATTTAGAAAATAAATTAGAAAAAGAACCTTCCGATTATTTCATTTTAAATTCAGTTTCGATGATTCATAATATTAAAATTTCACTCGAAAAATATGAAAAAGTGGAGCTTTATTTAGATAATGATGAAGCTGGAAATCGTGCTGTTGAAATCATTTGTAGTGAAATACAAAATGCGAAAGATTGTAGGGTTTTATATTCAGATTATAAAGATTTGAATGAATATCTTAATCAACAAACCAGTGAAGTTGAAAACCAATCTAAACCGAGATTTAAGCGATGAAAAATTCTAAAACTTTTGACGCAAACTTATTTGAAAAAATTTTTGATTTAAACTCAAAAAATAAAATTGGTGCAAATACCATAACGGTTTTCACTTTTATCCTCTACAAATGTGAAGATCTGCGAGAGGAAATTGTATTATCAGACTATCAGATGGCAAGAGAACTTGGGCTTTCCAGACAAACTATTATTACTGCGAAAAATAAACTCAAACTTTTAGGGCTTTTAGATTACAATAGAAATCGTGGTTTTCCGAATCGTTTCATTTTAAAAGGAAATGACTTGCCAAAAGTAACACCAAATACTAATGAGATAATGGTAGACACGATTGAAGAATTGAATGAGAACCTAGAGCCAGAAATTATTTTGCATAGTTCATTTTCCAAATATCCTACCCTAAAACAGTTTATGGATTTTGCAAAAACTTTAAAAGACTATTCAGAAATTTTAGATGATTTATTGATTCAGAAATTTCACAAATGGGAAGAAGCAGATTGGAAAAATTCATTGGGAAGACCTATTTTGAATTGGCAGTCTACTCTCGAAAAAAATATGAATACACTTGAGTTTTCACACTCTTACAAAAGTTCTTCGCTATCTAATCTTCCAATTATTAAGAGACCGAAACTAGACTAAAATTATCTATACCAACTAGTCTAAAATATACTAGACTAAATAAAATTTCTAAATTATGAAAGCTATATAGCAAGATGTGTCTTTGTATGTACAAAATTTACATTTTATACTACCTAGACTCTCTTGCCTTTTCTGGGAAAAGGGTGAAAAACTTCGGAACTCGTTTTTTTTTGTTTTGGAAATCAGTTTTTTAAAGGATAAAGAACTAAGAAATTTACATAGATAAAGAGAAGGAATTGCTTGTGAAAAGAAAAAAAATATGGCGAAAAATGACTGAAATTATTGAATAAAAATATTAAGTTGATGCAACTTTGTATTAAAAATAATCCGCAAAAAGCGGAAGGTTTTTTGAGGTTTATGATGAATTTAAAAAATATGTTTTAATTTTCGATTTGCTGTAAATGGCCGTTTCAAGTTCTGTCAGAGTAATGGGGTTTAATTTATCTGCGATTGTTTTTATGAAAAAATAAAACATTCGTCAATCCAAAGAAAACTTCAGATAAAAATATTTGTAAGCACCTAACAATGACGTTGGCAAAATAAACTTATATTAGCGGTAGAAATAGCTTTACGAAAGTTTTATAAATCAGATTAATGCACTATGTAAATTTCGAAGTTATAAGCAGGCAAAATGAAAATCACGTTATAAACGATTATGAATGCAACTATATTAGATGAAATAAAAGAAGGTTTAAGTACTTGTTTCTTAACCAAAATAATTTTAAAAGATTTTGTTAGTTCGCTATCAGAGGGTTATAAGGATTATGAGGTTCAGAGGGAAATTGTTAATAATACGTATTTAGATAACCTTATTACTACTGTTCTTGAACAAAAGCATATTCCACCAATAGTATTAGTAGTTGATGAAGGGAAATATCAAATCAAAGATTCAACGTTAAACATTCAAGAGTTCAAAATTTTAGATGGTTTACAAAGAACTTACAGACTAAAACTAATTTGGGAATCTATTCTATTTTTTAAATCTGAACTTGTAAAATCTTCAGAAATATTAGATATGAAAAGATTTCAACTATCAAAAAAATATTCAGAGCAACTTGGGAAAATTAATTCAAATTCAAAAATTTTAGAATCAATAATTAAATACTACACAACAAACTCTACTTCTGATAATTTTAATATTGAAAACTGCTTTGCAAATTATCAATGGTTCGAAGTATGGCTTAACTTAAGTCCTAAAGAAGAAGTTAATAAAATGTTAATTTTAAATGCAGGACATAAACCTGTAAAAACACAGCATCAACTTGAACTGTTATTTCTTAATCTAATACCAATAATTAAAAAAACTGATCTAAACACATTTGAACTGATTCGAGAAAAGAACTCAAATTCAACTGTATTTAGTAAGAACAGAATTAAGGGGCAATTTCATTTCTCACATCTTATAACGTCAATACTTTCACTACATGAAGGTAGACCTATTACTGCAAATGTTAGTCTCGTACACAAAACTCAATCATCTGATTTTGAGATTGAAAATTTTGAAAAATATTTTAATTATGATTTTTTGCACAAGTTCATTGATATTCTATTACAATTAGATGATTCTTTAGAAAACTATTATCATGAACAAGGAACAAAATGGCTCGGTCGAGAAGTCTCACTTGTAGGTATTTTTGCTGCACTTGGAAAATATGGAATCCAAAATTCTATTTCTCCCATTAATCTTTTAGAAGAGCTTAATAATAGTATTATAAAATATCCAGAGATTTTGAATTTACCCGAATTTGAAAGAACGCGTAATAGTTTAGATTTAAGCAAAATTAATATCGGAACCGTAAATAAAAATGCTGTTTACAATGCAATCTTTTCAGTGCTTAACAACAAAATCAAGTTTATCGATTGGTCAAACTATTTTAAAGGTCAAACGGTATGAATAAGATAGATTTAGTGTACTTGAACTTGGTTTCTTTATTAACAGAACTAACAATAGATAATCCCTCTTTTGAAAACTATTACGATTTATTAGCTGAAGAAAAGCAAGACAAATTAATTGACTTATCTGAAAAAATTTCTATTGAAAAAACAGAGCTAATTAATGCCCATGGTAATAAAGAATTTTTTACAGATTTCACTAATTTAATTTCATTCCTGGATGAATTTAAAACATTTTTCGATGATTTTTCTAATTTTAGGAAAAACGAATTATATGCAATAATAAGTGTTATCCAAAAACTAACAGCTGAATACAGTGGTGATGAAAACTTTAATTTTGACGAAGAAATAGCACTAGATGACTTTGAAATAATAGAAGTAAATAATAACATTAATAAAGACAACTTTTATCATTTTGATTTAGCCAGTGAACTGGATTCCTTGTTGCTTTTTAATATTTCGCACAAAGAAGACTTTAAAACATTTATTGATTCGATATCAGCGGGAACAAATATACTTTTTTATTTATTAGGTAAATTAGGAAGAGATAATTTGCCGCTTGGAAATGTTAAACATATTCTTGTTAGAAAAGAATATATAGCGAAACCAAAAATAGTTTTTGCAACATTGTCTTTACACATCATAAAATCAGGTGAAATTATACATACATCATTTGAATATAATTTCCCTCCAAAAATTTCTGCAAATTCTGTAATTTCCCTAGGTAAAAACTACCAACAATTTAATGATTCTATAGCTATTATCAGTGAATACAATTATCAAAAAGATATATTAGATAAATACTTAAGAATATATCATGTATTAGAAAATTTCATGTACAAATCGCCTTTGGTACGTCTTGAAAAAGATTCTGCTGGGCAAGTTTTTTCAATCAGAGATTTTAAAAGAATGTATGATAGAGTAAATGATTCTGAAATAGTTATGCTTAAAAAATTGTTTGACGAAATTTTAAAATTGCCATACACGCCAATTCAAACATTTAAGGAGAAAGTATTTGGTGATTGGACATCTTTAGTTCCTGCATATTTTGTTGATGACATTAAAATAAATTCGTTGATAGATATTTTAAAAATTTATAAAAATAATGGTGACAATGCTAATTATTTATACGTAAGCTCAGATAATATTCCAGCTTTCCTTAGTAAGCTAGTATATGCTTATAGAAACTCAATGGTTCATAATAGAGAAACCGAATTTCATTTAACACATATGACTTTAATGCATCATAATTTAATTGATGATACTGCAAAAACCATGTTAGAAAAATTTTTATTGCCAACTTTAGAAGAAATTGTTTTCAATCTGATTATTAATGAAAATGATATTGTTTGGTATGATAACTCTATTTTGAAATTATGGGAAGAGAACTAAAAATATCTTGCGTCTAAGAGAGGTTTTTCGAGATTGTAACTTTTACGGTTGATTCATATTTACGTCTCGCAAGAAAATTTATTTTATCCTATAATTTACGTTACCGAAGTTCGCACCTCATGAAGCTGAGAAACGTTAAAATATATTTAAAATCTCAAAATAGAATTGGTTTTATATGAATAGGAAAATAATTAGTTTTAAATGTTTGTTATTTGACGCAAAAAGTATAAAATTAGACGAAATAACAAACATTATGAAAATTATTGCTCATTAACAATCAGCAATATTTCCTGTAATGGAATTTAGATATTTATTCTTCAATTTATTCTGTTTTCCATCAATTATTTCTCTATTCTTAGCCTATCTTTTTTTAAAAAAGAAGCCCACGCCGTTGTATATACTCACTGAGTATTTAGTGAGTATTTAATGACCTCACCCTGCGGGTTTACAAGCACCCTCGTTGTTTTTTTTCAGCTATCCAATGATCAATTCGATACCAGCTTTTTCTGCTTTGTATTTTATTTTGGTCTGCAACTCATAATAACTCCAATTGCGAAGCACAAATTCCTGTTCTTTTGCAATTCCAATCTTGTCTTCCTGATTTTTAAGAATAAGCGTGCCCGCCTGTTGTTGGATGCAGAAATCGATAAGCTTCCTGCTATACAAATGAAGCCGATGGCTTACATAACGGCTTTCCAAATTTTCCGTTTTATACAATGCTTTTTGTTTACGCTTGGCTCCATTTCCTGACCGAGCATAGGCAATGCATTCTTGAATCCTTTTTTGACTTGCTTGAATCGCAAGTCTGCGATATAGAAACTCCTCTTTCGACCCAATATTGATTCGAACATTATTGGCTTTTACAACAATAGGATGTTCCAAAGACAGGGAAGCTTCTGCGATGATTTCAGGTTTTAGAAGGTGTTCTTCTTTTTCAAATTCAAATACTGCAAGCCAATAGATTTTTCCCGATTTAAGCTGGATCTGCGATGTGCATAGCTTTATTTCTTCTTTTAAAAGGCGTTCCATTATTAGGCGCTTATCAGAGAAATCTTTCCCTAAATAAGTTTTAACCGGAATCGCAAACATATTGAAACAAAATGCTTTCTTTTCTGGATCATACTTCATTTTGCTGATGCATTTGACAGGAAGCGGAACAGGGATGTCTTTTTTAAAGTTCCTCAAAGATTTTGTCCCCTGCCAGTAGTCAGCTTTGTTTTTAGAGAAGGTTGATTGAATCGTATTGTTCAGGCTTCCTAGAATATCTGTGGGAATTTCTCCTTTGAAACGGTCGGAGACCAGACGTGCCGTTGTATTTGTTTTCGAACGAGTAAATATTCCCATTTCATCTTTGCTTATATCGGCCAGCTTATATTGGATTTCTTCTGTTAGGTAAAAGAAATCCTTTATCATTTCCTGAATATACAGATGCGAAACAATGAAATTAGCCGCCCGAAAACAGCGGTTCTGATACCGGTAGAGTTTTTCCCACATCTCTTTTTGCTCATTTGTAGGAAGATCGATAAGCAGCTGAATTCTTCTGGTAAGTGTAATCGTGGACTTTTCCATATCAAAGAAGTATTTCAGAAGTGTTTTGCTTTTGTAAATGTTGATAAGCATACAGAAATTCCCGATGTACTTCCTTTTCCGGTAATTTGAGTTCTCGTGCAATAACTGCAAATGAAGATTTTTGCTCAAACCTTCTTTTCAAAATATCAAGTTGTTGACTACTGAGTTTTTCTGACTGCTCTTTATTATCGAAAGTTTTTTCCTGTGGCTGTTCAAAAGAACTTCTATTAAGAATTTTCCGAAGGTCATTGATAGCTCTGCTCACCTCATTGCTGATGTCTTTCACACTGCTTCCCATTGCTTCTGCGATTGGTTTGTGCTGAAAGCCATATTCCAAGCAAAGTTCAATCAGGTGTTTTCTTTTGGGATCCAGAACGGGTAAAACCTTTTTGACTTCATCGAAATTTTTCTGATCCGATTCGTGATTGAGGAGATTCTCCTTATCATTCAGGGGATCATAACCCACAAGATAATCCTGATAATTTTCAAAACTTTCAAGAGAAGCCATCAAGCGGTTGAATTTATTTCTTGGAGCAGTGACGTAAGATATGCAATCTCTTTTCATAACAAACCGTAAAAAGCCAAGAATATGATTCGGAGTTTCAATGGTGTCGCGGTGTAGCCACAATTTTAGGAAGGTATCCTGAACAATAGTTTCCACTATAAAATCATCCTTTAGTACTTGCCACCCAACCCAGAAAAGCAGTCTTTTGTAACGTAGATGAATATGTTCCAGAGAGGCAGGATCACTTTCTTTCAGCAGTTCATATAATCGAAGATCGGTTAATTTCCGGGGCAAAGAGTCTATTCTTTTCATAAGCAGCGTGTTTAGCTATATTATTGCTGGAAGGAACTGCTTAAATCTCTAAGAAGAGTCGTCTGCATCAAAACGCTAACTCACTGCATATTGCCCAAAAGAAAAAGCGTGGAACTCAACTTATTGACTAGAGGTACTGGTATACCCGTGTACGATAAGAGAGCCCACGCCGCGGTCGTGAGCTAATTTACTTATCTTCCCGTACACATAAAAATTACCAGTTTTCTAGTCGAGAATCTAAGCAATAGCTTCGATTATTTTTGAAGTATTGCAAAGTTACCTTTATTGTAACTTATTTAGCAAATATAAAACATTTTTCTTTATGTAGGTTAATTCGACTACATAATTTTATTAAAATCTCATCATTTTGTCTATTCAAAGTTAATCGAAATGGATAAATTAGAATTTAGAATAGCATTTGGTAAGAGAGTTGAAATGTTCAGGAAAAAGCTGAATTTAAGTTATAGAGAGTTGGCTCAAAAATGTGATGTAGATCATAGTAATATCAGTAAAATAGAAAAAGGGGAAGTAGACTTAAGAATTTCTACTATTCAAGAGTTAGCCAAGGGGCTAGATGTACATCCACAGGAACTATTTGATTTTAAATTAAAGTAAATAAATTACTCTTGAACAATTTTTTAAACTTATAAATGAATGAAATATCGACCAAGTTGTTATTTTACTTTTTTGTATAAACCAATACATTTAAATTTTTACATCTATTAAATTAAAATCATTTATTAACTATTTATTGGTAGCAGTATAGCAAATTTACGATTAGCTCCTCACTGCTATTCTATCGATTTCCTTAAGTAAAAAAAACTTAACTTTCATAAAGACCAATAATAAGTAATGATTACTAAATATAAAATTGTGGATTTAATCAAGAGTCTCCTTACAAAGGTTTCTTTTTTCTTTCCTCAAAAACTCTTTGTTCGGCTAAAAAATCAAGAATATTTGTGCCTTCAACTATTCCTTCAGTAATCTCTTCTGGTCTCATTGGAAATAATGGCGATGTTATTCCCAATTCCAAGATTTTTGAATTTTTGATTTCTTCAATAAATGACTGATATTTCACATTTTTATTATTGTACATAAAAGCTAGGGAACTAGCTATGATATCGGAAATTTGAATATTAACTTCCTTCGAAGAATTTTTAAGTGTAAGGTCGTTAATCTGTAAAGGAAAGGTCATTTTCCTTTTCCCATAGCCGACTTCTTGAATAGGAATATCAAGATTTTTAGTGAATTCTATTATTTCTGTATAGTAATCAAGTTGCTTTGAATCATCACAAACTACATCAAACTTTTCATTAAAGCTTTTATACCAAAAATCACAAGCTGAATAAAAACCACTTAGTGTCACATCTAATGTATATTTATTTGCCACTGACAATATTTCCCTGATATGACGTTTGCTTCCCAAAATAGGCCCTATTAAATGTTTATCGTCTTCATTTAAAGAATAATAAAGTTCTTCAACTATGTGATAGAAATTTATTATCGATATTGTTGTCCTTTCCCTGAACATTTCAACAAAACAATTTAGCATTTTCCGATACAATTCTTTATTCCAATCATAATTACCAAAAAAATAGATTTTATTAACAAACCACAAATGTTCATTTGTTTTATAAATGTCATGATTGAGATGATAGTAAAATGTCTCAACTAAGTGGTGAATTATAAGAGCCACAACTGCATACTCTTTATGCACTGCAAATAAGTGAATTTTTCCTTCAGATAACAGATTATGATTTAGCAATTCGACTATCGACTTTTGACCTTTTCGATAAGTTTTTAATTTTTTAAAATGAATTTCAGTATTGGTATTAAATAAATCTGCTAATATTTTAGCTTCTTTCTCATTAAATGATGTAGAGCACAAAATGAATGTTTTTTGATCTTCATTTAGTAGGTCAGCACCAGTGTTTCCCGCCTCATCAAAATAAATTTTTTTTGTCATAAATAAGTTATTAGTTACTACTTAACATGATCTAATAATTTCAAAATATTGAAAACTACTATGTTAGTAATTTTGTTTTTTTATTAAGCTCATTATAATTGATTATATAATCCGTCTCTGTTATTACAGGATATCTTGAGACAACATAATGCTTGATTTCAACTATTCCTAATTTATCAGTTATAAGTTTTTCCCGATTAACCTCTTTATTATAGGCTTTATCATAATATTTTACGAGTCGGCTATTCAATTTAGCCATACGTTTAGGATCATCCTGTATTCTGCTTATATCAATAAGATTATTTTTACATTGAAAATTGTAGATAAAATTATTCTTTACAGTAATTACGTCAAATTCCTTTCGGTTAATTCGGGTAATTCCTGATAGTTGATATCCATTATCACTTAGAACCTTTGAAACTTTTTCCTCAAATATAAAACCTGAATTGATTTGAAATGATTTTAGCTTTATAAGATATAATTGAACTCTATTGGTAATAAATCTATTTAATAAAACTACAGAGGTAAAGTAATTATTGTCAATAAACTGAAATGCTGAGACAAAATTAGAAGCATAGAAATAGTCATTCTTATCACTTATTAATTTAATTTTTCGAATATATTTACAAATTTCATTTTCGAATATATCTTTCGATATTATAATATTAAAATCATCGTTGCAAAATGCCTTTATGCTTTTGACCAAGAACTTAATCTCTATAAAATCGTCAGAATTTCCAATATCATATTTACTATATGTAGATGCGATTAGTTTTATATTGTTTTCTATCTCTATAAAAGAAAATACTTTATCTTTAGGTAGCTTTTCTAATTTTATGTCTTTTGTTTGCTCTAGCCTGTACTCAAGTTGGTCAAGCATAGATAATGTTTGAGGTTCTAAAAGGAAACTTTCTAGATTATGATAATGATGGCTCATTTTTGGTGGTTTTACTCTAAAATCTACAGAGTAATTGTTAATGCAATTATTTAATAAAATGCTATAATAGTCAGTCGTGATGTTTTGCAAACAAGAGTCCATTGTATATTGGAACTCGTTTAACGTATCAATAAAGTCAAATTTATAATCACCAGTTGCCCATTCTTTTATTAAATCCAAAATTGTTACATAATATTTCCTTCTTGATTGATAGTAGGATATTGCAGAAGAAACATTGGAGAAATTGAACGGTAATAGTCTATTTAAACCATGTTTTTCATAAACAAGTGCACTCACATAATTCATTTTCGCAAATGTTAGGAGTCTTTCCGAAACCTCATTTCCAAATTGTAATTCAATTTTTTTTAAAACGATCATGAATTTTTTTAATTCCTCCCCATTTATCAAATCAAATGAAAGAGTTAAAAATTCTCCTTGAGTTTTTTCATTTTCAATTTCGAGTGGTAGATTTATTAACTCATCTATGCACCTAAGCAGAAGCATCCAATTGTGGTAGAGGCTTACACAATCATATTTGGAAAAATGTCTTTTTATTGATGAAATAGAGTATTCCTGAGCTTCAATTAAGAATTCATCGAGTTCAAAACCACTTAATTTCTTATCTGGATATTTCATTTATATAAATTTCATTTGAATCAAATGTAAGAATTCCTTTAATTATGTAGTATTATTTATATGACTCGTCTAGAGCTGAAGAAGTGAAATGAAATACAAGAGCGAATAAAGAAACTGATAATGCTGGTAGAAAGAGCGTCTGAAGTTGTCATATAAATTAATTATTTAAATTTGACTTGTTTAAAAGTGAATTATTATTGTGTAAACTATAATATGATAGGAAATATGTTTAGGATTTCTTTAAAATCTTCTACATAACCCTTTTGAAGTAGCTTACTATCCTGAAATTCAGAATAGTCTATTGCGTTGATATCCTTGAAATTTGAGTATTTATCAACTGAATATTCTTCTCTTTTTAGTGTTGATGTTAAGATAACTTGTTTGTCTAACTTTATAAATTCGTCAATCATTTTTTCTTCTTTCGGTGTAGACAGCTCACCTTCTCTGAATGAATCTATAATTAAAGGATAATTGTGTTTTAAAATTTTACTTAATGCAACAATCTTACAGAAATAAAACTCTTGTTCTTCACTCCCCGAAAAAGTTTCGTTAGCTTTTGTAAATAAATTCGAAATGATCATATTACCAGTTGGATCAATGATTTTATATAAACGACCAATTTCATCTATAATTTTTTCCAGTAATGTTTTTTGCAAATCTTTATTAGACTCAATTCCACTTTCGTTTTCTTTAATTCTATTTTCAATAATTGCTAATTCGAGTTTGAGTTTTGTAATATCATAATCGATTTCAGACGAATTTCTAATTTCAGACTCAAATAATACATAGTTTCTAAAGTCTGGATTTGGTGTTTCTAATAATCTATTGAGTTCTTCTTGATCCTTTGTTATTAAATTATTAAATTCTTCGACAATTTCATTTTTAAGTCTTATATCCTCATTAATAGAAGATATGATAGTATCGCGGACTAATTTGTTGCTTACATCAAAATTAAAATCGTCATTAGTAAAGATAATATTGGCGCTTTGACACTCACCGCATTTAACTTTTCCTTTACTCATATTTCTGTTTAATGAGTTTAATTCACTTAGTAGAAATGTTAGTTTTGATCGTCTGCTTTCTTCTCTATTTCTTTGCTTTTTTAAGTCTGTCATCGATTGATTTAATTCTTTTAATCGAAGTTTGATTCTGTCAAAATCTTCTGCATTTGCAAGGTTGGTGACATAAGCAGCAATTTGAGGATTTTTCTTTATTATTTGAAGTTTTCTTTTCTCAATTCTTATTTCCTCTACTAATTCTGCTTTACGCTGTTTAAGATCATCTTGGTTTGAATTTTCCTCAAATTGCACTGTAGATAACCCTTGAAAGCTAAAAATCATATTTAAAAAATCCGCTTTATTATAATTAGATCTTACAATAATATTTGAAGTGTTTCTTTTATCTTGTCCTAAAAAGAAAAGCTCATAAAAGATACTTAAATCTGCAATTTTATTTTGTCCATCTTTTGGCACTTTTGGTATTTGTGTTACTTCACGCGCCAAAAAATACTTAAACTCTGAAATACTATTAAAAATATAGTTTTGATTATTGCTGCTAACCAAAATCGAATTCTTATGTCTTAAAAATTCATAGTCAATATTATTGAACGCAATTTTAGAGTAGAAGAAGTAATTCTTTGGATCAAAACCCACTGGCCAAATAGATTCGTAACCAATTGAATATACAATACTCTGTATAAGTATTGTTTTACCTTTATTATTCTCATCACTAAAAATAATATTAGTTCTGTTTTCCAGCCTGTCTTCGATAAACGCTTCAGACGCATTTCCTAAGGCAATTTTTTTTATAATCATTATAGACCTTCCATTATTAGGGCAATTAAGTATTTTATTGTAGTTTGATCAAGATAGCTGAATTTTATTACATAGCCATTGAAGATAGATTGGAATATTTTTTCAACATCTTTTTGGATATTATTTTCAAGGTGTGAAATAATTCTTTCACAAATGCTCCAAAATTCCTTATTACTATTTTTATTAAATAAACAACGCGATAAATTGGAATTACAGTCCTGAACCAGATCTTTTCTATCATCAATCGGTAGGTGATCTGTATATACTGAAAAATATACAGGAATTCCTTTGTATGTAAATAGTTCGAAACCAAGAATTCTACAAAGTATAAATGTGTCAATATCAAGTATTTTTAGATGCCTATTATATTTTATGACATCTAAAATGTTAGCGATTGTTTCATTTTCAATGTAAGAATTTTTCTTAGAAGATTGTATGTCTCTTAATTCCTTAAAGGCAGTTAAATAAAAATCATCATTCTTTAATGATTTATTTTTGAATTTAATTATAAGTTTAAGGTATTCTTGTTCGGTTGTGTCATCTTCAACAATTATAACATTATTTAAGAATTTCTCAATATCTACGGTATGGATGGTCGCATCACCAAGGACTCTATCAACTTCTTCTATCAGTCCATTTTTAATTCTGCTTAGAGTTTGTGTTGTAAAATTTGAACAATTATAAATATTTAGATTGATATCTGTTTTATAATTTTCATCTAATTTTTGTGTAAAAAAAATGAATTCTTTAAAGCTTAATTTTGAAATTGAATTATCAAAAAGTGTAAACAAATATTTTCCAATCTTTTTAGGATTTAGCTTTGCTTCATTTTTAGACTGTATATCCCAAATATTGGTTCCGCTTTTATCAATTCCACTTACATCATTGAAGCAATCAAATGTGATATATTCAATTTCTTTTTTACTACCGCTTTTACCGATAAGATAGAGAAGTGATTTGGTTTCAAAAACCGATGCTTTCTCATTATTGATTTCTGTATTTCTGAATGTATAACTCATTTATAACATTTGGATATTATTTAATTTCACAAAGTTTCAGACCTTGAGAAATAAAATGTGTGTAGGATATCTTGAGTCCAGGATATCTGGGTTCATCAAACCAAATTTTCTCAACTTTGTTAATGGACGAATCATTTGTTGATATTCCCTTTGCTGATTCATTTAGCACATAGATTTTTCCATTATCGGCTATACAAAAGATTTCTTTAAATCCATTTTAGAAAACTTCGATCTCATCAAGTGAAAATGACTATTCACCTACATATTCATTTTTTTTTAAATGTAATATTATTACGTTGTGAGGTAATTGTACAAGAAAATAAGATTGCAGCTGTACCGGTTAAAAAGAACAGTTTTTTCATTAATTAATATTTTTACCAAATCTATCATTTAAAAAATTCAAATTATTATGGTTTTCCGTAATATACTTGGTAATTAGCAAGTATTTACATCTGCTAACCTGGTTTTTATTCAGACTCCTCTTCTAATTTCTTTTTAACTATCGCAACTAAATTTGTATACAACAGATCAGTTTGTTCTTTAAAATCTTTCAGGATGTCCTGAGCAGAAACATAGGCATCATGTATAAATTTACCGGCAAATATTGAAACATCAACATCCTTAAGATACAATCTGGGTTGTGTCATTATAACCAATTGTGAAAAATAACTGTTTTTTATATTGATGTATTCTATAATATTATATAAACATTCAGGGGTTTCATCAAAGTAATATTTGATATGTTCTTTGATTTCTGAGATTATTTTTTCTTTCTCGGTTCTAAAGGGTGATAAATACTCTTCTAATAATTCTTTTTCCTTTAAATTCATAATTTTCAGTTTTTTAGGTATATTATCTAAAGATAGTTAATTATAATCTGAAGATTAGTGGGAAAATAATTATTTGTAATAAAATCAAACTTAAAATGATGTTTTAATTCTAATTTGCGACGCCATACGTCCCAAATTAGAAATCTTTTATTTTTCAGTAATTTGATTAATTTCTTGTTGCAATTTAAATGGAATTAAAGGTTCACTGTAAAATTTATTAACAACCCTGTCTCGAAGCTTTGCCTTACTATTGAAATTTCGGGAAATATTTTTATAAATGTCTAAAAAATTGTCTTCGGTTTCATTTTTCTGATGATAAAAAACCTTAATCGAAGCGCAGTTTTCGTGTTCAAAAATTGTATTTAATAAAGTCCGGTCAGAATTGCCACAAGAATGCCCTAAAATAAAAACCTGAAATAATCCATCGTTGATCATATTAAGAACTTTTTTGTAGTTGTCTGTTTTGGCGTAATTAATAGATTTAACATTATCTAAATACCTATTGTCATTAAGTTTTTCTATCTCTTTATAATGCTCATCGAGTTCATCCCCGTATCCGAAAATTATGGGGTTTTCCTTGCTGTTTAATTCTCCGTGGATATGACAAATGTGTGTCTCAGGAGTGGTGTAATGTGATTCTGTTGATGTATAATTGAAGTTGATAAACTCTGTGTATGGTTTTTCAGAAATAAATAATTCTGAAAAATTTCTAAGAATGTATGAGGTAAAGTGTCCTTTTGTGCGTGAATGAGTGTTTTCACGCACAAAATTCTTCACAATCTTTTGATGATTACTTGTTAAATAATGCCCCCTCGTCATTGTACCATTATATTCTTCAATATGTGACTGCAATAACTGCCAATTGTCATCAATGATTTTCCGGATTACGAGTTCGGATAAATCCTGCGTAACTATTGGCTGATTAATAATTTCTGTGATTCTGTCATTTATCAATGAATAAATTTTGAAACTATTCTGGACATCTGTAAGATGTTTTTCAATCAATCGGGTAATTCCTTCAAAACTTTTATTCAGAACATCAATCATATTAGATTTTTCTGTTCGCTGTAATATTGACATAGCTTTCAGATTATCATAGAAAGCTGACTCTATATCTACCCAGCCTTCATAGTTAAGCTGTCTTGATAGATTGATAAAGAAATTATTTTTAGAAGTAAAATTTCGTTTATAATCTTTCGCAAAGGCATCTAAATCTGAAAATGTTCTTATAGTATTTTCATAATATGTGTTGTGTTTTGAATTAATAGAAAACTCCTCACATTCAAATAAGTAATGTTCATTTTTTTCATACTCCTCACATTTATCATTCCAATACTTATCAATAAAATCTCTATAGCTGGTTTTCATTCCGTGTGCTAAATCGAAACCATTACCGATTAGAATTATTCTATTTATCATAGGCTATAGTTTTTTAGTCTTTAGGTTGATTGAGGAATTAATAATTTCTTGCTCAGGGGCAATATATAGTTTTAGGAAGATTCTACAATAATTAATTATTATTAAAATAACATTTAAGCTTAGTCTCTGTCATTTCAGTAACAGTTGAATATATTGATGCTAAAAAATTTTTCATATCTTCATTCAAATTACCAGCTTTTACTCCGGGCTGGGCGATGGCAAATTCAAACTCGACGTTGGAATATTTTAAAGCTTTTTTAATGCCATCTAAATCAACTTCATCGCCGTGGTAAAATCTTAATCCTTTTAATATTCCTGTTTTATTTCTTCTCTCAAGATGTTTCAGCAATTCTTCAGGTTTCCATTTGTATCTAAGAGAAACTATAGCTTGCCCACAAACTTCAAATAAATCTTCAAGTCTCAGCCCGCTTTTATCTTTTGAATATTTACAGTGAACTAACTCAAATCTTATAATATCATTCTCCTGAAATATAGACACAATATCAGCTGATTCTCCAGAGTTGTCATCGTTGAAAACAATTTTTGCACCTTTATCAATGAGATGCTTCATCATATATTCTTGAACAGATTTTTCTCTTTTTGAACCATTCTTATATAATGATTCTTTTGTATAATCTACATTCTCCCAAGTAAAGGCTGTAATTTGGCTTTCCGGCATCTGAAGTAATTCTGCTGAGCCATAATCTGTGTGTATGCAACCGGAAATGGTACATCCATCCATTAAGAATAATGTAGGTGGATTCTCTTCAAAAAATTTCTTTAGAGGAACGGGGTCGCTCTTAAGACCTTCTATCATAATTTTACTTTGATCCAATCCAGTTACAGAATGTCCCTGTTCACCACCTAAAACTATTGAGAAATTAATGGAACTCTCAGGTAGGTTTAATAAAAAATCTGCCTTATTATCTTGTATTAAAATGTTTTTCAGTGTACACTCCGAAAGCATAATAGATTTATATTCCGAGAGACGAATGGTTAGCTTATGTATTCTACTATAAAGATCTTCAGCCCAATCTGTGGCTAAGACAATAAGGTCTTCAGGATATTTATCCAATTGAATTTTTTCAGCAGAATCTTCTAATAATTGGTTTGAATTAATAGTTTCATCAGTAATTAATTTACCAACTTCCAAACACCAAGTTTTCCATTCTTTTAAATCACCTACACGAGCCGGACTCCAAATTTTTCCTTTAACAGATGCACCAACACTTACAGGAAACCCATCACGATATCCCACACCTACAAAATCTGACTTTTGACATCGTTTTCCTTCTTTCCATTTGGTTAATTCTGTCGTCACATCGGCACCACTCAGTCTTGAATATCTATGAAGATGATTTGCAGGCTTAAATATTCCTGCGTGAATAATGCTTAATCGCTTTATCGAATCGAAAAATCGAAATACACAATCACCATTTAATATATCTGGTGTATCACCTGTCAAATTTTCGACCAAGTAGTTTACATCTAATCTTTTTTCTGAATAGCCTATGTACAATAGTTTTGTTGAAATATCATAATGCATCACCACCAAATTCCACGTTTGATCACGCATTTTATCAGTTCTTGCCCACTTAACCTTTTCTCTTTTTTGTGTTGTAAAATAAAAAACATTCTCTTTCTGATTGTAGTATGGTTGCGTTATAGCATAATTTTTCAGATTGAAAGCTTTTTTAAATTTACTCCAATCGATTTGTTCACATTTGTAGCAGATACAACTTAAAGCCGGATAGACTAGTTTAGGGTTAAGTTCTATTTCGGGAGAGTCAAAGCCACTATATGGTTTGCAACCTTGTAAAAATGTTAGAAGTGATTCTGCCTCTGCTTTTCTTGCATCAGCAATTTCACTAATTACCATTTCCCATCCAGCTCCTTCCTGAAACAGATTCTCCAATTCTGTAGACATTGATTCTTCGGCATAGTTTACAACAAATGAAGCATCACCTAATTCTTTTTGGGTACGTGTAAATCTTCCAATAAACTGTAATAAAACTGATATTGATTTATGTAAGTCGTGTACAGCTGCGATCTTAAAATCAGGATAATCAAATCCTTCTTTCAGCATATCTACACAGACTACAATATCATATTTTCCTTTTTTTATTTGTTCTACAATTTTACTTCTACCAGTTGTCTTTGAGTGGACAACAACTATTCTTTTATCTGGAAACCACTCTTTATATTTTCTAAAAAGAAATTCTGCTCTGGGAGCTGTTTCAGTCCGAACCATCATTTTATGACGAATCCAACCACGCGCATGGTCTTCACTAAGTCTCTCCATTGCTGCTCTTGCAATTGCCTCATCCTTTTTGCTGGGATTCCTTTCGTCTATTGATACTAATGATATTTTTGAAAAACATTCATCCTCTAATGCCTTAGATAAGGGATAATTATAGACAACTTCTCCTTCAATTGGCTTTTTATCATTTCGATAAGGAGTTGCTGTAAATTGTACGATTTTTGATTTTTTGAATAAGTTTTTTATCTGATCCCATTCATCAGCTTTAATATGGTGTGCTTCATCAAAATAGACGTGGGTGAATAGTTCTTTTAAATCAGATTTTATTTCTTTCGTTGCTCTGGCAATTAATGAGGGAGTTGAAACTACAACATCAGCTATTTTGATAGAATCAAGACTAGATTTGTTATTTAAAATTTTACTGAGAACAAGAACTATTGGGTTGGGTGTACTTTCGCTTACAACACCAAGCTCACGAAGCATTCCCCAAGTAGAAAACTTGTCTGCAATTTGATTTTTAAGCTCAATTGAAGGCACAATTATTAATGTCTTTTCTGCTTTGTCAGCTAAGGTTGCTACTAACATTGTTTCTGTTTTTCCTGTTCCTGTAGGTAAAACAATAGTCGCTACATCTTTAGAAAGTGACCAATGTCCCATAAGATTATATACTGCACCAGATTGAGCAGGACGTAATGTCTTATTATCTGCACCTATTCCATTAATTTTAAAATCATCGAAAAAAGTATTCGTAGTTTTATTTACATTTTTCACACAACCTTTTACTTTGAAACCATCTGATGTTTTTTCAAGTTCAGTAGAAAATAGAATGTCCTTATTTGAAATATGATAAGTTTTTGATTTTTGATGTATTGCAGAAAATACGGTATTTTCTTTATCATATGCGATCTGATATATATGTCCATTTTCCACTTTTTTGTTTATAAAAAAGAATGGACCATCAAGTTTAATTTTTTCCACAGCGACATAATCAAAACTTAATTGATTCATAATGTATTAGCTTTGACCAAATATACAAAATTTGTACTTTTCTTAATTCTCTAATTTCTTCATAGAAAGCATTCAAGTAAAAATCTTTGAATTTTCATCTGTGTTAGTATCAAGGTAAAATTTAAAATGAAATCAATTATTATTTTTGGCTGATTTTGATACTTTTATTTTAATTATTGTTCACTAATTATAATATTTGTGAAATCAGAATGTGTAATGCATCTTTTTTTAAAAGATGTTGCAGCATCTTATTCTTGTACCACTTTTGTACACCTAATTCTACACAAGCCCCCGTCAATAAAGAATTCTTTAGATACTTGTATCAGGCGTCTGAAAATATTTTACATTTTTAAATAATGGTTACGATCTGCTTCCAGAGAAATTTGGATAATAAATTCAAATGTTAGAAATTTAAAAAATGATGGAATTACATCATTTTTTAAATCTGCAATAAAACATTAGATTTTTAAGACATTAGATACATGGTTATGATCTAGATGGGAATGTACTGAACCAAAAAAGAACCGCGGTAATGGAATATAGTAGTCCTTTTGCTACAAGGATTTACGATTTAGTTTACAATTATCTGGTAGTGATAACAGGCTAACATCCATACAGGACAACTCTTTAAAAGATATTGGAAGAAGGGAGAAGGTGCCACAATAACATTGCGATGCGAACGGTAACATGGAGAATATGCCTGATAAATGCATTACCAATATTCAATATAATATTGTTCTCCTAGAATAAAGTTAACTCTCTCTAACCAATTCTGATTGGAATGATTTTAAACTAAGAAACTCATCTTTATCAGGATTGGAAAAGAATATCAGAAATTTTGATTAAATAATAAGCTACTTCTTTAAAAATAACTTCTTAATTGCATCAACAGCGTATTTTCCATATTTGTAATCCTCCGTCAAATCTTGAAGTACATCAATATCAATGTTGCTTCCTATCTTTTCCAACATATAGATAGCCCGCAAATTAACATCAGAATCAAAATTTACTTTTCTTAAAACTTTTTGTTGTTTTAAATCCTTTAAAGCTCTTCTACAGACAATAACTGTTTCTTCTTGAAAAATATTTTCAATGAATTTTATTGAAAACTCTGCATTATAAATGTGGATATGTGCTTGAATAAGATTTTCGCTACAACCGAAGATTGTGTCAATCACATAATTATTCGTATGATGGAAGAGTGCTTCAGCTGATACTTTGCTTGCTGTTCTTTTTTCGTCATCACCTATATCAGTTCTGTTTATCCAATAGTAAAGTTCAGCGGCAGCAAAAAGCGAACGATCTTCTTTGTTTTGTATTTTTGTAACTCTAGTAATGGGATAATTATACTTTCCCAAAATAATGTGAGATAAAAGAAACAGTCTAACAGAATCTGAAGGCATAATATTACTTTTAGCAGCATTTCTTGTCCATTTAATAATTAAAGGGCATATTTTGGAGCCTATTTTTTTTTCAGCCTTAAATAGTAAATATGAACCAAAAAAGGCATTATCCATACCTTTTACAGCCATTATATAAAATTTTTCAGCTTGTTGATCATCTAAACCATCAATTGCCCGAATGTAAGCGGTGCTATATGGATGATCATATTGACAATTATAGAAACCATTGGCATCTGTACATTTTTTTTTGGAGATTTTCGATGATAATATTTTATTTAATTCTTCAACTGCGTAAGGGAAATAATCCTCAGCATCCTCATCTAAAGCTCCCAAATCATTTAAGGCATCGAAAATAGAAGAACTCATCCAGGGATCTTCTGTATTTGTATGTATATCTCTCAAAATATTGATAAGTAATTCATTTTCCTTATCATCGCTGCAGAAAAATCTTATCTGAGTTATAATTTCAAAGCGTAAGTGAACAGGTGTTTCTCGCCATTTTTCTTGTAAAATTGTAAACAAATAAGGTGATAGAAGCTTTAACATAGGATTAAATCTGAACAGTAGTAACAAAAAGTAAAACTGTCCTGATGAAAGACCGTCATTTATAAGCTGTTTTACAGTTTGCTCTGTGATATCAATTTTTTCATTAAAAAACATAAATCCTGAATTAACTCCGGAAATAACATCGGTTATAGCACTCCTATATTTTGTTACTCCGATATACACTGCCCAGAAAAGTACACCAGAATGTAATCCACTTTTCTTTAATTCCGAAGATAATTTATTATTCTGCTGAGCTATTCTTTCATCCATCCTGCCAATCAGATCAAAAACATCTTTTAGAAGATCTCCTTTTACAAGCCTATATGGAATAACTCCGATATATGCTCTTTCCGTAATACTCCAATTAGCGAGTTTTGAAGGATTGAATTCAATTTTAAACTCTTGATCGCCGACTTCAAATTCAATGGATTCAGTTTCAGAATCTATCTTTTTAATAATTTTATTCATTCTTCTAAGGGACCAACGCTGACAGTATTCTCCAGCCCCGCCGGATAATATTGAATTTAATAAATCTATATCAGAAATTTCAGTTAGTATATCATTCAATACTTTTGAGTCATCAATAGACCCTAAAATAAGTAAACGTTTATCATGATTCTTTGGTGCATTTAGATGTTGAGATATTTCCAAAATATTGGCATTGAAACGAACAACACTCTCTGCAACAAAAAAATTAAAAAACATTTCGTGTCCGAAACTCACTTGTCCCAAATTCAGATTTAAAATATTCTTTTTGAGGCATTCGTGATAAGATTTTTCTGAAATTGAATTTTCTTTTAAAATTTTTTCTATCGTTCTCTCCGGGTTACTAAAGGTAACTTTTTCTGATAAAATGCCTGCAAATTTTGCCATTAGAAGAAAACTATTGCTTTTTTCTTCGCCGAGCTTTTGTTTTAAAAATGACTCAAATAATGTAAATCGACTAATAGAAGTTTCTTCAAAAGCCGCAATTTCACCAATCATTTTTGCTTCCATAGAACTCTGAACCACATTAAGCAGTGGTAGTACATCTGAAGCTCTATTTTTACCACCATAAGAAGCTGTTATCTCTGCCTTTACTTCGATCGTCGGATAAGCAACAGTTATATGCTCGCATTTAAAAGTACCGAAATTGTCTTGATATTTTTGATTGCTTAGTATAATTTTGATATCGTATGATTCATTAAGTAATCCAATTTCTGCCAATAATTTTGACTGCTTTTCATAGTCGCATTCATTGAATCCATCTACTATAAAAAGTTTATGTAGGTTGAGATCTTCTGCCGTCTCAAAAAAATGCGAAGCCGATTTAAATCCTAACTCTATTGCTGCTTTGTCTATAAGTTCTGTTAAATTGCTCGTATAGTATTTGCATTGCAAAATAATTGACATTCCAGATTTTAGAAAATCTACCCTTAACGGCAATACCAAAAGTAAAGCCTAAAACCGACAAAACGCAACAATTTACGCAAATTTGATGTTCATTATATGTTCATTATCGACATAGCTATTATAATTCAATGTTCATAAACCGCTATTAATAAACATTTTTTCTACACTAAGCGTCCGTAAAAAACAACTTTGTGAATTACTCTGATTTCACTTTTCCAGATCGGAAAATCTTTATAGTTAGGTGAGATGCAGAGGAGTTTTTCCGGGTCGTCAGGATGATCTTGAAGCCTTTTGATCATTCTTTGATCGTGTGTGATTATGAAGTAAATACAATCGGGATCCAAATGTTCCCATTTATTGATAAAATCCACGCCAATAATATCTCCTGCCTTAATAATATCGGAGAAAGAACATCCAACAACTGGAAAATAAGCCTTACAACTAACGCCAGGCATTGAAATAAAGCCTGTTGGTTCTGCCTTTTCTTTTGTCAATTCAGAAACCGTTCCGGCACTAACTGGCAATGGATAAAAAGGTGCACCCTGTTCTGAAAGATTTACATTTTCCGAAAATTTCAACTTGCGAAGAATTGCACTATATTGGGATGAGGCTTCTTTTACTATTGATAACTTTTCTTTTACTTTTGGTTTGGTATCAAAAAAGTTATCATTTTGGTTATCATTATAATTGATAACCTTTTTTGCATTTTTAGTATCTCCAGCGAGGTCAGATATTGAAACTTCTAATACACTTGCGATTTTTAGCAACTTACTAAGCTGAATATCTGCTTCTCCATTCTCATAAGAGACATAAGAACGCTTTGGAATGCCAGTTTTGACAACCAAATCATCTTGAGTTAGATTTTTTTCTTCTCTTATTTTCTTGATATTCAACATATTATAAATGGAATACGGAAAACCGTATTTTTTATTGCAAATTTTCGCCATATTACTTGCGAGATTTCGCAATATTGTTTTATATTTGCTTCACTTTAATAACGCAAAGATATAAAAATGGAAACACTAGCCAAACAAATAAAAAATTCGGAGGTAGCGAAAACGCCATATCAAGTAATTGCGGATGAACTCGATACCACTGTATTATATGTAGGTCAAATCGCTAGAGGCGAAAGAATTCCTATCCGTGGAAAAGGATTGAAGATTTTAAACAAGCTTAAACAATTAACATCAAAATAATATCACAATGAAAAAATTAGCTCACAAAATCTACAGACAAATTACCGTGAAAAGTCAAACTTTTCACGATGCATACACAAACGAAGCATTTTATCAAGTTCGAACAGAACTCTTCGGAATTGTGATTAAGATATCTTATAAGCCCGTCCAGGTGTGCGATCATTCAAACTACCACGGCATAACAACTTAATACTTTACACTCATTCATCCCTTGTGGCTCAACCTGAAGCCTGGGTAAAACACAGTGAGATTGCTGCCAAGTGTAAAGGAATGAAAGTTTTTTGGCGAAATCTCACACAGGCGTGGTTACTACGAGAGTGTAACATTTCAAGAGTAGTGGCGGAAATGGAAGACGCTACACGTAGAAGTTCACGTTCAGAATTGCTTTGAGCATTAAAAAAGATAAATGCAATGCACAGCGCACCATTGATCTGCAATAATTCTGATCGGCGGTAATTGCTCTTAACTTCATACAGGTTCGAATCCTGTCTACTCTACGGATTTTGTTCGTTCCATATTGAACCGCTTAGCATTTGGGGAGATAAGAAATGCAATTTTTAAAACTAAAATGAACTTACAACCTACAGACATTATCATTAGACAATCAAACGGATCAGAGAGCCTTTGGCTTTCTCAGAGTTTGATTACTTCTAATTGTGATATTGACGACAACTATTTGAAGGTTGCGAGAATTCGCTATAAGAAAACTGTTAGGGCTTGTGACTTGGCCAAGGCCAAAGATTATATGCCGGATTCTGGAAAGTCCTGGAGATTTGCAAAACAATACGGGCAATTTTATTACTGCATTACAAATCTGCCTACAAAGGCTCCAAAAAATTATAGAAACATTTTCGGAGATCAGGAGGTACTGCTTGACAAATATAAAGAAGCTTGCAAATCCAAAGAAGCTGGAAGTCTTGAAACAAGGTTTAAATCTCATTTAAAAAGGGTTTCTAAACAATACTCGGAATTTTACACAGATGTAAACGAGATCCAAAGATTGTCACTTTCCAAAGCTTGTGCTGTTTTAGATTTCATCCTGGATGAAAAAGAAAACTATCCAGGAACGGCGAACAAAATTTACAAAGACCTTTCTCCAATTCTATCAAAGTTGGATTTGCAATATATTCCTCATAATTATCTCAAGCTAAAAGAAAAAATCACAATACTTGAGACAACGGATCAAAGCATTGTAGATATTATTCATCTTCCTAGAGTTGGTAATAATTACGCTGAAATATACAATGATGCTGAAGTATTCAGCTGGGTAATGCAGTTGCGTTCTATGCCTCAAAATTACTCAAATGAGCATATTATTAGAAAGGTTACGGAAATGTGTGAAATGACCACGAAAAGACAGCCGTCTCGCCGTTGGTATGGTCAGAACATCTTTGAACTTCCAAAAACGAAATTCCTTACTGGCGAAAAACGTTTTGGATCCAGTAGCAGAAAATCTCACATCTATAAATCATATATTCCAACTCAAAATGCACTTTTTGCAGGCGATTGTTGGGAAATGGACGCAAAGGTGTTCGATTTTCTTTAAATACTTAATTGAAAAAGCCTGTTTAAAATCGATTTAAACAGGCTTTAAATTTCACTATATTTTCCAATTGAATGTTGGCGTGCATAATGCGATTTTTTTATACTTTTGGTTTCGCCGATTAGGCTACCGCTAATTTTTGTGATAGCAACGATTTACCACAACCAGATGGTCCAGTAATAATCAATCCATTGGATTCGTTTATCAAATTTATCAAATCAACAGTTGAAATTATTGAATCGCGATAACTGCAGCCAAAGTGTACAAAATTTTTAATCTTAGGCTTGAAATTCTCATTTAAAACCTTTTTATAGAAATCAAATCTTTCAGAAGGTGAATTCAACTTCAGTAATTCTGATGTCTTTTTGTTATTGTCAAATGCAAATTCATCCTTTAGAAAATCAAAAATTTGCTCAAATAGAGCCTTTTTATTATAATAAATACCCTGTATTTCTTTTACTAAATCGTCAGGAAAAACAATGTCATTTTTGGCATCAAAAATATCCTTATATTCTTCAAAAACTTTATTAAACCTATAATTCTTTTTCTTGTTGAGGACTAAAAACTTTACACCTTTTGGAAAATCTAGCTCGTAGTTATTTTTTCGGAAAGTTTTTAAAGTGGAAATTATTTTTTGACTGCTGTTTTCGGATGTAACTTGAAAAGAAATTCCATTTTTTTCATCACCCAAATCAATACCTGGAAAGTTAAGCTTTTTCTCATTCAGATCAGACAAGTTATAATCATAAATCATATTTAGAAGAACCTTTGACGTGCCTTCAGAGATTTTGTTTATATCAAAAAAAGATGCGGAGTTCGAGAGCGAGATTTCTGTAATCCATATTGCTATGTATTTTCTGACCTCTGAAAAAAGTTGCTCTGACTTTGGCATTGAACTGTATTTTATTTAGTATTTTAAAATTGCAATATATTAAAAAGATTTCGTGTCTATAGCTAAAAGCTGAAGCATTATATCTTTCAAATTTGTAATTTTGAAAGTAAGTAGTTCAATATGTGCATATACTTAGGAAACCAATCAAATGTAACTTACAGCAGTCGGGAGCATATTATACCTGCGGGATTAGGAGGTATGAATAAACTGCCAGTTGATTATGTAAGTGATAATTTCAACAATTATTTTTCAAAATTTGAGCGTCTTTTTTTAAGAAATTCCGTGATCTCAGTCCCTAGACAAATTCTCGGACCTGGAAAAAGAGGCTCGCTCAATGATAATAAGGCTACAAAATCTTCAATAAATGTTTTCAAACATACGGTAAAAGATCAGTATTCTTTAGGATACATTAAGAAGGGAAAACCTTTTGAAATTCCTCATATTGTTTTTAATGCGACAACAAAACAATATTTCGCGGGAATGAATAAAAATATTAGTGCTGTCGATTTTGAAACCTTTTTAAAGCAGTTAAAACAATATACAAAATTAACCATAAGAAAAATCTCTTTTCCAGAATTAAAAGATGAATTTATCATCGGAATACAGTCTGGAATTGAAGATCATTTTGATGGCTTTATTGCAGGTGCTGATCCGGAATCTCACCCTTTTACGCAAGAACTTTTAGAAAAATTCTCTAATCTATTGGAAAATAAAGACGCTTTTGATTCTTATGAGAATTTTCATATCAGAACACACCAAACTGCAAGAGTGGACGAAAATTATTTTTTCTGCTGTGCTAAAACAGCATTCAATGTTTTAGCACACCTAACATCGAAAGAATTTGTTATGAAGAATGAATTTGATGCTTTCAAAGATTGGTTGCTTAAAAATAATCAAAAAAATACCGATTTTGCGTTTAAAGTTCCTTCACCACTTCAAGATTTTAAAAATATCTTTCCAGAGAATTCTCATTATGTC